>JBDGZZ010000519.1:0-2523 GCA_039588335.1 Gemmatimonadota bacterium | reverse complement strand
GTACTCCGAGGAGCTGCCGGCCTCGAGAGCGTCGTCGATCTCATCGATCAGTTCGTCCACTGTATCCGCGCTGACACCATCGCAATCGATCGCGGCGTTCCGATCGAGTGAGACGATGCTGCCATTGGCCGCGATCAATTGGAGTTCGCCCGCACATATGTTTGCCAGCATGGTGGCGAACTTTCGCTTGAGTTGCTTCTCCTGACTCATCGGCTTCGGAGGATCGATCGCCTCACAGAAGCCTCCAAAAGCACCCTCGCCCCAATCGAAGTAATCGGAGTTCTCGTCCGCACACTCCGCGATCATCTCAACCTCGTCGCGCGAGTACTTGGTGCTGCCATTGCCCTTCTGCGCACACTGCTGCTTCCAGAAGCCGGGGCCCCGCGGGCACGATCCCACCGAGGGGACTTCGTCCGCCTGGCAGCGGATGGTGAAACTCCCATCCATCGGCAGCTGGATGAACTCGGGGGCAGAAGTACCCGTAGAGACGAACTCGAACCGTTCGATGCCGGAGGCATCGGAAGGGGAGAGAACGATGTCCCAGGCGCCCGGGAGCGGCCCGACGACCCATCCGTCGGTGCAGCACTCATCCCAGCCCCACTTGGCAGTGCCAGATCCGCCCGCCGCGCTCCAGGAGAGAGCATCGGTGGGATCGTCCTGTACCAGGATCGACGCGCCGGCCGGGGCCCCGGACACGCCCAGGCTGAGTGCTCCACCACTGCCGTCATCCGCGGCATCGAGCACGACGAAGAGGCTCAGCTCGAAAGTGACGGGATCCTCGTAGATCCAGAATCGGGCCGAGTTGCTCTTCTCGAGACCCGTGTTGGCCGAGGACATCGCGGGATTGTCATACGAGTAGTATTCAACGGTGGGCAACTTGGTGGTCACCGGGAAGATCGGGGTGATGGTCCCGTTGTAGATGAGCGAATACTTCGATTCGGGTGTTTCCCCGGCCGCTCCATACTGGATGTGATCGACCTCGATGCCGCCGCCGCCGCTGGGAACGCTGTTCTTGATGACGATCGACTTCACGCCGGCCATGTGGACGATGCCGTAGAAGCGATCCTCGGCAGTTCCACCAGCGAAGTTGCCGTCGGCGTGCGTGCCCGTGAGCTTGCCGAGCGAAATGTCAGCGGCGTCAAAGGCCTCGAACTCGATGTCGTCCGTCCCGTCGGTCCAGACGATCCCGACGTGGGTGGGATACTGGCCGAGAACCCCGGCATCAAATGTGAACTGGATGCCCCCGAGGCCATTGCCGCTAAAGAAGGAGTACCCACCGGTGCCGGAGCCATCGACGGTCCCGTCATCTTCGTCCACCGAATCGGTGATCCCGCCCGGAGCGATCACGGAGCCGGTCGACGCACTCACCCCCGGTGTGTTGAGCGCCCCATCCTCCATGTTGTCGACATGGAAATAACTGAAGGTCATGCCATCGAATGGGCTGTCGGAGAGCTGTACGTACGGAGTCGGGCCGATCAACTGGGCTGTGCCGGCGGTGGCCATCAAAGAAAGGGTCAGCGCACAGAACAGGGTGGTAAACAGGGCTCGCTGCCGAAATGTTGATCTCCACATGGTCGTTCCCTCCGCGCGTTCGCATATTCTCCCTGCAAAGTGCTTCCAAAGGCGCGAACATCCTATCATCGAGCGGCGTAGAAATTCAGGAAAAAACAGCGGCCGAGGTGTTTTGCCATTGCTAAACGAGGGTTAGTTATCCCGAAACACTTTTGCTGATCGGGCTGGATAACAAAAAAAGGCCGGAGCCAATTGGCTCCGGCCTCTTCAAAAATCCCGGCGGCGACCTACTCTCCCACACCCTTTCAAGTGCAGTACCATCGGCGCTGGAGGGCTTAACTACTCTGTTCGGAATGGGAAGAGGTGTGACCCCTCCGCCATAACCGCCGGAAACTCCTGCACCTACCGATCGAGCGAATACGGAACAATTCTATCAATTCCGGCCCGTTCTGTCACGGTCCGGTTTCGAATCAAGATATGCGCTGGACGCCTTCAGCCGCGCCGAAACATGGGTCAAGACCACACGGTCAGCTTGGTTGGCCTGGTGACGAGCGCAGCGCAATTACCTCGACAACCGAGGGAAGAGATGGGTGCGACGAACGAACAAGAAATGCCGGCCAAGCCGCACGGCTAATTAGTACCGGTCGGCTGAGAACATTACTGCTCTTACACCTCCGGCCTATCGACCTCGTGGTCTACGAGGAGCCTTTAGGTGGCTAAGCCACGGGAGATCTAGTCTTGGGGTATGTTTCGCGCTTAGATGCTTTCAGCGCTTATCACGACCGAACATAGCTACCCTGCGCTGCTCCTGGCGGAACAACAGGTACACCAGAGGTTCGTCCGTCCCGGTCCTCTCGTACTAGGGACAGCTCCCCTCAAATCTCCTTCGCCCACAGAGGATAGGGACCGAACTGTCTCACGACGTTCTGAACCCAGCTCACGTACCACTTTAATCGGCGAACAGCCGAACCCTTGGGACCTTCTCCAGCCCCAGGATGTGATGAGCCGACA
>JBDGZZ010000518.1:0-2525 GCA_039588335.1 Gemmatimonadota bacterium | reverse complement strand
GCTTCCGCCGGAACTTGCGGTCGTTCTTGAGCGCTTTCGTTATGAGGTCGACGTAACAGGTACCGAGGCCCAATGAGTGAGCCGCGAGTACCATGTTCTGGCCGCAAATTCCGACATCCAGCTCCGTTCCTCCGATCGCACGCTTGTCCGCGAGCAAGAGGATGACAGTTGGCGCTTTGAAGAACGTGTGGTAATCGGGGTCGCTCGTCACCGCGTTGAGCCCGCCGTGGGCGCGTTGATCGGCATCTCCCCCGACGAACCTCACCAGGATCCAGAGAAGGATCTTCTGCCAGGCGACCAGACGTGCCGTCTTGTCTCCCGGCGTCTTCTTGTCGAGCCAGGCGCGGGGCATGCACAACTTGCTGAAGAATCTCAAGGTCTGCTTGCACTTTCGATCGATCTCGTTCAGCACCTCCGCGTCTTGGATCACGATGAACTTCCAGGGTTGGTTGTTGCCGGCTGAAGGCGCGAAGCGTCCTGCCTCGATGATCCGTTCGACCAGTTCGGGAGACAGCTTCTTCTTCCTGTACAGCCGATTGCTCCGGCGCTGGTAGATGACCCTCTCCGTCTCGGTCAACTCGTGTTTGTAGTCTTCGAAGTCCTCTCCTCTTGATCTTCCCAGGGGTGCGGGGAGCGTTTTCCCGCCGGAGAAGAGGTGCGCGTTCTTCCAGAAACCCTCGGGAACCCGGTAATCCCTCACGATCGTCACGGCATCCTCCGGGCAGACAACCGCGCAATTCTGACAGGTGAGGCATCTGAAGACGTCATATCGGTCATTGGATGCCGCCTTCTTGTCGTCCAACATGAGCAACTGGACCGGGCAGGAGCTCACACAACGGCCGCACCCGTTGCATCTCTCCTGGTCCAGGACGAAGCAGGCCCAACTGGCTGGAGGCATGGACACCAATCGGTAATTTTCCAGCAACATCTATCGAATCCTTCGATTTGAAAGAAATGGTCCGGAAGCCGATGGAACAGGCCGCCACCCGTCCCTCGAGCCGTCCGGTTCCGGCAGCGGTCGATGCTCAGGAGACATCGACCAGGAGAGACAGACGGTCGATTGATTCGCCTATGAACGAATCTTCGTCGAATGAAAGCTCGATGGCTTCTGCTGGGCAGATCTCCACACAGCGGCCGCAACCCCTACAGGCATCGCCGATGACGGCCAGATCTTCCTGCATGCGAATGGCATCGACGAAGCACACGCCTTCGGCACAGAGGCAACAGCCAACGCAGTTCTCCGTCACCGTGACCATGACGCTGGGCATTTTCGTGACCCTGCTGCCGATCGAGGGATCGATGTAGGGGATCATCTTCCAAAGGCAGCAACACGGGCAGCAGTTGCAGATGGTGAGCAGCTTGTTGCCGGGATTGGCCCCGAGCCAGACCGTATCCAGCTTGTTGCGCCCGACCAGATGCACCAGCCCGGCCTCGCGACAGCGCTGCACGTGGGTCAGCGCTTCTCCTTTCGACACCAGACGGCCGAGCGCCGGGTTGATGTCCAAAACGGCCTCCCCCAGAAACAGGCAGCCCAGCTCGATCGGATAATCCCGGCAATGGCTGGCATCGCGACAGATGCAGAAATCCATGATCCAGTGGTGATTGGCCTGTTCGATGAAGTGCTCCAGCACCCGAGAAGGCAGCACCGTGTCTTCCGGTCTGGGGATGGGCTCATTGATTTCGATCACGTCGTCCTTGGGCAGGTAGATGATGTCGTCGCCGTCGAAGAGGCCGTAATCGATCATCCCACCGACGAGGGGGACCTTCGTGAGCTTGGCGAGCAAAAAACGACTGGGGAAGTACTTCTTGACGAGATTCACGAACCACATCGGTCGTCCCACGGTCACGCTCCTTCGTCGCGCTTGCGGCGCCGTGGAATGCGTTGGCAAGCTCGGGCACGCCTGGCGGCGATCGCTGTCGCCGTGCGGCGTGGGCGGCTAGGAAGCGTCGACCCCATCCTGGATCATGTAGATGAGGTCGAACCGCTCCTTCAGCTCTTGCTCGAGGGTCTGCAGAGTCTCGGGGGCAAGGTCCCTGATGCGAATGTACGCGCGGCGGAATCCGGGCTCTGCCAGGGCGTGGGAGGTCATGATGCTCTCCACGCGGCCGCCATGTGCTCGGATGGAGTCCGCCACCTCCTTGATCGAGCCGGGAACGTCTTCGAGATCGAACGCGAACGCGGTCTTCCCCGAGGAGATGCCCGAGAGATCGACCAGGACTTTGAAGATGTCCGTCTCCGTGATGATTCCCAGAAGCCCGCCCCCGGACTCCACCACTGGCAGCCCGGAGACGCGGTGCTCGAGCATGAGCTTTGCGGCCGCCACGATGGTTTGCCCGGGGCCGACGGTAACCACATCCCGGGACATGATGTCTTTGATCTTGATATCGGAAAGCAAAGAATGCAGCTCGGGCATCAGCTGCCTTTCCTGACCATCAAGGCTGATGACCTGCGACGGCGCCGCCGAACGGAGATCACGATCGGTGACGACCCCGATCAGCTCACCGTCACGCAACACGGGAAATCT
>JBDGZZ010000517.1:0-2527 GCA_039588335.1 Gemmatimonadota bacterium | reverse complement strand
AGTCCTTGGTTCCTTGGGTGGCTTCGGTCTGTGCCGGCGGGCCGGAGTGGCGACTACGACCTGGTCGGAGGGAACACGTCGTGTCAGAGTGCCCACGTTGCCGTGTTCGAAGGCCCCCTCGGGTCCGAGGGCGATCTCGACGGTCTGTTCGCGGTAGGTGGCCACCGATCTCCCGTTGGAGCCATCGAGGGTGACGTGCACGATCCGGAACCAGATCTCGGTCTCAGCCTGCTCCCAGTGGGATCGAATACTGTTACATCCGGGGAGCCAGTTCTTGATCAAAGCCCTTCTGCGTTGTCGTGGAAGGGCTTAGTCGTTCGACTATTGCTGGGAACTACCATCAGCCTTGGCCGCGAAGCAGCTAACTCGCACGCCGGCGCTCAGTAACAGAGTTCGAGTCCTACGCAGGTCTTGGAAAACCAGTCGGTCTTGAATGTATGGGTAGATTGTGATGTCCTTCTCGGATTGTGGCTTCACCATCTCAAGGGGGCGCACATAAGCATCCACAAACGACCGGCATGGATGGGCGTCGCCGCCCTCACCCTGCTGTTCGGCGTTCTGGTCGCCGCTTCGGCGGAGGAAACCAGGACCTACGAGGAAACGCCAGAGTCGATCACGACACCCGACCAGATTGAGACGAAGGTCGGCACGCTGACGCTGACCGATGGGGTCCCTACCCAGGAGACCGCTCAACTTCTGCTCGACAATCTAGATCTGAACCGTGGCATCGCAGCCTTCATGAACGGCATGCCTGCGGCCAACTTCGCGGGGGGGCACCGCGGCCACCTCGGGATCGGCCAGAAGACCTGCAACCAGGTCGTGATCTTCGATGAACTGATGGACAGCAATTCGCTGTTCCTGACCGGCAATGCGAGCACGGTGTACATCACGAACTTCCTCGACCTCAAGCTGCACGGGCCGATCGTGGTCGAGATTCCGGCAGGGAGTGGCCCTGGCATCCTCGTCGACAGCTACACGCGGTATCTCACCAACTTCGGCCCTCCCGGCCCCGACCGTGGTGAGGGGGGCAAGTACCTGGTGCTTCCTCCCGGCTACCACGACACGGAGCTCGCCGGCATCGTCCCCGATGCGGAGTACTTCATGGTCCGTTCGCCGAGTTGGGTCAACTGGCTACTGATCCGCGGGTTCCTGAAGGACGGCAATCCAGACTTCTCGAGCAAGCTATTCCGGAGCGGGCTGAAGATCTATCCCTTCAGCGCGGCCATGAATCCGCCGGCCATGGAGTTCATCAACGGCTCCGGCAGGGCCTTCAACACGGTCCACGCCAACGACTTCAGCTTCTTCGAGGAGCTCCACTCCGTTGTGGATCGCGAGCCGCTCGAGATGTTCGATCCGGGGTTGCGCGGGTCGTTTGCCGCTATTGGCATACAGAAGGGCAAGCCGTTCGCACCGGACGCTCGGATGAAGAAGATCCTGACCCAGGCCGCCAAGCTCGGAAACGCCACGGTCCGAGCCCTGTTCTGGTATGAGCGAGACAAGTCCGCGTTCCTCTACGAAGGCAGCTACTGGAAACGTGGGTTCGTCGGCGGTTCACACGAGTACCTGAAGGACCACGGCCTCGGGGGCCGCAACCTCGACGCTAGGGCGCAGTACTTCTACATGGCAACCTTCAACAGCCCTGCGATGATCTGGAAGCTCATCGGCAAAGGGTCGAAGTATGCCTGGGGGTACCTCGACTCCGACGGTGTCCCGCTTGACGGCAGCAAGACGTACAAGTTGAATCTGCCCAAGGACCTGCCTGCCAAAAAGTTCGTCTCGGTCTGTGTCTACGACAACCAGACGCGCTCAATGCTGCAGACCGACCAGCGGTTCCCTAGCAAGAACTCCAACCGCGACAACATGGCCAGGAACGAAGACGGGTCGATCGACGTCTACTTCGGGCCCAAGGCACCTGCCGGCAAGGAGGCCAACTGGATCCAGACCATCCCCGGCAAGGGCTGGTTCTGCCTCCTCAGGCTGTATAGTCCGACGGAGGCTTGGTACGACAAGACCTGGCGACCGGGCGAGATCGAGTTGGTAAAGTAGGCCCACTCGGTTCTGCCTTCCTGCTCTTCCGGTTCTGTGGCCCCGAGTCCGTCACGCGACTAGCCGCTCAAGCTCCTGAATTCTAGCGGCTTGTTCCTCTGTCAGTACCGTAAGGGGGGTTCGAGATGTATCCTGTCCGGGGAGCCAGTCTTCTGTAACGCAATGCCCCACATCAAGTTTGGTTGTGGGGCATTCGTTTGTCCTGGAACGACTATACTTTGTGCTGACTATGCTGATTCTTCTCATAATGCTGGTCGTAGCCGCGGGCAACTTGCTGAGGTTCTCGGGAGGACTAATCCATGAAACTGTGGGTCTTTTGGGTGCTGGCAAGCACGGTGGCGTTCGGCGTCGGCGGGCGTATGGGCGTGGCCTTGAGTCCGTCCGAGGACCTCATCGTGATCGCGTACCTCGCCGTGACGACCAGCTCAATCCTCGCTGGAGTGCTGCAATGGCTGATTCTGCGTCGGCTGATCGCCGATAC
>JBDGZZ010000516.1:0-2544 GCA_039588335.1 Gemmatimonadota bacterium | reverse complement strand
GTTGATCGCTCATTTAGATGTCTTTTCCAGGGAATGGGGCAAGGTGTGGAGCCTCTGCAAGATAGATGGGATACGTGAGGTGGCAACCCATAATCCCGACACTCATGCCGTAAGGGACGGAAAGAGACGGTAAGGGACGGTAAGGGACGGTAAGGGGCGGTAAGAAAGAGACGGTAAGCGGCGGAAAGCCCCGAACGCCGCGAGACGCTCGGGGCTGCAACGCTGGAAGCTAAAGCTCGACCGACAACCCGAGCGCGAACCCCTCAACGCTCTGAAGCAGCGGCAGTATCGCGCTTGCTCAGCCAGTTGTCGATCTCGGCCGTCTGTTCAGCGTAGTATGATTCCATGATCGCCAGGTACTCATCTGCTTCAGGCATCGCCGGAAACGCATCGGGGTACACCGGCAGCGCGGAAAGGTCTTCGCCGGCCAGCGCCATCTCTGCGATTCGATAGCTACGCTCGACGAAGTCGTCGATCAGGCCCTTGCCTATCTCACTTGTCGCCTTTGACGGGTCGCTCCAATACCCCAGCCAACCTGACCTCTCGTGAATCAGAAACAAACCGGCAAGATCCGTGATCACGAACGGTTCGAGATCCTTGTACTCCGGTTTCACCAAATCGCCGCGCAGGTACAAATTGGCCGATGTCTCCGCCGTTCCAGAATGCCCGGTCAGGCCGATCTCCGTCTGCCAGCCTTCACCTAGGTGTTCGTCCAGCACCGCGTCGCTGTAGAAACCCTCTCCGAAAACGAGGCTGGTGATATTCACCATCCGGACACCGTACCGCTCATTCACGAAGGCGGCAGCCTCGTTGAAAGCGACGCTGTGGAGTGTCGTTCCGTGGCTGTGAATGAGAAAGATGTTCTCGAATCCCTTGCGGGCTATGGCCGCGCCCAGGTCGATCGTCACAGCGCGCAACGTCTCGAAGCGGACGGCAAACGTTCCGACGTGCTCCAATTGCCGCGCCAGGTCATTGGCACCACCCTCGCCGAGCGGCACGACAGGCACGAGCACGAAGGTGTAGTCGGGGTGCGACTCAGCCAGGCGAGCGACCAGTCCATCTCTCACGCCAACCGACTGAAAGTAGTCGGAGCCCACCGGCAGGTGAGGTCCGTGTTCTTCCAGGTTCCCAAAGGTCAGGAAGAAGATGGACTCATCGCGGTCCAGCTGATCGATGTCCGTGTACGTGAGCTCTTGCAACTTCAATACGTTGCCAGGCGGAAGAGTTTCCTCGGGGCTCGGCGACTGGCATGCGAGGATCACGAACACAAGGCCAATCATCGCGCAAAGCAACGAACGGGTACGCATGGCAGCCTCCTGACTGTGCGGTGTACTAGCGTTTGGCGTGGTGGATCACTGCCAGTGATCCAACGGTCTCACCGTCTGGCAGGCGTCTTACTACGGCGTCACACTGCGGCGTCTTACAACGGCGTCTGTTAGAAAGCGGGCCATGAGCCACCGGTGAGACGGCGCATGGTGACCTCCTGAGTCGATGAGTGCGACTATGAGAAGCGCCAAAGTTATCGATCACGCACCTACGGGGTAAGGGAGGCCGACCGGGTTCGCGCCAACCGTATGCGTGCTCAGGATGTGTAGTGCTCAGTGATCAAGGCTGCGTCCGTTTCAGCCCGCTAGCAATATCACCTCGAGTGAGACAAGGCATTTTACAGCGAGCCCCAGACATCACCGGGATGCCTGGGGCTCTTTCCTTAGGAGCTCACCCGACGCTACGTGTCGAGCGCACTTCCGATCGTTCTCAGGACGAGCTGTCCTCGTCGCTCGCGCAAACGAAGAGCGGCTTGAAGTGATAGCGACCCTCGTGCCACGAGAACGACCGATTGATGACGAACTTGAGGCTGACCGTGGTCTCGCCGCTCTCATCCACGGTGAACTCGCAACGGTGGACGATGGCCGTCCAACCGCCACCCGGTGGGGTGATGGTGATGGTGGTGCCGTTACGGGTCACTCCCTCGAACTCCGTCATCACGATGACAACCTGGTCGTAGCTCCCGGGCGGGAGGTCCCCGTCGGGCAACGCTATCTCCTTGCCGTCCTCCAACGACACGACGTCCACCGTGACCGGCAATTCCTCCATCTCCACGTTGACGAGCACGCCGTCCAAGTTGCGCGCCAGGATACTCGAGAACGTCACGTTGGCCGACTCGAAGAAACCGTGATAATGGTTGTCGTCGCGATCCCCATCGGTCGCCGCGGGACCGTCCGCCTGATCGAGCGGTGCCGACACACTCGCTTCCACCGAAGCGTCGGTGCCGGACGAGAGGACGAATCGCACCTTGCCTCCGTTGCCCTCGTCGCTGCCGACCAAGCTGTTGCTTTCACCACAACCGGTCACGACCAGCGCGAGCCCGAACGCGAGTATCATCGCCAAACCGCCTGTACGCCTTCTGTTCAACATGTGCCTCCCCGGACAAAGTTTCCATCGCATAGTTCAACACTACCCGCGTGACTCGACAGGTTCCAGTCCTCTCGTTCGACTTGGTTCTCAAAATGGAAAGTACGATTTGTCTTTTGGAAAGGACGATTG
>JBDGZZ010000515.1:0-2558 GCA_039588335.1 Gemmatimonadota bacterium | reverse complement strand
TCTTGTCGGCTCGGACGTCACGCACAGAAGGAAAACGCCCGAATCCCTGGTATGTTCTGACCCACGCAACTCGTTCTTCGCCGTTGATTTCGCTTAAGTTGACAACGCCCGGAAACAGGGTGTACCTCCAGATCAAGAGGCTCTGAGTGTGCCGTCTTGCTGTCCGATCAATGTATCATCGCGCAAGGTTAACCAGCCACAGCCGGCATTGCGAACCGCAACCGAACAAGTGCAGGCTGTGAGGAGACGTCACGTATTATGAGAAAGAGATTGTCGTAATCGTTCATGCCGATTGTGACATCGTCCGAAAGGTCCAAGGCGCGCAAGATGGCTGGAATTGTTTGGGTGTGCCCACGAACGCAATGCGCAGATGGGAGCGCAGATTCCGGGAGAAGACGCGCGGATAGTAGAGCGAACTACCGATCACCATGGCGGGAGCGCCGGACCCCTCAACGCGATAGCCGATGTTAAACGCTCCAATAGCTATGGTCCCCGCCACCGGTTGGGGGGGGGCCTTGCTCCTGCTGCGAACGCGAGCACGCCCCTACAGTCAGCATTATGAACAGACCTAATAGACGTTACGACGTTCGATGTCTGTGCTTCATGGCCACGTGATCTCCCAATCGACCGCTCTTTGCCTCGTTCCGGAGCGTGCGCAGATGCGCTTGCTGTGGCGCAACCATGCTACCGTTCAACGCGGCGGTGCTCTCCCGCCACGACGTGAGCCACAATGGTGTCCTGTCGTGAAAAGGTGCAGATCGGAGTGGCACCATGAGGAACACGTCTGTGACGGGCATCGGCTTCACCCCATCAACTCACGCAGCACCTTCGAACCCCGCCGACTTGCGACCAGTTCACTGCCGACCGCCATTCGCAGTATGAGCCGCCGCTCATCATACGGCCGGATCGAGGCAACATGCGCTAGATGTACTATGTGGCTCCTGTGGACGCGCACGAACTCCCTCGGGTCGAGCCGGTCCTCGAGCTCACCCAACGTCACCTCGAGAGAGAACACTCCGCGCTTGGTGACCACGGAAGCACCGCCAGCTGCGGCTTCCACCATAACGATCTCGGACACAGGCACCGGAATGATGTTGCCTCGCTGCCGCGCAAACAGCCTCGGGGCGTACTGCGGTCTGCGCCGTTCCATCCGGTCACGCGCGGCCAGTCCCTCCCCCAACAGCTTGACCCTCACGTGATCAAGAGTCTTCAGCAGCCTTTCCTCGCCGAACGGCTTCACGAGATAGTCAACGGCGCCCGCATCAAATGCTGGAACCGCATACTCATCGAACGCAGTTGTGAAAACGATCGCCGGCGTGTGCGTAATCGCGTTGAGAACCTGCAGTCCGGTCAAGCCCGGCATGCGCACGTCCAGGAATACCAGGTCAGGTTCCTCCTTCTGGATGAGGCGCACTGCGTCGGACCCGGTTCGCGCCTCCGCAACTATTTGAATCCACTCGACGCCTCGCAGGTACTTGCGGAGGACCCTGATGGCGAGCGGTTCGTCTTCGCAGATGATCGCTCTAACCGCGCGGAGAGAGTCGTCGTTGCTCACGGGAGACTCCCACCTTCGGCGGGAGACCGCACCGCATCTGCTCGTGGAGCGGTGGTGTAACCCAGTGTTTCGTCGACCGCGCTCGAGAGCGGAATCTCGAGCAGAACCGAGAACCCCCGCCCGCGGGCGGTGTTCCATGTCAGGGAGGCTCCCGGTCCATACAGCGCGCTGAGGCGACGGGTCAACAGAACGAGCCCCCGTCCCTCACCGTCCACCACATCTCTCGGGTCCGCTCCCATGCCGTCGTCTTGCACAGATAATACGAAGTGTCCCTCCTTGACGCCTATGCCAATCTGCACCTTTCCCCCTTCCGGCTTGGGGGACAGGCCGTGTTTGATTGCGTTCTCCAGCAGGCTTTGAAGTGAAAACGACGGCACGTAGTAAAGCTCTGGATCTGAACTGATCCTCCACGATACTGCCAGGCGGTCCGCCAGTCGGAGGCGCTCCAGCGCCAGGTACCGCTGCGCTATCTCGATTTCCTTCTGCAGCGGAACGGTATCTCGGTCGCACTTCTCAAGACGCGACGCATACCGTATCAGTGCGCCGACGTCCTCGATGGCCCTCTCAGCAGCGTCGGGCTCCTCTCGCACCAATACCATCAGTGAGTGGAGCGTGTTGAGCACGAAGTGGGGATTGAATTGCGCTCTGAGGGCCTTTACTTCCGCTTGCGCCCGCACGACCGCTTCATGTGAAAGCTTGGCGTCACTCTCCTGCAGCTGGCGTATCGACTCGGTCCACATGAGGAAGCCCACCAGTACCACATACAAGATGAGATGCACCACGGACAGGTATGCAATGATGACCGGTGGGGAGTCGTTCCAGAACGTGTCGCCAGGCTGGATGATCAGATCGACTGCGGCCGCCGATATTAATGCCGAAGTGACCGCGTATGCGATGCCCAATCCGAGATGAACCGCCATCGTCCGCATGAGCGGCGCCTCGGGGCGAAGGAGGCTTCGTCGCCACCGGGCCACGAGCGTGGCGAGGAGGATCGGGCCGACTG
>JBDGZZ010000514.1:0-2563 GCA_039588335.1 Gemmatimonadota bacterium | reverse complement strand
GCCGGTTCGAGACCGGTCGCCCGCTTCCACAGGAGGAGTGAAAGGCTTGCCGAGCTTGGGCCTTTCTTTGCGGGCGTAGCTCAGTTGGCAGAGCGTCAGCCTTCCAAGCTGAAGGTCGCCGGTTCGACCCCGGTCGCCCGCTTTGACGCAAGATGCGGTCGTCTCGGTATTTATAGCAGGGCATTTTCTCTGTGCTTGCGCCCTCCGTTCCATGATGTGACATTAATTGTGTCGTTAGCGTGAATTTCCGGCTGCTCGGGAGGTTTTCATGGCACGCAACGGCACGCGGTCTCGGCTCTTCAGGCGCGGTAACAGATGGTGGGCGGATCTGCGCTCCTTCAGCGCTGTCGGTGGGAAGCGCGAGCCCCTCGTTGCTCCCGGCGCGACTGTGGCTACTACAGATCGTGTCGTCGCAGAGACGCTGCTCGCCGACCGTCTGAGAGAACTACAAGGACGACGCCGGCATAAGGCTCTTCTCGGCGAAGATGACGATCAGGAAGCCACCCTCGCCGCATACGCAGCCGAGCATCTGAAGAGGAAAGCTCGATCTGGACGCTTTACGGAACGGTGGCTCCAGCTATCAGAGCACCACCTTCGCCGCGCCATCTCGTTTTTCGGTGCTGATCGCCAGCTTTCCTCAATTACGGTCGAGCACCTACAGGCCTTTACCAACCACCTACTTGATACGCCTTCTCCACGCGGTGGCACCCTGAGTCCAGGCACAGTCCGCGCACATCTGAACAGCCTGTCAAACCTCTACCGTCGAGCACAGTCCGAAAGTTTGGTGACGCCTGGTTACAACCCCGTTGCTGGGATGATGGACAAGCCGCAACAAGGGCGTGGAGAGGCTAAGTGGCTTGAGGTGCACGAGGCTGCCCTGCTTCTGGAGTCTGCCCGGCGCTACCGTCCCAGCGAGGTCGCTGTGAGGCTCAGCCCGGTTCATGGTGAACTGATGCATCCGCTCCTCGCCACGTTCCTGCTTACTGGTGGACGTCTGAACGAGGTCTTGGGGATAGAAGTCAGTGACGTGAGCTTCGACCGCAAGACCGTGACGTTCCGGCCCAACCGTTGGCGGAGGCTCAAGACCAAGAACACGCCCCGTGTCGTGCCCTTGTTCCCACAGCTTGAGAAGATCCTGCGTGCCTATGTGTTCGAGCGTGATGAGCCTATGCCCGAGGGCCTCATGTTTCCCTCGCCGCGCACGGGCGGAATGATTCACGACGTTCGGAAGGCAGTGGACGCGATTGCTGCTCGTGCTGGCTGGAGGCTAGGTGATATACGGCCAAAGATGTTCCGGCACACCTACTGTGCTGCTCGCCTGCAGACACTGGATCACGGCGCTCCGATCTCTCCGTTCACTGTCGCCAGAGAGCTAGGCCACGGCGGTACGGCGCTCGTAGAACGCGTTTACGGTCACCTGGGCACGGTACGACACCGAAGCGAATTCGTGGAGTACCGGGTCGAGAACCACCGCGACCAGCTTGGCGAGAGGCTGGAAGCTCTGGACTGAGTCTGCGCGAACTCGATACGATAAGCGTACAGTGGCGCGCTGCACTATGCACTCCTCATCGTCTCCCAATACTAAGCTCCCAAGAGACCAAGGACGCCCCCCCCCCCAGGGGGCCCTCGCGTAGAAGATCATGAACCTACGCTCGGCGATACTCGGCGAGGATTGAAGAAGGATCGGCGAGCATTCTAGGGTGGGGGCATGAATGGTCGGAGAGCCTGCCGACGCTACGGCCACCGTTCCGCGCGGGGGCCGAGCCCGGATCAACGGGCCATCAAAGAGGAGCGCCCGACCGAGGGCCGGGCGTTGCAGAATGTCCGGTCAGTATCATGCCGGCTTGAAAGAGGTTATGTTGACCAACCCGTGTCTCTGAGCACGGACGCCTCTTCGTGTACCCTGCCCGATAGGCGCGACCCATAACAATCAGGTTTCCTATGCGTTATGCTCATTTCGGGCGTGTGGTTAGCTTCGCCCTGACCGCCCCCTTGATCGTAGCTCTTTCTCCGCAACATGCTGCGGGCCAGCAGCAAAGTTACTGGGGCGGGCGCTGGAACTTCTCCGACGAGCAAGTCTACACCGATCCTCTGACCAACGAGGTGGTGGTGATACCTGCTCACGCCTACGCCTTCTACCGGCCATCGCCACATCGACGCGAGGATTTCTCGTTGAACATCTACTGCAGTTCGGGCCAACCGGAATTGCGGTTCATGGGGATTGATGGCACGCAGCTGCCGATTGACATCCGGCCGGGAGACACCTTGGAGACCCGCTGGCGCTTTGACGATGCAGCGGCTTTCCCAAGGCGGCACTGGCTGTACACTGTCGATCCTGGTGCACCGACAGAACGACGGACGCGCGTGCGGAGGCTTCAGGAGGGGGCAACCCAGTCCCTAGAGCACGACTCCCCAGTGCTCGTCGGCCTGCGCGACTCCCATCGATTGCGGATGCAGGTTCACAACCAGCGCAACGGCCTGATGTTCACCCTCAGCGTTGACGATGGGCTCAAGGGAAGCAGCTTGGCGATGGGCCGGCTTCACTGCCTCGGATAACCCAGCT
>JBDGZZ010000513.1:0-2824 GCA_039588335.1 Gemmatimonadota bacterium | reverse complement strand
CACAAGGAGGCGCAAGAGGATGAGGCTGCGTCGGTCGAGGTCGTGCCCCCACCGAACAACCTGACGCACCGGAACATCGTCAAGTTGGCGGTTGACCTGCCGGGGTATGGAAACCAGGGACACGTCAAGCAGGCCCTGCTGGACATCCTCGGCAATGGTTGGAACCGTAACACAGAGTGGTCGCCGGGGGACGCGTGGGTGAAGCTACAGGACCACGGGAAGGCGCCGGCGGAGTAGAGAAGGGAGGGCTATGGAAAATGAAATGCGAATCGGGATCCAATAGCCAGAAAGGGGGCGGGCTTGAAGGATTTGGACCCAGAATCCAAGTGACGCGCCGGGGTTCGGTAGGCCCCGGCGCGTCCTGGTTTCTAGCGTTTGCGCAGGCGCGCGACCATCTTGGTCGTCTGCCTGGAAAGGAGAAAAATCAGGATCATCCCAATCGCCTCGACGGCACCCAAGATGTAAGGCGCGATCTCTTGGAGTCCTTCCGGCAGGATTGGCCCCAGGACCAGGCTCAAGAACGCCACGAACGCAGTCAGAAGCCCAACCCATCCCTCTTTCGTCAGGTATGCTTTCATCTGTATCACCTCCTCTACTTGAAATTCAACCATAAAAACAATAACAGAGTCAGCAGCGTTGGGATCGCAGCCACGATCAATGACGCAATGATTGGCTTGCGTTTGAGCTGGTCGATCTCCCTATCGTGCTCCTTTACGTCTGCGGACATCGGGACAACGGCGGCGGCCATCACTGCAACGGTCTGCGCGAGGTCCGTGATGGCTTTTGCATTGGCCCTTGTAGTCTCTACCGTGGCGCGCAGGCTCTCGTTAAAGTTGTCCAGCTTCACAGCGCACACCTCGGCCTGGTGTTGCACAACGTCCTGCGCAACCAGTCGCATTTTTGTGGTACTCGCTGGGTCGGTCATGATTGTTCGAGCTTGCTGCGCGTCCAGGCCGACTTGTCCAGCTCATCGCTCACGACGAACCGTGTCACGGCCTCGACCAGCTTTGCCATTCGCTCCCAGTCCAGCTTGCACTCGCCTGTGGGCGGCTCGGGGTCGGGCGGCTCGGGGTCCGTGCCGTTGCACTCCCACAGTTCGAGCTTGGCGTTGTCCCACCAGGTGGTATTGTTGCGTGATGCGAACTCATTTTCCGCGCCCATCGCCACGCGAATCTTGCCACCGAATGCCTGGGCGATGACCTCGACCCGCTTCCATTCGAGCTGTTCCTGCGTCTCTTCTCCCCAGACCATTTGACGCGCAAAGATGGACGCGCCCCAGGGCTGAATGCCGGCAAATGCCGCCAACCTGCCCGACGGCTTGCTCTCTAGTCGAACATCGGCAGAGAACTTGTACCACTGGCCCGGCTGGCTCTCGACCTCTTGATAGATGCCATAGAATCCCCTGCTATGCTCTGGCGGAAAGGCACGGATGCTCCACTGGCCGTGCGTTGTGAACTCCTGGTTGGGCTTGATCTCGGGCCGCTTGTACGGGTTATCGTGCTCCCTGTACTCCGCGCGCCAATGCTCGGGCAGTACGAGGATCCCGTCTGGCGTCTGCTCGTACCATTCTCCTTCAAACGATGGATTGAGTAGCAATGTATCCTCCTCCGGTGGGTCAAGTTTGTTTGTCCACTTGTACTCATGCGCCTGCGCTGCCTGAAAGTCGGCTATGACATTGCTCTTGCCCTCGATGTAGTAGTCATCGTAATGGGGCCATCGGTACAAGCACGCGCACCGGATCACCTGCGATCCGCTCTGGTTCCAGGCGTTGATCTCGCGGTACATCTCGGTCACCCATCCGTTGCGCTCATCGAGCCAGGGTCCGTCCTGGTTCGTCTCGGTGAGATAGACGGGCAAGTCCCAATAAAGCATCGGGATCGCCTTCATCCAGTCTCGATAGACTCTGAACTCATAGTGTCGGTTTTGATGCGGCGGGTTCATCATCGCCTCAGACGTAATGAGCGCGGGATCGCTGCCGTGTGTGTAGGCGTGAATGGCGAACCCGTCCAGAAACTCGACCGCGGCCATCATCCGTTGGAAGTATTCGATCCAACCAATGCCGGTATCATCGTTCCAGGGGCCAATGGGTGGGAGTAACACCTCGTCAAACTCGTGCCCTGATAGGTCATGGATGGCCTGCCAGCAACGGTCATAGCAGAACGCAACGTATTCCGGTTCAAGTGGCCAACCATCGGGCCACTCAACCGCGTTTCCGGGCTCATTGCCCACGATCCACCGACTGCAACCGCGAGAATTGGCGACCAGTGTGCGCACGCGCTGAACGTAGCCGTCAAGGTGTTCGGGCCTGGGCAACGTGCCTGCTTGATTGCCCCAGCGGTACTGCAAGCGGCAGATCGTGCCATAGCCCTGATCGGCCCATTCGCTGTAGTCCACGCCGGGGTGTGGCTCGGGGCTATGCCCCACTTCGGAAAGGAATAGAATCCAGCCGGCAGGCATGACTGCATTGGGAGCAGGTTCGTGGAGGCCGGCAAGATAGGGGCTGGTGCCAGGCAAAACGACAGTCACTCCCCTCTCTCCCCCGCCACGATGGCGACCGCTGCCTCTGCCAGGGTGCCCACCAGCGTGTAGAGGTGCGCCTGCGCAGGCGGGTCCTCCAGGGGCAGGCCACAGCACACCCGGTAGCACTCGGTGATGCCGGCGGAGCGGGCGGCGAGGATGTCGGAGAGCGTATCGCATACCACAGCAGACTGCGATAGGTCCACGTTCAGCTTGTGCGCCGCTTGCATAAAGAGCCCCGGCTGGGGCTTGCGGCAGATGCAGCCGTCCGCCGGCTTGTGGGGGCAGACGAACACCCCATCGATGC
>JBDGZZ010000512.1:0-2569 GCA_039588335.1 Gemmatimonadota bacterium | reverse complement strand
GCCTTGCCAGGTCTCCCGTGCAAGTAATCACGCTACTCGACTGCGTTCCGCAGGCAGCCCCAAGCGAGCGTATCCAGCTTTCACCTAACGCAATGTGGTAATCAACTGGGATATACGGTCAAGCCCCTCACGCAAGTAATCCTCCGGTAGCCCAAAACTGATGATCACGCTCGGTCGTCGAGATGATCGGGAGTAGCGGCGAAGGTTCCATGAATCAGAGGTAAGACTGACCATGGCCACCGCTTTTGGCCCTAGCTCAACTCCGCTAGCGCGGGCTCGACGACGGAACTGAGCCACTTCTCCGCTACGAAATGGGGCCCGGGGAAATGTTCTTATTCACCTTGAAGAGATTCTCGGGGTCCCACGTCGTCTTCACTTGCACGAGCCGCTCGTAATGGTCCCCGTACGCGTCGTGGATGCGGTCGCCAACCTCCTCCTCGGTTAGAAAGTTGATGTAGGTGCCGCCGGTCGAGTAGCGGCGCATGTCCGCCCACGCGGCACGTGCCCAGGCGACATTGGCGTCATCATGCTCGGCCGAATCCCATGACGCGGTGACGTTGAGCACGTACTCTGCATCGCGGTTGCCTGCTGGTGACAGATCGTCAGCGGCCTCGTTGAGGGCACCACCAAGCGGAAACAGGACCACGCCCGAATGCGGGGATCGCAGCTGTCGCGCGTATTCGATGCACTTCTCGAGCAACCCCGCCTCGAGCGTAGGCAGATACTCCGATTTCCAATAGTAGCGCCGCCCCTTCGGCTGTGTTGCATCCAGTATGGACTGCTGCGAAACATAGGATCGCCGCTGCAACACATCGCCGACCGGCTTCCCAAACGCCTTTATCGGCTGCACGAGCCGCTCGCCCTCTTGCACCGGCCCCGTGTAACAGGCGAAGATGGCCGCAATGAGTTTCCCGTGAATCTCCCTGGGCAGCCACGGCGCGGGCGGTGCGAGGCGGAGCACTGCAACGAGTGACAGTTCCCGTGGGGCTTCTGCGGCCATCCTGCGGTACATCTCAAGCACCTCGGGGGCCGCTTCCCACGACCAGGCAACTGCACCACCCACAATCTCGGGGCCGACCGGATAGAGGTCGTAGTCGAATCGCGTGGCGACCCCGAAGTTGCCGCCCCCACCGCGGAGCCCCCAGAAAAGGTCGGCGTTCTCGTCGTGGCTCGCTCGCACTAGGCGCCCATCCGCTGTCACCAGTTCGATTGCGCGCACGTTATCGCAGGTCCAGCCGTACTGGCGAGTCAGATATCCAAATCCACCACCGAGCGTGAGGCCGGCGATGCCAGTCTTCGAAACGAAGCCCAAGACTGCTGCGAGTCCGTGGATCTGCGTCTCCCCGTCAACGTCGCCGAGGAGGCAGCCTGCCTGCGCGCGACCGATACGTGCATCCGAATCCACCATGACACCCTTCATCGGCGACATGTCCAACATCATCCCACCATCCGCGACGGCCAGGCCCGAGATGTTGTGCCCGCCACCTTTGATGGTGAGGGTGATGCGGTGCTCGCGTGCGAAGTTCATCCCCGCAATGACGTCAGCCACGCCGACACAGCGCGCGACCAGCGCTGGCCGGCGGTCGATCATAGCGTTCCACACGGTGCGGGAGTCCTCATACCCTGCGTCCCCCGGCACCAGCAGCGAGCCACGGAATCGGGTCCGAAGATCCTCGACCGCCTTAGGATCCAGAGCTGTGCTCGAAATCGATGGTGGCCTCATGTTGATGGTGTCCTTTCAAAGCCCATGGTCCAATGAGCCTCTCTTTTGAAGAAGCGCAGACGCTGCAAGTTCCGGATCATTCCTCCAATCTTGGCGAGATACTCAGTCGCTAGCAACTGGTTGTGGAGCGATTCCGGACGTTTCGCGCGACACTTGCTCGACGTGGGAGCGGTGGGTCTCTGGGGCCGGGTGTCGAACGACTGCCGCTTCATCGCCAACCCGCGCCGCATCTGGATGGTGGCCGCTAGTACTGCGACACTCCGCGGCGAGAGTCTCGGGGCACCCGAGCCCCTACCAGAGCAGACGTCGCTCGGGGATTTCCGCATTCCGCAACGAGAAATCTTTGCGTTGCGGGATGCATTGTTTGCGCGCCCAGCGACAGGTACGTGAACGTGAAGCGCGACCAGCGCCGCCGTCGTTCGAGGCTCGTTGTGTGGCGGCTCAAATCCCCAGCCAGTAGGTCACCTTGAGCAGGAAGATGTTGTTCGAGACGGCGCCGGTCAGCGCGTCCAGGTCGCGGCCAAAGTCGAGGTTGCCGAACGGGTCCGTTGCGTTCCGGTCCTGGGTCCATACGAAAAAGAGCGTGGAGCCGGGCAAGTACTCCCAGCGGAACACGAGATTCCCCCGCAGCGAGCGGAAGTTGAAGGTTGGGCTCGCGAGCGACAACTCTTCCGCGGGGCCGTCCCCGTCTGGGTCGATGAAGATGTTTTTCTCAAAGCCCTCGCCTTCCGCTCGGATGGTTCCCACGTCGACACCGTAGATGCTCTTGGCTAACTGCCTCGGCTGATCGAACTCTTTGTAGTTGGAGTAGTCGTTGGCCGAAAACAGCGGTTGCAGAAACAGCTC
>JBDGZZ010000511.1:0-2575 GCA_039588335.1 Gemmatimonadota bacterium | reverse complement strand
TATAGTCGCGACCGGCGAGGAACTGGAGGGCCAGACACATCCCCAATAGCAGCGCCCAGCGCAGTTCTCCCGAGCGACCAAGGCGCGAGGTGCACCACAGCGCAGCCGGCAGCCATGGACAGGAGTTGATGGCGTTGGTGTGGTAGATCAGAGATACCGTCGACCCACCGAGCATAAACGTCAGGCCCGCCAGCCAGGACGCGGTCTTTCCGTACCCAAACTCCCGGCTGAGAAGGAAGCTGAAGACTCCCGCCAAGATGAGGTGAGAGAGGCCCAGAGCACCCATTGCAAAGCCGGTGGGCAGGACCACGTAGAGCAGGTTGGGAGGGTACAGGACTCCTCCCTGGAGTGTTGCGAGAAATGGCAGTCCCCCGATCTGGTGCGGGTCCCAGAGCGGGAGCATCCCATGACGGATGGCGTTCCCTGCGAAGCTGTGTCGCGGATAGAACTCCGAGAACAGGTCGAAGTTCGACAGGGCGAATTCCGCCGTGCCCGATTCGAGGACGTTCACCTCCCAGAAGAGACAGGCAGCGCCTGCGAGCGCAGCCATCGCCAGGGCATCGAGCGCCATACGCCACCGCGGAGATGTCGGTCCAGAGGTACGGGTCACTTTCTCCTCTCAACCCCGACGATGAGATATCTCTTCTTCAGCAACTAATCCGGTCTCGGCACGTCGACGACTGTGACACCCCGGGCTTGAGCACCCGGTGAATCTCTGCAACGATATGGCCCGTCCTGACCCTACCCACATAGGTACACGTGAGAGTCTCCTCAAGACAGCCGACGTCGAGAAGCTGCGAGTTTGCCTCCCAGATCTTCTGGTTGCCGCGAGTGAGCTTCGAACCGCTCGTGCTGCCCATGCCGAGATGCTCCTCTCGAACCTCGGGGGCTGTCTCCACATCGACCTACCGGGCAGCGGTTATTTAGCATGTCGACCGAGCAACCGCTTGTCAGCGTTGTGATCCCACACCAGGCGGGTACAGAGGTGCTCCTTCGCTGCCTGCAGGCGCTCACCCGCGATCCATCCCACTCCAACCTCGAGATCATCCTGGTCGACAACGGATCCAGCGATGGGAGCGTCGAGGAAGCTCAGCAAGCCTTCCCAGAGATTAGGGTCGTTCGGCTCGAGCACAACCAGGGCTATGCCGGAGGCTGTAACCGTGGAATCGAAGCGTCGCGCGGGGCCTACGTTCTTTTACTGAACGACGACACTGAAATCGAGCCCGGGTGCGTAAAGGAGCTGGTGCGGGTGGTCGAGGAAGACCCCGGAGTCGGGGCGTGTCAGCCGAAGATCCGTTCGCTGGTCGACAGGTCTCGGTTCGAGTACTCAGGCGCCGCCGGGGGTCTGATGGACATTTACGGATATCCGCTGTCGCGGGGGCGTCTCATGGGACACGTCGAGGTTGACCGCGGACAATACGACGATCCAGTCGAGATCTTCTGGGCGAGTGGCGTCTGCATGCTGATTCGTAAATCGGTGCTCACCGAGGTGGGACTCCTCGACGAAGTTTTCTTCGCCTACATGGAGGAGATCGACCTCTGCTGGCGCGTCCACCTGAGAGGATTTCACATCGTATACGTGCCCACTGCTGTTGTCTACCACATTGGCGGATATTCCATGGATCAGCGCGTGCTCAAGCGGATGTACCTGAACCACCGGAACAGCGTCATCATGCTGCTGAAGAACTATTCCGCCAGCTCGCTGCTGCGGATCCTGCCCATCAAGGTTGTTCTCGAGCTGAGCATCCTCGGTGGGGCACTCTTTCGCAACCCGCGACGATCGCTGGCAGTGATTCTGTCTTTTGGCTGGCTGTTGACTCACATTCCCACCGTGATGCGTCTCCGCTCCTCGGTGCAGCGAATTCGTAAGGTGCCCGACCGCGAGATCTCGGCGCGCCTCTACCCGGGGATGGCTCCCATCTGGTACTTCCTGTTCGGAGTCCGCCGGGTCTGTGACCTCCCAGACATCGACCAGGTTCTTCACCAACCCTACCGGAGAGACCTCGGACCGCTGCGGGACCAAGTCGTCACCCCTGAGAGCCGCAACTTCCTACACGCATATCTAGACCAGGCCCCCATCCGGCTAGCACTGATGCGAGCGGCAGCGTGCGATCATCTGTCCCGGCTCCCCTTCCAGCGCCCGATCCTGGACCTCGGCTGCGGAGACGGAACCTTTGCCCGAATACTCTTCAACGGTGTGGTCGTAGACGCCGGCGTTGACACCGACGCCCGGGAGATCAGGAGAGCTGAGCAGAGGCGCTGCCACGCGGACCTGAGAGTCGCCTCGATCGAGAGACTGCCCTTCGAGTCCGGACATTTCGCCACGGTCTTCAGCAATTCCGTCCTGGAACATGTTCATGACATCGAGGTGGCCCTGTCCGAGATCCACCGAGTCCTGAAACCCGCTGGAATACTCTACATGACGGTTCCGCCCCCGCGCTGCACGACCTTTCTCCGCTGGACGCACGCCCTCAGGCGCTTCAACGCAGAGCACGTGATGGAGGAAGAGGAATGGCGGGCACTGCTCAACCGGATGGGGTTTGCTGTTGAGCATCACGAACCCTACATGTCACCG
>JBDGZZ010000510.1:0-4957 GCA_039588335.1 Gemmatimonadota bacterium | reverse complement strand
AGAGCACCGGTCTCCAAGTGCGTGCCGCATGGATTTCTCTGTGTTAACAGGAAAGCAATGCTGCGCGTCTTGCCTCAGAAACGGTAGGTGTAGTTCAGCTTGCTGTTCAGGCCCCGAGAGATCGTCACGAAGTCGAACTCGGCATTCGGATCGTCGACGTTGCGGTTCTGCCAATTGTACGAGTGGACCAGGTACAGATCACTCCCCGGCGTAATGATCCAGCGAAACCGAGCGAACAACCCGAGCAGTTGAGATTGGTCGTCGTACTGCAGATTGCTCGTGAACGATGCCGATGGGCTGAACTGCCAACCAGTTTCCAGCCGGTAGAGATTCCTCGTGAACGACTCGGCACCCTCCAAGGACACCCTATTGGTTTCGAAATCGGCCTCAAGGCTCACACCGGGATAGGGGCGGAAGGTTACCCCAAGCTCCAGGCGATTGCGGGTGCCCGTCCAGAACTCACCTCCTCCGATTTCGGCATTGCCTGAGACGATGCGGCGGCCAGCGGTGCGCGCCATGAGCTGCCATTGCCACATATTGTAGCGTCCCGCTGAGACATCGGCCTCCAAGTTCTCACTGAGATCCTCTGCATCATCGGCTTCCAGCCGCTCGAAGAGTTGTGTGACCTGGAACTGCATGAAGTCCCCGCTGTCGAACCGAATCCCCAGGGGCTGGAAATCGGTCTTACGCGTTTCGAGCCGCCAGTCAATGTCCATGACATGCTCGTACCGCACCTCGAACTCGAGTTGGCGAATACCCAGGAAAGCCCGCGGACGCGGTGCAAAGACGACACTCGGCTGAAGGCGCCGGAACCCATTGCGCTGCGTGAACCCCACCGCCGGGTCGAAGTCATCGCCCAGCTCCCGGTACGACGTGTGGATCCGCCACACATCATTGGGAAAATTGATCCGCACGCCTCGTGCGGTCCGGTCCCAGAACGAGGACGACTCGCCGGCCTCGTTCTTCGTGTTGTGAACGAAGAACGCCTCGAACTGGAAGTTCTTGTCGCCGAGAAACGAGGAGGTATAGAGGTCGAGATCCCAGCCGACGGTGTGCCGGTCGGGAGGCGAAAAGCCCAGGGAATCTTCGGAGCTGGCGCGCCTCGTATAGACGATCCCCACAGACGATTGGCTGAAGAGCGTTCGCTTCACCCGGGCTGCCGTGAAGTCCTCGGACGGCGTCAGCGTGGTATCGCTGAGGTCCGAACTCACAGCGGTATGCGCACCCGTATGCACCTGGAGAAATCCCAGTTCGTACCGGCCGGTCTGCCCGCCCAATCGCGCTCCGTAACGAATCGGTACCGCTTCTCCTTTAGCGAGACCGACGTTCCGACTGAAGAACGGTGTCACACCGTTGCGCGGTGCAAACGAGAACACTCCAGAACCCTCGAGAAAGAAATCTCGTCGCTCGGGGAACCGCAGCGGGAAGCGAGTGAGGTTCACGCGCCGCTGATCGACTTCTACCTCCGCGAAATCCGTGTTCACCGTAACGGCCGCGCGCAGACTGGGCGTCACGTTGTACGACAAATCGACGCCGGCATCGATGGGGAAGTCCGTTTCGTCCACAGTGATCGTCGGGTCGTTCGCCGGGGCGTTGCGCCAGCCGGTCACCACGTACGGGGTGACATCGAGTCCCATGCCCTGCGACATTCCCTCTAACCCCGTGAGGCTCCCAGCATGAACGGGACGAGTCAGCTGTTGGTTCTGCCGGTATCCTGTCCACAGGGACTCTTCGTTCTTACGCCGTATCGTCCGTTGGAAGTTGATCCCCCACGTATCTCGATTGGGGTCGAAATTGAGGGTACGGAACGGAATCCGGATCTCGGCAGACCAGCCATCCGCCTGTCGTGCGACGCGCGCGTCCCAAATCCCGTCCCACGACTTGTTCACCCCGAAGCCTCCTCCTCCCCCTCCCCCTCCTCCTCCGAACCCACCACCCCCCGAACCGATGATGCCATCACCGCGAAGACCCGCCGGATTGATCTCGAAGAAGTAGCCGGTCCGACCGTCAAAGAAGGTGTCCAGAATCCACATGAACCGATCGTCGGTAAACAGGCTTGCGTCCCGCTCCTTCTGGAAGGCGAGGATACCGTCGGGTTCGGAGTCGTACAGGACCGCGCCGATGTACAGGTCGCTATCCGTGTAAACGACGTAGACCTCCGTCGGCTCGCTCGGTTCGGCGCCTTCGATCGGATCGCGCTGCACGAACCCACTCGCGGGAACGGCACGCTTCCAAACCGGCTCCACTAGCTGCCCGTCCAGCTGGATCCCTTCCTCTCCTTCCATGCGATGGGCTCGCATGGACCGCCGTTCGCCTTCACCATTCGCCTGGGCCACTACATAGGAGGGTGCGAACTGGAACGCGAGTAACACGACCAACATCGGCCCCACTACACGTTGGAGGGGCACGCCGGTCGCGTGGGGTTGTGCACCGATCAGAGACGCTCGATTGTGAGACGTTGGCGTACCAGACATTCAGTCTACCAGACATTCAGTCGACCCACTCGTTGTTTCTGGACTCGTTGTTTCTGGAAGAGAGTACGCGCGAACCACGTGTGACGTTGACCGGCCAGCGGACGCCGTCCGTAACTTATTCTCTTACACCATTTTCACTAGAAGCGCAGCACGATCGTCGGCTGGGAGAATATCGCCAGGAAGAGCTGCCGATTTAGTGACCATTGTGACTCATCAACACGGTGCGCTGGCCAACATGCGTATGGAGCGGGCGGCATGCCATGCAATGAAAAGGGGAAGCGGTTGTGCGCCTGGGGCTGAGAGGAGCAGATTCACCGTGACGCGTGGCTGGCAGGTGGACGCCCGCAGGTCGGGCACGAAGCACCGTGCAGGATTCTCCTTCGTCGGAGTCGCCACATGAACGATCGTAGCTGTGCACACTGGAGCCAGAACTTTGCACTTGGCGTCCTGGCACTTACCGGCGCTGGCGTAACACACGCGCAGATGCCAACGATGGCAGACGAACCTTCCAGCGCCGAATGGCTGTCACTCCTTCCCGATGACGAAACCACGCGTCGATTCATTCTCGATTGCACCGGGTGTCATCAGTTCGATGAGCGGATCGCGCTGAAAGAAGGCCGCGCGCGGACGGCGGAAGAATGGCAGGCTGACGTTGCACGGATGTTAGGGTTTGCTGGCGCAACGACGGGGTTCCCGGTCATTGCTGCGGATCGCGACCCCGAAGCGACCGCCGAGTGGTTGGTCGCGAATCTGGCCGACCGCGTGCCGGGAGACTCGGCGGCGCCGAGTGCCGTACCTATAGTCCGCGATGCGGTACGGGAGTACGCGCTTCCGGTGGCACAGGATCTCCCACACGACGTCGCGATCCAGGCAGACGGTCGGGCGATCGTCACAGGGATGTTGACGCACCAGATGTACGTGCTCGATCCCGAGTCGGGAGCCGTCTCAACAGTTCCGATCCCCAGGCCAAATGCTAACCCCAGGGCTTTGGACATCGACTCGCTCGGCAACTGGTGGGTGGTGCTCGGGAATCCGCAGACGCTGGCGCGGTTCACGCCGGGCAGCGAACAGTGGGACTTCTTCGAAGTCGGTGTGTATCCGCACAGTCTTGCCATTGCTGAAGGCGCGGTGTGGTACAACGGTCACTTCACCTACGAGCCAGAAGTTGTGGGACGCGTCGACGCCGCGAGTGGTCAGTCGGGCCGAATGGGTGTGTGTGGGGGTCGGAGCTGCAAGGCAACCGTGTGTTTCGACTCGATCCCGCATCGGGTTCGTTCCGGCTCTACACCATGCCCGACACATGGAGCGGACCACGTCGGCTCGACGTCGACGCGACTGGCATCGTATGGATCCCAGCCTACTCCGCGAACGGGATCTACCGACTCGATCCGTCCAGTGGAGGGATCATGTGGATCCAGATGCCGACTCCCAACACGCTTCCGTACGTGGTCCGCCTGGACCAGACGGGTGCCGTGTGGATTGGAACTGCCGCGGCGGATGCGATCTTCAGGCTCGATCCCGAGTCTCTGGAGTTCACCATGTACCCGACGCCGAGTCGCGGCGCGCTGATGCGCCACATGGCCATTGCGCCGAACGGTGACGTGTGGGTCGCCTACGGCGCGTCGCCGGGACGGCTGCCGGCGACTGTGGCGAGGGTGGTTTCGGGGAGGTAGCGCGTAGTCTGCGCCCGCGGGAAGACCTCGCTGCGTTCCCGCCACGTCTTGGAAGCCGGCCAGAACACTTCGGTCTGCAAACCATTTGCAAACCAAAAGGAAGGGACCAGCCGGACGCACGACGTGCTGACAGTATGCGCGTAGAGACATCGGGGCCGCAGCAAACGCCGCGCCCGAATCCGAGTCAGGCGCTCCCGTCGCTGATCAGAGTCGGCACGTTTCGCTCGCGCAGCATCCGGTTGAACTCCGCCACCCGCGTGCGCAACAACTCCGCCAGCGCGCGCTGCTGCTCCGCCAGCTCCTGCTTGAGAATCTCGTGCACCGCGCGCTCCGAATCGGTTGGGGAAAAGTCTCCGATGCCCACGCTCTGAGCGAGATATCCCAGCCGCTCGACGACCTTTGAGGGCCACCGGATGACGTCCTGCCCCGTTCCGGTCACTTGGAGCTGCAGCAACTCGTGCTCGACGGCCACGAGTTCCTTCGCAAGGCTGTCCGCCGCAGCACCCAGCTCTTCCGCATCGTCTCGATCGCCCAGCACGTCCTTGAGGTCCTCGAGTTGCCTCCGGAGGAGCTCGATCTGGTTGATTGCGTCGGCTGCATCGTTCATGTCCTCGCGCAGCTCGACCAACATCTCGGTCTGAACCAGAATGTCCTGTTCGGTCCCGGTGGTATTGGGATCCTTGATCACCTCGAGCTGCTGGGTGTACGTCTCGTCACCGACTCGGAGCGCCACCGTGTACGTACCTGGCGGCGCCAGTACTGACAGCCGAGCCTGGCCCGACGGCCGCCGCCGCTCATCCCCCATATCCC
>JBDGZZ010000509.1:0-2592 GCA_039588335.1 Gemmatimonadota bacterium | reverse complement strand
GCCGACCACGGGCTGCCCGTCTTCAATCGTTACCAGATCGCCTTCAGGGAGCTTCACGTGCTTGAAGTCTGGCATTTCTATCTCCTCACTTCGTCATCGCGTCACAGAAATAAGCTCATTGTTCCTGAAGACCGAACGGAAGATACCAAGGAGGAGGGCTGCCCGGCAGTCGGGTGGATAGGTCCGGCCTGCGTCACAGTCCATGGGTGCAGGTGTGTCCCCGCCCGGTATCTTGAAATAGGAGCGAGATACGGGGCACATTTCTAACTTGGTGGTTGTAGAGACGAACCCGTCTCCCCAGGCTCCCTGCCACGAGTCGTTCCCTCGCTCGACAAGGAGTGAGAGTCATGAACGCAATCGAGGAACTCGACCACATCGCGATCAATGTGAGATCGCACCGCCTCGTCAAGACGCTGCTCAAGGAGAACCCCACGCTGGAGCAAATCCTGCGCAACTCGAGGAACGAGATCGAGGCACGCGTTGGGATTCGCGAGTGGGTGTTGGAAGAACTACAGCAGCGTCCTCAGGCCCTGGCATACTACGAGGGCCGCAGCTCGGACCGTGACGGTTTCGAGGCCCTGTCGTGGAGCGACTACGCCGCGATTCGTTTGCTCGACTATGTCGATCACGCCGGGCGCCAATTCGAGGACCTCAACCTGCGCGGTGCCACGGCAGTAAGCACTCCAATCCGGCAGCTGTGGCTCGCGGTGAATCACGGGACGGGCGGTGCCAAGCCGGACTTCTTCGAGGACGCGGTGCATCTGTTCCGCCAGTTGTCGGGAAGGAGCGAGCGGCGCAAGCCGACCCGAGAGGAGGTCGAGGGCTGGATGGAACGCTATCCGTCCGGGCTCGACCCGCGCATCGTTGCCCTGCGGGAGGAGAACCGCGAACGCATTCTCAACATCATCATCGACCGGATGGATAACGGCGAGATCCGCAGTCAGAAGTTCCGGTTAGACAGCGGCATGTCTCGCCCGGAGAAACTGGAGCAGGCCCTGGAATGGTGGAACGATGGCCAGTTCCATCTCCACTTCGCCGTGCGCTCACCCGAGCTGCTCAATCAGATGCTGGGCAACTCACTGGATCCTGATACGATGAGTGTACTGTATCGCGCGCGTGACGCGGGGATCCCCTTTTTCGTCAATCCCTACTATCTGTCGCTGCTCCACGTCCGCGTTCCCTACTTCGCGATCGGCGCCGATCTGGCAATCCGCCACTACGTGGTCTATAGCCAGCAACTGGTGGAAGAGTTCGGCCACATCCGGGCTTGGGAGAAGGAAGACGAAGTCGTACCTGGTAAACCCAACGCGGCAGGATGGCGTTTGCCCCCCTACGACAACGTGCACCGGCGCTACCCTGACGTGGCCATTTTGATCCCGGACACCACTGGGCGGGCCTGCGGTGGACTGTGTGCTTCGTGCCAGCGCATGTACGACTTCCAACGAGGCCGGTTGAACTTCGATCTGGAACGACTCGAACCGAACCCGCGTTGGCCGGAAAAGCTGTCGGAGCTGATGAAGTACTTCGAGGAGGACTCGCAACTGCGCGATATTCTGATTACGGGCGGCGACGCACTGATGAGCACGGACAAGGTGCTGCAACGAATCCTCGATGCGGTCTACCGGATGGCCAAGGCGAAGCGCAAGGCCAACGCAGGCCGCGAGCAGAAATACGCCGAGATCCAGCGGATCCGGTTGGGCACACGGCTGCCCGTTTTCCTGCCACAGCGGATTACGCCTGAACTCACACAGATCCTGGCCCGATTCAAGGAACAAGCCGCGGAGATCGGGGTCAAGCAGTTCGTGATCCAAACCCACATCGAGTCACCGATGGAGGTGACGCCAGAGGCGCGTGATGCGGTGCAGCAGCTATTGTCCGCCGGCTGGGTCGTCACCAACCAGATGGTCTCCACGGTTGCAGCGTCGCGCAGAGGGCAGACGGCAAGGCTACGCCAGGTGCTCAACGAGATCGGTGTGCTTCCGTACTACACGTTCGTAGTGAAGGGATACCGGGAGAACAGCTTCAACTACGCACCAATCGCGCGGCTGGCGCAGGAGGAGATGGAGGAGAAGGTCATCGGTCGCATACCGGAGCGCTACTACGAACCAATTCGCCGGCTGTCGGAACAAGCCGAGTCCGTGGTGCGTGAAGTGAGCACGCTCAGGGGCAAGGTGTGCGTGCCGTTCCTGGCGACCGATCGCAATGTCTTAAACCTCCCAGCGGTCGGCAAGAGCCTCACGTTCCGCGTGATCGGCATTACCCGCTACGGCCGCCGCGTCCTGGAGTTCGACCACGATCGCACACGTGCGAACAGTCCAATCATCGATCGACTCGGCAAAGTGATCGTGATCGAGTCGAAGTCGATTCGTGAGTACATGCGACAGCTGGAAGATCTGGGTGAGGAGATCTTGGAATATGAAAGTTGCTATGGATACTCAATGGGGCAGACGGAGCCGCGCATGCCACTATACGAGTACCCGGCCTACGACTACGAACCGACCGAAGAGATCACCAACTTCGAGCTGCCTGATGCAGAGCACCCGGTCGCTGGTGCCGAGCCAGTGTCCGGACCTGCGGGATAGGCATCCAACA
>JBDGZZ010000508.1:0-2615 GCA_039588335.1 Gemmatimonadota bacterium | reverse complement strand
CGACGCATGGTCGACCTCCTTGTCCCTGAGTACGCTCGCTAGGCTCAGTTACTCAACATACCATTTGACTCGCGATGCACTCTCTACCATGAGCGAGCGCGCTGGGACAACCTCGCTGCCCTGACGCAACTGGGACACTACCCACCAGAGGGGCTCGCGACACCCGCTGATTGACAGGAGCCCATCTCGGAAGAGCGCCGAACGATCAGCGGCCGAGGAGCAATGTTTCCGGGTTCAGCAAAGTCCCATGTAGAATGACGCTTTCGATAGATCGTGTGTTCCGGATATCCGACAGCGGGTCCGCGCTGAGGACGATGAGATCCGCCAGTTTCCCTTCCTCGATGGTGCCAACCTCTTTCTCGTCGCCCAGAGCGAGCGCGCCGCCTCGGGTTGCAGCGGACAGTGCTTCAGCCGAGGTAAGTCCCGCAGCTACAATCAACTCAAGCTCGCGATGATATGACACACCCGGTGTCATCCAGGGATTCATGAGATCGGTCCCGATCGTCAACGTGACGCCGTTCCTCTGCAGAAGCGCCACCAAACCCTCGAAGAACCCGTACGTCTTTTGAGCTTCCGTTGCCCATTCGTCGGTGCACGGTGCCCGATAGGGATGGGGCAGCGCATCCCACCATCCGTCGCGCCATCCAGTTGGAGCGAGGGACGGCTCCAACGCGGCGAGCTCTTGCGGATCATCGCCCCACAGAACAGCCCTGAGAAGGACGAGGTTCGGCTCAATGGTCACATCGCGCTCCGAGAGCTGCCTCGCCCAGGTGCTGGATTCCGGTGTGCCGGCTCCGGCGCCTTCTCGCAGAAGGCGAAGACCCTCTCCCTCCTGGCACCGCTCGCATGCCTGCCTGATCCTGTCCCGGTGCTCTTCTGGAGCAATCTCCCACGGCGTCCCGAAAATGCCGAAGTGCGCGAGCCCGTCGATCCCGAACGATGCGGCCTGGCCCCATGTCGTGGCACCGAGATGTCCGATGACCCTCAGCCCGAGGCCGTGAGCCTCGTCGATGGCAACGGCAACGAGTTCCGGTGGAATACCGCGGTACAGCTTGATGAAGTCCACGCCTTCCCTGGCTTGCCGCCTCACTTCCGCTCGAATCTCCTCTTCGGTCGTGACTTCAGCTGCCCAGTCCGAGAATATCCCGCCGGGCGCATCAATCAATCGGCCGGCGGCCCGGAGGCGCGGCCCCAGGATCTCGCCGCGCGAGAGACGGTCTCGAAGCTCGACGCCGGTCGGCCGATCTCCGGCCGCGGAACGGATGCTTGTGATGCCGAACGAGAGGAGCGTACGAAGGACGATCGCCTGGTCCTGGGGTTCCGGCATGTGGACATGGGTATCAATGAAACCCGGGATCACCCACTTACCCTGGAGGTCAATCACAGTGGCGTCATCGGAGTAGGCAAACTGCCCAACCTCCCCGACGCGCACGATACGGTCACCTTGAAGAGCTACCACGGAGTTCGGACGCGGCTTGGCGTTCGTTCCATCAATGAGCGTGGCGGCTTGGAGAATCGTCAGGCCTTCCCCACGGAGAGGCTCCGGCGAAGATGAACACCCCGCAAGCACCGCAAGAGCGAATGTCAGCGAGGCAACCTGGCTCAAACGGGGTCTGACCTTTGTCATCGCTACTCCACCGATGGGGAGTAGAGATCCCATCTCGACCCGATTATACCCATGGAACCACCGTGGAAACCCTGGCGAGGTCGCCGTCCGAGTCAGATCGCTATCGACGGAGAGCACAGCAAGTCGTGCCTGCCGCAGGCCAGCGCCGGGACTGACAGAGCAACCGATGACGTGACAACTCGGTTCTACTTGTGGCCGGGCACGGAAACCACTCCAAGTTGCTGCCACATCCCAAGCAGATCCAGTTGTTCCCATGCCTCGACGATCTTGCCATCCGTGATGCGGTAGATCGTGATACCGCCTATGGATATCCGTTTCCCCGTGGGTCCGAGGCCCGGAAGTTCCCCACGATGAGTTCCTACGGCAGCCCACCGCCCCACGATCAGATCGCCGCTGGCGACAAGCTCCTCGAACGTGACGTGGGAATCGGGAAAGGCACCACGGTACATGGCGACGGCTCTCCGCCAACTTTCGCGGTCACCTAGCCCTTCAGGCATGTGTGGTCCATGATATCGGGCCTCGGCGACCATCACTTCATCGACAACGCTTAAGTCTCCCCTGTTCCATATATCGTCCGCGATCCGGGCAACAAGGGCCTTATTCTCATCCGCCGGCATCTTCTCTCCTCCCCAGAACTCGATAGGGACCGATCCGAGAATCGGGTCTCAGTGCTATGGCCTGCCAAGCCTACCAGCGAATCGAAGGACGAGGAAGAAGGAGAGTGCCAGGCGTTCTCCTTGCTACGCAAAAACATAGATGCAGGCGGACGCGGGACAGATTCCCGCGTCCAGCGTAAACTATTGATAATAAATGAATTGTTTTGGTGGAGGCGGCGGGAGTCGAACCCGATCCGGCCCTTTTCGATAAGTGGCGACGACGCGCGACTTTAGCGCCCAAACCGAAGAGGGATGACGGGTTCGGCTCCAACTTGTTGTCCTCGTGACTCCTCAGGAGTCCCCATGAGTCCTCCTGAGTCGTGGAGGAATAG
>JBDGZZ010000507.1:0-2914 GCA_039588335.1 Gemmatimonadota bacterium | reverse complement strand
CCGTCACTTGACCGTCACCAACACGTGTCTGGATCAGTGCCACACCGCCGGGCCGTAACGTTACCAGTGCCTTGCGTGTGATATCCGCCGCGTAGTCCTGTGACGGGAAGTGCTGGAATACCTGCGTTGACAGGAACAGATCGGCGTCGAGCGTATGCCATAGTACCGTGTCGTGGTATAGCCGTACCGGCCGGAACGCCGGGTTATCGTACCGCTGTTCCGCTTCCAGTAGGCTATGTATGGACAGGTCGACACCGAAGTACAGATCGACGTCCGGCCAATGTACGGCGTTAGCGCCACCGCCGACGCCCCATTCGACTATCACCTTCGGTAACGGTTCGTCGGCGTCACGGCACAGGTTCTCCACCATCTCGCGATGTCCCTTGCCGTGCCGGTCGTATGCCATCCAGTAACCTTGCCAGTGCGATAGACTCTTGATTGTCACGGTGTCCCTCTGCCAGAACGCTTGCCAGTCAGGCGTGTTGTCCATGTAGCGCCTCTATGAGTAGCCAGTCAGTCGGATAGTCGACGTCATGGCAGTGATCTTCCGGTATCTCATGCCCGCCCACGGGTACGTCCCACATATCGTCTACGCCGTATACGACCGACCGGTCGGCTATCATGATACCGCCATAGTACCAGACGGGCGGGCCGTCCTGTCGCGCGACCAGGTTGCCGCGCGGTTGTTTCGACCTGTTCAGGTTGCCCGCCTTGTCGTATTCGTAGATATCGAAATACGGGCTTTTCTTACCGTGGCCGATGGCCAGCATGACGGGACACGCCGACTTCATGTACGCGACGAACGTACTGTCCACGTCTATCGCGGTCGTTAGTGGCCGTGACACGTCGATATCGATCATGGCGCTTGCCTTGATCAGCTTGCCGTCCTCCTCGATACGTGAATACGCGCTAGTGAACTTCTCGAACGCGCGTATGCTCTCACGGAATACCGGCCACTTGCCGGCACGGCTACCGGCGAGTTCGGGGCTGCGCGCACACCATATGATCGTCTTGGGTGCGCCGACCCAATCGCGTACGTCAACGTCGATATCGGTGTTGACGACCACGGCATCGATGTATTCCGATGCCATCGCCTTTTCTATCGCTACGTCGATCAGGCTAACGCCGCCGAGCTGTAACAGGTTCTTGCCCGGCAAGCCTTCTGACCCGGCACGCGCACAGACCAGCCCGGCAATCATATGTTCGCGTAGACCTCGAGGTCTTTCACGTCAGAATGCCACGTACCGCCCGCGCTGACGATATAGCCTTGTACCTTCCAGGTACCGGCCTCGTCGATATCCAGCGCGACGGTAGTGTACTTCAGCTTGCCGTCTGTGCCATCGGTCACGAACGTACCGGCCTTCTTCGCCGTGTTACCGCTCGGGTCGGACAGCCATACCTCTTTGGTCGTCGCGCCACTGATATCGACCACACTCGCGGCGTCCTTAAACGTTAGCTCAATAACGGTCCCTACGTCAGAAACGTGTACCTCGTTCGCTGCCACTTATCTCTCCACGTTAAATGCTACGGCCTGGTCTATGTATGCCGTATACGAATGAACGTCCGTAAGTACGATGCCCGTACTCGCCGTCGGTGCGTAACCTGTCAGTGCTAGAACGGCCTGTGCGGGTGTCACGACCTGCGGTGCCAGCGGACTCGGGACCAGCCCGGTCAGGACGACACTGCCCGCGCCCGGCGTAGCTGATACGTTGGCACCGACCGTGACAGTCGGTATCTGGCCCGCTACAACTGCGGACCCTGCGGGCACGGCAACGCTCTGATGGTCGCTTGTCGTGATAACGGGTATCTGTCCGGTTACCGCAAGCGAGCCCGCCCCCGGTTCGGCTGATACACCCGCACCAATCGTTACATCGGGTATGTACCCGGTGAACGTCGCGCTGCCGAGTCCCGGTGTGACGGTCTGCGGTGCTACAACGGTAGGTATCTGGCCGGTGATACTGGCACTACCCAGCCCCGGCGTCGCTAACTGGTTGGCTGTCGCCGTTGCAGTCGGTATCTGACCGGTTGCCGTAATGCTGCCGGTCGGCGGTTCCGCGCTTACGGGTGCCGAGTAGTCGGCCAGCCACTCGACCTCATCGATGATGGCCCAGCGCCCGTTAGCACCGCCACCGTTCTTCGATGTGGTAAAGTAGACCTCTACCGCACTACCGTCGGCCGTGACGAGGTTCGTCGCGTCCCACGTGAACTCGATGGTGCCTATCGCACCGTCGGGTACGGCCGTTGTGCCCAGTGACTGTAACGACGCGCTGCCCGTTTCACGCAGCTGCACCACTAGTGTCGGCGTACCGCCACCGCTGACGTGCGTACCGCTGTTGAGCGCGTTCGCCTTACCGCAATGGATACGGAACGTCTGAACGTCCGCACCGGTCGTCGGGTTGCCGGAAGTTCGTCTGCGTGATGATCGCATCGGCTACTTTTGTCTCGGTAGCCATTACGACTCGATCAGCGCGACATCGTGCGCTACCGTCTGGTCGACATACGCGCTTTCTGCACGGGTCTGTTCCAGATACACGTCGTATGATACGGCCTGGTCGATATAGACGTTGGCCGTCCATTCGTCAGGCTCGAGCAACGGCGCGGTTGCGATGCTTGGCGTGTAACCCGTTATCGTGGCAGCGCCGACACCCGGCGTTACAGTAACCGGCGTGAGTACGTCAGGTGCATATCCGACGACGACCAGTGTGCCGAGCGGTACCGCTACGCTTTGGTGGTAGCTTGTACTGACGACGGGTATCTGGCCGGTGAACACAACACTGCCGGCCGGTACCTCGACGGTCTGATGATCGCTTGCCGTTACTGTCGGTGCGTATCCAGTGACGGCAAGACTGCCGACACCGGGTGTTGCATCTTGCGGCGCGAGCGCGAGCGGTGCCTGGCCCGTCGCCGTGATACT
>JBDGZZ010000506.1:0-3051 GCA_039588335.1 Gemmatimonadota bacterium | reverse complement strand
GAGAACCTCGGGTCGCTCCTGGAACGCGCCAAGTCGGGTCTGTACCGGGCCCCGCCGGTACGTCGGGTGCACATTCCCAAGGGGGACGGCAAGGAAACGCGTCCCCTGGGCATCGCGACGGTGACTTCATAATGCACCTCCTACAGTCCGCGTTTGGAATCTTGAGCGCGGAGCTTCTGGATTTTCGTCGATTTGCTGACCCACCGACGTAGTTCGCGTTCCTTGCGCCGATCGATCGTGATCCACCACGGTGATCCGTTGTTGAGCTTACGAGCGTCGATGACACCCCGTTCAATCCAGTAATACACGACGTGCGGACTGACGCCAAACGTCACAGCGGTCTCCTTGACCGTAAGTTCCTCCAGGTGTTTAAGCTGAGGGGCGGGGATTTTGTGTCGAAGTCGGATCCACTTGATCATGGAGACCTATCGAACCTGGTCACACGCACGTGGCGGTATACGAATCGGAATGTGCTCGCAAGCTCCCCCTTGCCAACGGACATGGGCCACCATCAGCTTGGGCTCGGGTAGCTTCTCGACTGTGATGTCCTTGATCAGTAGCCGCAGGATCCGCTTGCGATCTTTGGCCTTCGTGGTGGGCGCTTTCCACAATCGGGGAAGGTCGTGAGCCAGCTGACGAGCGCGGGCCCGTTGCTCTGGCGTTACGGCCAGCGCCTCGGAGGACTGACGCTCGGTGTACTCCTGCTTGAGCTTCTCCAGGTTTTCCAGCGCCTGGTTCCAACGCTGTTCCAGGGTGGCCGCCACCAGGCGGTTTGAGGGATCGACCTCCTCATAGCGTCTTTGACGCAGCTGGGCTTCGTACTCGGCGCGTTCAAGCCGCATCCGCCATTGGCGGTCGATCGCCCTGTCCTGCCGCTCCAATTCCTCCAAAGCCTTCAAGGCGATCTCGATCTGGGCCGGCTTGAGCACCTGCAGAACCCGCTCACCGACAGGCTTGTCCAGCAAATCACAACGTAGGTGCATGCAGGACCTGCGCACGAGCCCCTCTCGTTTAAGCCGGGCGCATTCATAGAGAGGGTAGATTCCCCCGTTGCCTTTGTAGCGTACCGAGAGCCGACGGCCACACGATCCGCAAAGCAGCAGGCCCTGCAACAGGGCCAAGCCCTCGCGGGCCGGACCGCTCAGCAATGTCTCTTCCCCGTTGGTTTGATTCCGCTCCAGCATCGCCTGGTTGTCCAGGAACGTCTGCCAACTGACGTACCCTGGATGATGGTCGTGAATGATAACCTGCCAGGACGACATCGGCAGGCTGATGGTCTTGTGCCGAATCTGGCCATCTGCCGAGATCTCTCGGATGTATCGATAGCGTCCATGGACGTAGGTACCGGCGTAGGCAGGATTTCGCAGTACGTTGAGCACCCGCGTATGTGACAGGCGTCCCCAGATCAGCTTGCCGTCCCAGACCCCGCCGTAGGCTCGCTTGGGGAACTTCATGCCCAGATCGACGAACCGATGCACGACGGCGTAGGCGCTGCCCGTTTCGCGGAATGCGTTGAACAACATACGGACGGCGCCTCGGACTTCCGCGTCTGCGTCAAAGACGGTCTGTCCCTCCTCGTCGTAACACAGGCCTACCGGCAGTGGACGCCGCAATTCGCCCTTCTTGGCCTTGTTGAGCTTGCCTCCCTGGAGGCGCGCGCGCAGAAAATGGAGCTCTGCCTGGGACATGGTCCCCTTCAGGCCCAACAATAATTGATCGTTGAAATCGGCCGGATCGTAACAGCCGTCCTCGTCGATGATCAGCGTCCCGGTCAGGGAGCACAACTCCAGCAGCCGATGCCAGTCGGTACACGATCGAGCCAAACGCGAGGCCTCCAGGGCGAATACGGCTCCGACCTTTCCCATGGAGACGTCCGCTACCAGAATCTTGAAGTCTTCGCGGCCGGCGATCTGGGCGCCGGACACGCCGAGATCCGCGTCGAGAATCCGGATCCTCGTCTCCGGCCACCCCAGCTGGGCAGCCTTGCCCTTCAGGGCATACTGCCGTTCGGTGCTCTCGCTGTGATGTCGCACTTGGGCCACCGTCGATTGGCGGAGGTAAACGTAGGCCGGCTTGGCCTGGTGATGGTTCTGGATCTTCGGGTTCATGGCTGTCCTCCCGTGTCGGCTGGGTTGCCGAGTCGGCGCGGAGCAGCCCGGTAAGCATGTTGGCCACCAGAACGGAGATCTGGGGTATGTCTACAGACGTGGTGTCCAGACCTATGCCGTCGGCATCCATGCCTGGTCTCTACAACTTCTCTCTGCGGCGCAGGAGCTCCTGGTTGATCTGTGAGATCTCGCTGATGATCTCCCGCACAAGTCGATGGTTGGCCAGATACTCTTCCACTTGGTCGTGGTATTCCTGCGGCACATAGTCCATTTGCGGCCTTTGGCCGGCCCGGCTGATGGACAGGTAATACTTGGGGCCGTGGCCAAGCCCTTTCGCGCACTTGCATCCCGGCTTCCCACAGGGCTTGTACCGCTCGATGAGCGAACCCTTCAGGATCTCTTCGAGATTCGGCAGCTTGCGCAGCAGGGCTTTGCGTCGCCGCCGCAGTGATGACGTCGATCGACTCTGCACGTTTATCAGACCAGTTATAATACTGGTCTGATAATACCTCATATCCGCTCATCTGTCAAATCCTTTTTGGCATGGCGGTTTGTTTCTGTCTTGCCCTTTAGCTGTTGGACGAGTTCGACCAGTTCCAGGAGGCGCCGAGTGTCCAGGATCGGGGCCTGCATACCCAAGTGCTCGAAGGCAGATGGCGGCGCCTGGTCGGTCCACTCGAGAGGGATAGCAAGGCTGCCGTCCGGCGAACCTCGCAGGCTCAACCTGTCAACGCCAGCAACTCGCCGGGCCTTCAGAATCGGAAAGTTCTTACCACAAAGGGGATGAAAGGGATGCGTGATCCGAGCCCATCCCAAGGGCTGGTTGTTCAATAGTGCAGTTCGCTTTGACCGTCCCGACGTTCGAGGACAAGGTTCTGCAGCGGGCGGTGGTGATGCTCCTGGAGCCGATCTACGAGCAGGACTTTCGGGACTGCTCGTACGG
>JBDGZZ010000505.1:0-2637 GCA_039588335.1 Gemmatimonadota bacterium | reverse complement strand
ACCTGTAGTGACGCATCGAACGGCTCGTCCACAAAGTCCACATCCACCCCCATCTGCATACCGAGCGACCAGGCCGTTACATCGTACGGGGGCTGCGGTGGGGACTCTGGAGTTGCCCTCACTTCGGGATACGTCTGAGTTTCCAGCATCTCCTTCGCATAGCGGCCGAATACCTGAGCCAGCCGAATGACATAGGTCCCCGCTTCATACTTCTTGTCACCTGCTTCAAATCCGGAACGGGCGCGCTCCACGATTACTCCACCCCGCTCCAATGTTTGCAGCATCTTGGCCACCGTTGGCGGATCGTGCTGGTCCGGCTCTATGATGATCGCATACGGTGTCCCTGCCACACCTCCAAACCCGGGAAACACCCGACCGGTTTCGGCCCGCTGCTCGTCGACTGCCTCCGGGAGTGCGCCGTAGTCCGTCTCTCCCCGTCCACTCTGCCCCTCCGAGAACTCCTGGATCGTCGATCGATTGACTTCGTAGATCTGGCGTAACAGTTGATCGCGCGTACCGGCGGCGGTTTCGAGCAACGCCAGCGAAACGATCAGCTCGTAGTCCACGATATCACGGAGTGTCCACTTGCCCCCGAGCCAGGGACGAGCGTAGCTGGTGCGGGACTGCGTGTCACGTGGTTTGGGAAGCACATCACCCGGGCTCGAACCACCAAACCTCCGCCCGCCGGTACTCGTGACTCCCAGTACTTCCTCTTCCTGCTCCGTCGGTGTTGCGATACGTACGCTCGCGACCTCGGTGAGCATACCGACCTGGTTGTGCCACCAGCCGGTCCACGCCATCGCGCCCGGCCAGAAATTGGTGTACACGTAGTCGTATGCTATGCCTATTTTACCAGCAGCCTCCAACGCGGCCGCCTGCGATTGCCCGTAGACACCGTTCAATGTGTAGATCAGTGGGTGCACATTGGGATTGATCGGGTCGGTTGCCGGCATCGTGAAAATTCTCGGTCCCGTCGATCCCATCTGATGTTCGTCCAACCAGATGGACGGGAACCATTCCTTATATAGGACCTCGCCAATCAGCCGCGTCTCTTGCTGTGAATACATGTACATGTCGCGGTTGTTGTCGTGTCCCACGTAGGCCTGATACAACCACGGCATTGAGCCTGCTTCGTACTCCGTACCGACATATCTCGTGTACCACTCCGCCACCATGTCCTGACCGTCGGGATTGAGGCTCGGCACCAGCAGGAAGATCGTGTTGTCGAGGATCTTTCTCGTACTTGGGCTGTCGTCGGTGGCCAGATGGTGTACCAGCTCCAGACTCATCTGTGCAGCGCCGACCTCCGTCGAGTGGATAGTCGCCGTTATCAGGACAACGGCCTTGTGTTCGTTGAAGAGTTCCTGCCGCTCTCGATCGCCGTGGACCGATTCAGGGTCCTGTCCCGGCCGGTGATCCTGGAAGTAGAGGCTTTGCTGCAAGCTCTTGTACCGGTCGAGGTTGGCTATCGTTTGGGTGTTGGCGATCTCGAGCAATAGAAACGGACGGCCTAACGTGGTCTTCCCCATCTCCCGCACGTTCACCCGGTCGCTACGGCTACCGACCAGTTGCAGGTATTCCACGATCCCATCCCAGTCCACCAGTGTCCTGTCTGCACCGATGACGTGGCCGAAGTGCCTCTCGGGTGAGGGAATGGATTGGGCTAAGGCGGAAACGGGCGCTGTAGCGGACAGAGTGATGACAGCAGCCGCCAGCACTGTAAGACGGATAGGAGTTCTCATATTCATAGCAACACAATGAGGGTAGAAGTGGAATCCACCAGGATTGTCACATCGCGAACTTACGGGGCGGGTCAGGGAGCTGCAATGGGGGGAGAAATGCAGAGGGGGACCCCGAATATCAGAAACCGCGAGGCCCCCTCTGTTACGTTGGGGCGAATCCTCAGCGCCCAGATCCGCTGGCCTCCTCCGTAGTCACTTTCTCTTCCTCCTCACCCGCGTTCTTCACGTACTTGTCGAGCCAGGCCGTCCAGCGTGTCCACAAATCGAGTAGCGTCTCCCCAGTGGCCGGGCCATGGTCCTCGTACGGGTACACATAGAGCGACGTGGTCTTACCCAATGCCTCCATCGCCTCGTACAATCGCCACGAGTGAATCGGGAAGGTGCCGACGTTCTGATCGTGCTCGCCGTGGTACATGAGCAAGGCTCCACTCAGATGGTCGGCGTGGAAGAACGGTGACATCTCGAGGTAGACATCGCGGGCTTGCCACAACGTGCGCCGCTCGCTTTGGAACGAAAACGGCGTAAGCGTGCGGTTGTTGTTGCCGTCACCGGCAATACCGGCCTTGAAGAATGGCGTGTGCACCATCGCGTTGAACGTGCTGAACGCTCCGTAGCTGTGGCCGCCTATACCGAGTCGATGTCGATCGATTACACCTTCACCATCCAGAAAATCGATTACGGCCGCCAGGTTGTTGCGCAAATCGTGCACGTAGTTGTCGTTCATCCGGCCGGTCTCACCCACGATTGGAGCATCTGGCTGGATAACCACGTAGCCCGCCCGTACCAGTATCTCCATAGAACGGGTGCTTACATTGGGGAAAGGTTTGCGCTGAAGTCGACCTGCTGACCCCCCAACCGATAGAACGGCTTGGCAAACGAGGCCATACTGGGTGGA
>JBDGZZ010000504.1:0-2646 GCA_039588335.1 Gemmatimonadota bacterium | reverse complement strand
AGGCCCCCGGCTCGGGGCCTGACTCGCTACTTGACAGAATTCCCGTTATCGGACATTGCCGAAAACGCAGTTTCGATTGCCTTCCATAGGGTCGGAGCGCAAGACATACGTAAGTCCTCGCCCATTCCCGCGGGATCGGCCGCACTGGGTCAATCACTCAATTTCTCTGGGGGATTTCGGGGACTTGAGGTCGCGCGCGAGGGCGACCGCGTAGTGTGCCAAAAGTCGGCCGACCCAAAACGCCAGCAATTCCCGAATACTGGAGGCTGGCACGATCGTCGCTCTCGGCCCTGTGTCCGGCGCCCTGGCGGGAATTCGTGCTCGCTGGCAGAAATTTCCCTGCTCCCGAACGTAGGGAACTCGCCGGCTAGGACGTCGAGCGGAGCCCGATCGGAGACGCTGACCTCGCCGGAAGCCGGGATCTGGACAACTTCCCTGCATTTTCCCTGTCGATCAGGGATTTCGGTCCAGAGACGAGTTCGCTACAGACTGCACGCTCCAGGTATTCGATGTCGTCCTGCTGGGTGCGATTGATCCATCCCGCGATGATCAAGATCAGAAATTGAAACTGGAGAGTGCTCATCCGCGGGAACGTACGCTAGGCAGTGAGTCGGACGCCGGGCCGAGAGCGGCGACCGCCCCAGCCTTCAGGACGCTGGAATCATTCACGTTTCGGATCGGCCGACTTTTGGTCGGGTGCCCCTGGGAAGTTGCCCTCCCAGGGGTCCCACAGATCCGGACGTGCGAGATTGGCGCATCCGGCTCCTCGGTCTACGGGCTCGCTGCACGAGTTGGCAACCGATGGACGATTCGTGGAGGCGGAAGCGGATAGCGTTTCAAAATCTGCACGAACCTGTCCCACCGGACCGGCCTGTGCTGACCTCTGCGACCCAGCCACTTGCGCCACATGCGCATCGTCGCCTGCCAGAGGCTGTTAATGGCCCGCGAGTTTCCGGTAATCCCGAAATACGCGTAGTGCCCTTGCAGCTTCCGAACCAGCAGCGCGTGCTGGTCTGCCAGTTTGAAGTGCCGATGGTTCCGACACCACAGATTCATGCGCTTGTGCGCTCGACTCAGGCGCTTGGGCGATGTCTTGCGTAGGACTACCCACTGCCCTCGCCGCGATCGGCCCCAATAGTGACGGAATCCCAGCAGATCGAACGTGCCAGGACTGTCACCGGGGGCCAACCGATTCGAGGGTCGTCGAAAGTCGACCAGTCGCGTCTTGTCTGGATGCAGCTTGAGGCCGTACTTGCCAAATCGCTTCGGCAAGGCATCCATGACTCGACGCGCATCCGTCTCGTTGGCGAAAACCATCGTGGCATCGTCAGCGAAACGAATCAGCATGGCGCGCCCTGCGAGTCGGGGTCGCACTTCCTGTTCGAACCATTGGTCCAGCACACAGTGCAGGTAAAGGTTCGAGAGGATCGGTGACACCACACCCCCTTGAGGCACGCCGGCTTCCGGTCGCGAGGTGATCTCGCCTTCCATGACGCCGGCCTTGAACCACTTGTCGATCGCACGACGCAAGACTCCGTCGCACATCCGTTTGTCGAGAAATTCACGCAGCCGGCGGTGAGACATCGTGTCAAAGAACAACTCGATATCCAACTCCAGCACCCAGCCTCCCCCCATTGACATCACCCCACGCCACAACGCGTCGAGCGCCTGATGCGCAGACCGGCCACGCCGGAATGCGTACGAGCAATCCAGAAAGTCCTGCTCGTACACCGCATCAAGCAGCATCGAAACCGCACGCTGCAGTACCTTGTCTTCAAACGTTGGGATCCCAATCGGTCGGGTACTCACTCCATCTCCTTTCGGGATATGGATCCGACGAACGGGGGGCGCGTGGTAGCGACCCGACTTGAAACGATCCAACAGATTCTTGAGATTGCTCTCGAGATCCACCGAATACGCCTCCGCGGTTTCGCCATCCACGCCAGCCGCACCATCCTTCCGTGTCCGACGGTAGGCTTCGTGGAGAAACGCCACGTCAATGTGATGGGCGAGCGTTGTAAACACCATCTGGGGTGATTCCCTCGCCAAGGTTGCTACCCGTCGCAGTTTCGTTGAGACATCTGCAGGACTCGAACTTCCTACCATCTTTCCCTCCGACGGCTCCGCTTACCGACTCCCCCTTCCCTCCACGGGGTCCGCTGGAGCACGTTCCCCCGCTTCAGCAGTAGTATGAGGAGTTCCGATTTCCCACGATCCATCCCAACGCACTTCGTTTCCTTCGCTTGTCGGTACCGCATCTGCGTCGTGTATTCGCTCCCGCAGACACCAACGCAACTCCTGCAGGCCTGGACTTTGGCTAGCCGGTGCCCATCCGGCATTGGACGCGGAGATCGTGGGACCTCCCAGGTTCCTGTGGCATCCTTGTGCTCATGCCCCGCTCATCGACCCCGGTGAGACTTCACCGCCTCGCCATCCCGGCGGTTCCGTGCTGCCTTCCGCAGTGTGCACGACGTCAGCTCTCACAATTTCCCTTCTTTCGGGGCTCATTCACGCAGCCTGTTCACTCCCTGTGTACGCTTCGCAGCTCGGGTCACCCCAAGACCACGCAACACTCGGTTCGCGGCAGGTGGCTAGCCTTTGCCGGGCGGGGCTCTCACCCGCTGGATCCCTACGCAAGGTTTCAGT
>JBDGZZ010000503.1:0-2652 GCA_039588335.1 Gemmatimonadota bacterium | reverse complement strand
AAGCTACCTGCATCGAAGTCGAGGTTGTCAACCGCAAACGGCCGCTCGGCTGCCGCGATCGCGAGTTCCGGGTGGGCAAAACGGAACGCAGCGAGATTGTTGTCTGCGTTGTAGCGCACCAGGAAGACCGATCGCGAAGAATTCTCAATACCGCCAGGCGCGGTGACTGTCTCGCTTACCAGAGACATTCTCTCGGCGAGGATCTCCGGGTCTTCCACGCGGGCGGTCTGCACATCGTAGAGCGGACCCAGAGTCCAGCCGACATCGTCGTAAGGCCGCGGATCGTTGGGATTGTAGTACTGCTTGTCCAACAACATGTCTGCGGTTCGTGAAAACGGTTGATCCATGCGAACCACATAGCTCCCGGACGGGTATTCGATGTCGTCGGCCGTAAACTCGCGGTCGGCACGGTGCACCTCGACACCTTGTCTTTGCAGTAGCTGTAGCAACCGGGCCTGCTGTCCTGGTTTCGGATCGCTGGCAGTGAACACATAGGCCGCCGGACCTTCAGCTGTAGCCTTGGCTACTGAACGCTGACTCTTGCGGTAGTAGTTTCTGAGGAACTCCTCTTTGTTCCGCCCTACGTAGTTCAAGGCGATCAATAGCGCGCTTTGCTGCAGGTTCACGTTGTTTCGAATCGACCACATGACTTCGGGCAGCGGGGTATTCGGCCGGCTCCACTGGCGCTCTACGTTGGTACGCAACACGCGGGTAGAGGCGTCGCCTGCCCCCTGCGTTTCGTAGAAACGGCCTATTGCGTTGTGCATGTTGGCGACCCAGAACATGTAGTTCGGTCCCCAGCCGTCGTAGAAGTCATGCGTGTACACACCGGGCACGCCCAGTGCCGTCATCTCTCGCACCTCTTGATACGCAATGTTGTTCCACTCGTTGATGACGATGGGATCGACCCAGGCGTTGTACGGACCTCGTCCAGTTGACGTGTAGAGATGAGACGCTGATTCATGCAAGTCGTGGAACACGGTGGGCCGGTATTCGAGGAACCCGCGAATGACGTTTTGGGACAGCTTCAGTGACAACGATATGCCGTCTCTGTTGTTGTCGTGTGCCACGTACTTGCCCCAGTAGAGCAACCTCGATGGCACGACGGCGTTCGGGTCCTTCCTCTTCGCCATGTGAACGTCGACTTGTTTGGCGCGACCGTCCACTTCGATCACCGGTGTCACCATGACGATCATGTTGTCACGGATGTCTCGAATGAAATCCGTTTCCTCGACGGCCAGCCGGTAGACCAGCTCCATGAGCATCTCGGGGGAGCCTGTCTCGCCCGAATGGATGGCGCCGGTTGCCCAATAGCTGGGTTTCGCAGTGCCGATGAGGTGTTCTGCCCGACCCTCGTCGGTCGCTCTCGGATCTCCCAGAGCAGCCAGCATTCCCTTGTACTCGTCGAGGCTCCCGATTGTCGTCTCATCTGCCACGACCACGAGGATCATCTCGCGTCCCTCCTCGGTCATGCCCAACGAGAAGACCTCTACTCGAGGCGATGCGGCCGCCACCGTGCGCATGTACTCGTAGATCTCGGCCGGATACGAGAGCACGTCAGCCGCACCGGCAATGTGCCCCAGCACATCTAGCGGGGTCGGCACGGTCTCCGACTCAGGCAGGTGGTCAACGTAAGGAGTCAGGAAGAACGGCTCGGTGGTGAACTCGAGGATCTTCTCCGTGTAGGCTCGATCGTTGGCCTGCGCGGCAGCCGAGCCGGTGGTCAGCATGAACCCCATGGCCAGGAGGATCAGCCCTGAAATCGCCTGACTCACATAGCGGTTGGATCGTGCGCGATAGGAAGCGACGGACATGGTCTCGGCTCCATGGTGAAGCGAATGGCGGAAGAGGCTACAGGAACGGGTCACATGTACCGACCTGTCCGGTGGACCCCTTCAGAGCCAGCCGTCAGGACCGGCCCCGTGGACGTCAGGAATTTGGTGCGCTGAAGCTTGTGTAGCTAGGTACGCTGTATCCGCTCAGGTCAGCGACTCTACTTCTGCCAATTCACGGTCGAGGCGCGCCTTCAGTTCAGAATCGAGGCCGTCGGCTCGATCGGTAGAGGACGCCGCCGCGTCGAGCGGGCGGCTGATCGTACGAATCAGCACGGCCGTTCCGAGCAGAAAGAACAAAGCCGGTATGGCCCAAGCCAACAGATTGAAGCCAGAGGCGCGGGGCACGCTGCGAACCTGGTCTCCATAAACCGCATACAAGCCCTCCCAGATGTCGTCGGCCGTCGCTCCTGCCTGCAGTTGCACCTTGATCTCATCCTGCAACTCGGCAGCCTGCGGTGACGGACATGTAGCCAGGGTACGCCCTGGGCAGAACGGGCTCATTATCTCACCAAAGAGGCGATTCGCCTCTCGATCGACGGCAATTTCGGTTTGGTTCTGAGCAGCGGTTGGCGGGGCGAAGAGCGAGAACAGAGCCCAGCAGACCATTAGCAGCGCATTGCGGCGTGACATTGTGGCACCTCCAAAGACCTTTACAAAGCTAACAGATGCGGCAGCCAACGGTTTCCAGTTCTCGCCTCGACAGCACCTGCATGCTATACTAACGGCTTCCACGGATCCCTAGCGGATGCCTTTCTCCACCACCCGCTGAAGCTCATCGGAGGAGCCAGCAATGCGTTCTCGTGTTCGTCTATTGTCT
>JBDGZZ010000502.1:0-2662 GCA_039588335.1 Gemmatimonadota bacterium | reverse complement strand
GACAGTATGCCTTGGTGGCACGATCCATATTCCGCCGACGGTCATTGAGATGTGGCTTGAGCAGACTCAAGGGGCCACGCCGGTCAAAGTAGGCACAATCGTAGAGCGTCTTGGCGACCCGCAGAAGATGCTAAACCGTTTCGAATAGGCACGCGATGCCAGACGACGTTTTACCCATCGACCATCCTGGAGAAGAAATGACGATCAACATGACATACTGGCAAGAGCGATTGTACGCGTCAGCTGATCAGTACACGCTCGACTGTAAGTTTTGGGAGAACCAAGGCAAGAGCGGCCACCTCGAAGGCAAGATGTCGGCCCGAGAGATGACATTCGCGAAGGGCGGCGGTCTGCCAACGGTTTACCCGCTGCCTAGTGGGACTGGACACAACGTCGCTGGCAGCGGTGTGACGGCTTAACCATGCCCCCTGACCTGGCTGTCAAGGTGGCTGAGATTGCTGAGGCTCAGGCGGAGTTGAGGGCCGAACTACTAAGTGCTCGGTGGGTATCGGTGCAAGAGTTCATGGCCGGCGTCAACGAGCACTTGAGGTTGATACATGAGCGACTCGACCGACTTGAACGCGCTCTACCAGCAGATGGACAATCTGGACCGTGAGGCGTTGCAGTGGAACAACCGCCTAAGGGCTGATCCTGTGAGGGCATTCCGTGAACGAGTTAGGGCTGACCAAAGAAGAATTGCAGAGCTTACCGGATGGCCAGCGGGCGCAGCTGGTGAAGAAGTACGCGAAGCTAAAGGGTCTGCAGATACTGGACTCGCAGTCGATCATGATGCGGGACTCGGACCGGCTGCATCGGACCCGAATAGCGACGATGAAAAACCTGGGGGTTGAGCTTGAAGACAGTAAGCCGACGACATCGATTATTGCGGATGATATCGACGCCCCTAGCCCGGAGGCGTTGAAAGAGGCGCTGGATATGGGTGAGGACGAAGACACCCGCATCGTGTGCGACAACATCACGATCGGCGGTGTGAAGGACACTAAGCCGGCCGAGCCAGGTCCGCCTGGTCCAAGCGGTCCGCCTGGTCCAAGTGGCCCGAACCCGAATAAGTGGATGCCTGCCCTGGCGATCGGCGCCCTGCTGGCTGGCGGCGGATTGGGTGGGCTAACATGGTGGCTGCTGAATGGTGAGCCGCCGACCGACACAGACACGCGACGGGTAATTGATGTTTATGATCCAGGTACGTGAGATTCGGCAAGCAGCAATCAACGCTGCGGCAGCTACGTTGATTGCTGTCAGTGCGGTGATTTGTTTTGCCGTCGTTTGGCCCGTGCTGATCGTTTTAGACGTCGTGGCTCTTCTTCGGCGGTGCGGCGAATGTCCGCCAGAGCCAGAGCCAGAGCCAGAGCCGTCTCCGTACAAGTGGATGGCGTGCTCGCACGCTGGGTTTTGGGTTTGCAAACTATAGACGGCGCGGCGTTGGGTAACCTTCGGAAAATACCCGTTTACGGGACACCGCGCCTCCATTTTTATGAACGAGCAGCAAGCCGCACAGCGAGCCTATGATCTGATGCTCGCGATCGAGCGGGACGAGCGTGGCAACCCGTTTACGTTGGAGGACACTATACGCTCGGTCATTCTCAAAGATCCGGGTTTCTCCAGTCATAGAAACCAGGCACTGGAGGTATTGTACACTCTACTCGGATCGGGGATCGGCTGGTGTGATGGTAGGCTCGGTGACGATGTGCCCAACAATTATATCAACATGCCGCCGCGCCCTGGCTGGCAGGGAGCCTGGTCGGAGTCCTATGGCAGAACAGACAGCTTAGACGTGATGACAGCTGGCACCAGGCCGGCATGGCGAGTTGAGCTTGAAAAGCAATGGGACCGTGAAAACCAAGAGCGGACGGCTAAGGCCATCGCGACAATTGAAAGCATCGATCAACGTTGCCAGCAGTATTCGCCGAAGCCCTGGAGCTGGTATCCGATATCGTGGTATGGGTGCAATCTTTGTGCACCAGCAGACGCCCAGGAGGATTTCCTCGATGGTGCGATTGAAACGGCATCGCTCATCCTGGAGACCGAACACGAGGTCGGCACGCGACACTGGCGAGACCACTTCCGCACAAAGCGGCACGCCGAAGAAATACTCAGTGCATTGCTGGCAAGAAAGGCCGCAGTAACGGCTGGAATCGGGTAATATGGTGGGGCAACCGGATACAAAGAAAATGGCACCAGGCGTAGCCGCAGTGATTTTCGCGATTTTGGTTCAAGGTGCCCTGATGGCTGCCAGCGTATTGAGTGCCGTGACAGGCGCCCCAAACCCGGTGGATTGGCTACAATTCGGCGGGGCTGGTATGCTGGTTGTTGCCCTGATCTACGCGATAATCGCGATCTGGAAGGCTCGCGAATCGGAACGGCGGGAAACGCTCGACCTGATCATGAGGCTGCACAAAGAGTTGATACGGGAGGTCCGGCGTGGAACCGATCGCGAAAACGAAGAGGACTGACGGCAATTTGTCGAGTGTTGTCCAGTTGGTGCTAGCGTTGGTGCTGGTGGTGTTGTGTCTACTGATCGCGGTGGAATTGCGGATCAGAAATAACCGTGCGGAAGCGATGCGGACGATCATCGAGAAGGAGCTGACTGATATCCGCCCGAAGCTGACCGTGGTTGAGCAGTGGATCGCGAGCACGGGCGACG
>JBDGZZ010000501.1:0-2662 GCA_039588335.1 Gemmatimonadota bacterium | reverse complement strand
TACCTTCAGGCCACATTGGGATCGTGCACGCTCAAAGACTGTGCGGCAACGGTCCTGACAAGCGTAATCTCATCCCAGCCCGGAGCCAGCCACTCGATAGTGGACGCAGGCGCGCTGTCCCTCTCAAAGGACATCGGACCCTCAGATCCGAGGTCGCCGACCCTCGGCGTAATCTTCGAAGACTATTCCGCAGGCACGCTCACGGCAGCGACGAAGATCGGCTACGTCAGCCAGGAGCACGGCAAAGTGAACGCTCCGCTTCCAGTTGGGGCCCGCGTCCGCGTTCTGCCGAACCATGTTTGCCTGACGGTGGCTCACTTCCAACAAGCGTACGTCGTGCGAGGCGGCGACGTAGTCGATACTTGGAAGGTGTGGAGCGGGCGCTAGGCTCACCTACGGACTCTGCATTCAACTCTCCAAGATTAAACGTTGCACCTTGAAATGAGGTACAACACACCCAGTTGGGTTCCCTCCCATCATGAGCACACCATTGATACCGAGAATGTGACGCGAAGTAGGATGTAGGGGTATCAAGGTAAGGTCACTGCCAATAAGATGGCCGCAGCTCAACATGCCCAACTTCACCGGAATCAGGCACATGATATTGAGATCTTTCCATTCGCTTTTTACAGGCGTCATGGCGATCACCCTGGTCAGCTGTGGGGGAGAGCCCACCGGACCCATAACCGAGCTTCCGCGGAAGCTCGAGGTCGCCGAGCTCGACCTCATTGAATCGGACAACCGGTTTGCGCTGAAGCTGTTCAGAGAGATCAACGCCGAGAGCCCGGACGAAAACCTGTTCATATCTCCATTGAGTGTCGCGATGGCGCTGGGCATGACCTACAACGGCGCCCGTGGGGAAACCAAGGTGGCAATGGAGCGCACCCTCGAGCTAGAGGGTATGACGCTCGAGCAGATCAACGAGGCTTATCGAAGCCTCATAGACCTGTTGGTCAATCTCGACCCCCGTGTACGGTTTGACCTGGCTAACTCGATCTGGTACCGGCAGGATGTCAGCGTTCTGCCCGACTTCGTAGATGTCAACCGCACGTATTTCGACGCGGAAGTAAGCGCTCTCGACTTCGCCAACCCGTCTTCCCTTGAGACCATCAACGACTGGGTCAATGACAACACCCAGGGGAAAATCGACAAGATCTACGATGAGCTTCCCGCCAACCTCGTGATGGCGTTACTCAATGCCATCTACTTCAAGGGCGACTGGACCTACCAGTTTGACAAGAGCCTTACGGACGAGGCCCCGTTTTCGTTGCGTGACGGCAGTCAAACGACCGTGAAGATGATGTCACAACCCACGGAGCGTGACTTTCGGCAGTCGTCAAATGATATGGTCGCCGTCATCGACCTTCCTTACGGCGGCGAGGCGTTCAGCATGACAATCCTGTTACCTCATCAGGACGTGGCGGTCGAAGACGTCGTCGCGATGCTCGACGATGCAACTTGGCAGGGTTGGACGGCGGGTTTGGCTGCTGTGTCTACGACCGTGTTGATGCCGAAGTTTACGCTGGAGTATGAAATCGAGTTGAACGACGTCTTAAAAGCACTTGGTATGGGTGTGGCGTTCACCGGAGCCGCCGACTTCAGCGGCATTGTCCCGGGCGGGGGGATCTGGATCGATGAGGTGAAGCACAAGACGTTCCTCGACGTGAACGAGGAGGGCACCGAGGCAGCAGCGGTAACGTCAGTTTCCCTGATCGAGTCATTACCGCAGGAGTTTCGCGTCGATCGACCGTTCATCTTCGTCATTCGCGAGAACTTCTCCGGCACGATCGTCTTCATGGGGAAAATCCTCGATCCAGAATCGACATGAGCGTCTACGTACCATCGAACGCTCTTGCATAGAGGAACAGCCGTCATGACAAAGCACTTATGTACAGCAGTCCTATTGGCGGGAGCCATGTCGCTTGCCAGTTGCGGCGACCCGCTCGGCAACGGCGGCCCTGCAGATCCCATCGAGCAGTTGCCGCGGGATTTGAGTACTGCTGAACTGGGATTGATCGAAGCAGACAATGCGTTTGCCCTGAAGGTCTTCAAGGAGATCAACGCACAGAGTCAAGGTGGCAATCTCTTCATCTCGCCCTTGAGCATCGCTATGGCGCTCGGCATGACGTATAACGGTGCCGGAGGCGAGACCCAGGCCGCGATGCAACAGGCTTTGGAACTCGAGGGGATGAGCGTACAGCAGGTTAACGAGGCGTATCGTGATCTGATCGACTTGCTGTTCGAGCTCGACCCACTCGTCCAATTCGACCTGGCAAACTCCATCTGGTACCGCCACGACATCACATTCGAGCAAGCGTTCTTCGACGTAAACAGCGCGTACTTCGACGCAACGGTGGAGGGGTTGGACTTTGGCCTTCCATCCGCAGCCAACACCATCAACGCGTGGGTCCGGGAGAACACCGGCGACAAGATTGAGGAAATCGTTGCATCACCGATTCCCTCCAACGTCGTGATGTACTTGATCAACGCCATTTATTTCAAGGGCACGTGGACATACCAGTTCGACAAGGACTTGACACAGGACGCCCCGTTCACCCTGCTGACAGGCAATGAGCGCACAGTCGAGATGATGTCCCACGCGGAGGAGGCGGACCTCGCCTACGTGACAACGGACTCGTTCGATGCCATTGACCTTCCCTAC
>JBDGZZ010000500.1:0-2675 GCA_039588335.1 Gemmatimonadota bacterium | reverse complement strand
GACCTGGCACGTGAGCGAGGCGACCTTCGAGCCTGAAGAGCAGCATCACTCGGAGACCATCTTCACGCAGGGGAACGGATATCTTGGCACGCGGGGCACATTCGAGGAGGGCTTCGAAGGAGATAGGCCCGCCACCTTGGTGCACGGAGTGTGGGATGACGTGCCGATTGTGTTCACAGAGCTGGCGAACGCCCCGGACTGGACCGCGCTGCAGATCGTGGTGGATGGGCAGCCGTTCGGCATGGCCAGCGGTGTTGTTGTCGACTACGCACGCCACTTGAATCTGCGCACGGGTGTGCTAAACCGGGTAGTGCGCTGGCGGCCTTCGGAGGGCGGGCCAGAGGTATTCCTGTATTTCGAGCGGCTGCCCAGCATGGCCGACCCGCATGTGCTCGTATCGCGTGTCCGCGTGGAGGCGGTGGATAAACCTGTGATGGTCGAGGTGCAGGTGCCGCTGGATAGCCGGGCGGAGAACCCCGGCTTCATGGAGGAAGGCATCGTGCACTGGGACTGGATTGAGCAGCGCACAAACGAGCAACAGGCATCGATACTGATTCGCACGCGGCACACGAAGCAGGCGTTGGCAATGAGCAGCCGTTTGGTAGTGGAGGGACCGTCGGTAGCGCATGCAGCGCTGGATTGTCCCGGCTGCCCCTGGCTGCATCGCACGGTGATGTTGCAGCCTGGCGAGTCAATGGTGGCCGACAAGGTCGTGGCGCTATTTACGTCGCGCGACATGGACGACCCCCTCGCAGCAGCCGAGCAGACGGCCCGCGCGGCGGAGGAAACCGGCTACGAGGCCCTACGCACGACGAGCGACGCGAAGTGGACGGCGTTCTGGGAAGATAGCGACGTGACTATCGAGGGCGACGACGAAGCGCAAGTGGCAGTGCGGCACGCACTCTTCCAATTGCGAATCGCGGCCTCGGAGACGGACGAACGAGTGAGCATCGGGGCGAAGTCACTGAGTGGATTCGGCTACCGGGGACATGCCTTCTGGGATACCGAGATCTTCATGCTACCCTTCTTCATCTACACCCAGCCGAAGCTGGCACGCAACCTGTTGATGTACCGTTGGCACACGCTCGACGGGGCGCGGCGCAAAGCGACTGGCAACGACCTGCCGGGCGCACAGTATGCCTGGGAGAGCGCGGAAACGGGCGACGAGGTGACACCCACCTGGGTGCCGGATGCCAATGACCGCACCAAACTCATCCGCATCTGGCCGGGGGATATCGAGATTCACATCAGCGCCGACGTGGCTTACGCTATCTGGCAGTACTGGCAGGTGACCGGAGACAGCGAGTTCATGCGCTCGGTAGGCGTACCGATCATTCTGGAGACGGCGGCCTTCTGGGGAGCACGCGCGGAACCTGAGAACGGGCGCTATGCCTTCCGCAACGTGATTGGTCCCGACGAGTACCACGATCACGTAGATAACAACGTCTTCACCAACCGCATGGCGCAGTGGCACCTGGAGACGGCGCTGAAGGCCCGCCAGTGGCTGCACGAGGTTGCGCCGGAGGAGGCCAACACACTAGACGAACGACTCGACATCACATTGGAGCAGCTGAACCACTGGCAGGACGTGATCGAAAACCTTATCATCCTGCAAGATGCGGAAAACGGGTTCATGGAGCAGTTCGAAGGGTTCTTGGAACTGGTTGACGTGGATTGGTCGAAACACGAGGGTCGCACGCGCTCAATGCAGGCCATCCTGGGCATCGAGGGTGCCAACCAGCATCAGGTCCTCAAGCAGGCAGACGTGATATTACTTCTGTGCCTGCTGCGCGACGAATACGATCAGAGGACGTGGCAGGTCAACTGGGATTACTATGTGCCCCGGACCGACCACAGCTACGGATCGTCGCTTGGCCCGGCGACGCACGCCTGGGCTGCCTGCGAAGTAGGCCGCCCGGAGGATGCATACGAGCGCTTCATGCAGGCAGCCCGCGCGGACCTGCGGAACATCCGGGGCAACGCAGGCGACGGCATGCACGCGGCCTCGGCAGGCGGGCTGTGGCAGGCGCTGGCCTTCGGGTTTGCAGGGCTGCGTCTGACCGATGAAGGCTATACACTCAATCCGCAATTGCCGGGCCACTGGAAGCGATTGGCGTTCAGCTTCACCCTCAAGGGTGAGAAGCACACGGTGGACCTGCGGGCAGCGAAGCTGGCCGGCGAGACGAGCTGAGTGTCGCTATACCGACCAAAAGAAGACAGGAAGAGATACAGGCGCGCATGGGCATGCGCGCCTGTATCATTGTTGACGGGCCTCAACACTGCGAGGAAATTGGCTTCAGCCTTTATGCTGGTCGATGACTTGCTGGTAGGCGAATACGTAGTCATGGGCCATCCGCTCAGCGGAGAAGCGCTCTTCGAACCCCTTGCGGACCCGCGTCCGGTCTAAAGTATCGATCTTTTCGACGGCCTTGACAGCGTCTTCTATTGTTTCAACGATGAAACCGGTGACACCATCGTCGATGACTTCCGGCACTGAACCGAGTCCAAAGGCCACCACGGGTGTGCCACAGGCCATCGCCTCAATCATCACCAGCCCGAATGGCTCCTGCCAGTCGATGGGAAAGATGAGGGCTTTGGCGTTACTAAGGAACTGGGACTTCTCCTTCTGTCCAATTTCACCGATGAACTTGATCAGAGGTTGGTCGATCATCAGA
>JBDGZZ010000499.1:0-2680 GCA_039588335.1 Gemmatimonadota bacterium | reverse complement strand
TGCCGTGCCGGGCAGGGCGGTATGCGAGATCCTGGGACTGGTCCAGGGTCATACGGTCTTCGCTATCTGGTTGGGTAACGACCTGTCCGCACTCATGCGGCTCATCCTCGGTGGAGAATTGACCGAATACACTGAGATGATGGGGCGAGCCCGAGAATTAGCGACCGACCGGATGGCCGCCCGTGCCGAACAGAAGGGGGCAGACGCCGTCATCAACGTGCGCTACACGACGACGGGCGTGGTGGGCACGGCTTCCGAACTCTTGGTCTATGGCACGGCGGTGAAACTGACTGCTGCTTAGTCCGACCTACTCCAGCCCCAGCTTCCTGAGTAGCTCGGCGAAGCGCGGGTCGTCCTTGAGCGAAGTCGGCGGTCGGATCCGCTCGCATGTAGGTGAGGCTCCCCGGGTCCTCGGCGTACGCCCGGTCCAGGTACTCGAACGGCCGGCGCTATCTACTGTGCGCCGGAGTACGGTTGGGCAGCGGCTCTCCGAGGACGAGATCAGGAGCGTGGAGGGGGCAGATGCGAGCAGGGGCGGTCCCGAAGGAACCGCCCCTGCTCAGTCAACTTGGCGTGCCCTACGGGCAAATCACTCCGTTCCAAGTGGCATCGACCGTACTGGCATCGGAGGCGGTTTCTCCCCGCCCGGTCAGGTTGGCCTTCTGCACACCGCTGATAGCCCGAGTCTTGAGGTTGGAGATCTTCGCAAAGAGATCGGGGTCATTGAACACGTTTCGTGACTCGACGCTAACCACGAAGCTCTTTCCAACAAGCTCGGGGATAATCCCGCCGGTCACAACGAACGTCGCCGTCCCGACAAAATTCCATGTGACGCCGGTAGGTGCCGGGGTGGATGCACCCGCAAAGGCCACCAGATGGCTGCCATCTATGTCTCCTGTTTGCGTGCCCGGGAAGAAGGGAAAGGCTCCCACCGAGTGGGTAGCAAACTTGACCGTGTAGCAGCCGGAGTTGCCACCAGCGGCGAAGCTCGGGGACAGCGTGAGGCTCGTGGTCTCCGCTTGCGTTGGCAGGTCCCCGCTGCAAGCGATCCCGAAGAACGATACGACCAGAAGGCTGGCCAGGGTCAGAAGAGCACGCATGATCCCCCCTTTTTGGAGCACTTGGCCTCAAGCCGCGTCTCGGCACTGGGCCGTTCACATGGGTACGCGCAAAAAGGCCGGAAAACGGCTAATAGAGGACGCGGCTCTACGAGGACGAGATCAGGAGCATCGCCGAGCTTCGGCGAAGTGAGTCTAGCGGTGGGCTAGCGTATCGCTTTCACTAGAAAGCGAGGGCGGCCCGAAGGAACCGCCCCAACTTCACCTAGCGTGCGAGCCCGGACTACTTCCACAGATTGGGCCAAGCCTGCCTCACGGCCTTCAAAGGCACTTAGAGTCGAATCGATCCAACTTCACGTTGCCATCGGCGTCGATCATCATCTGGAACTTGCCCCGGTTGTGCAATCTTTCGCCGTCTTGGTTCTTGTAGAATTCATTGAACTGCCAGTGCTCGACATACTCGGTGCCTTGCGGCTTGCTGACAGAACCGCCGTTGTCCTCCGCCTTGTAAAGCTGCCAAACGTCCCCTGAGGTCTGCCCCGTGAAAGTCAGAGGAGTCGCCGTGTAATAGTCGATCTTCCAACTCGTTGTCACGTTGCCCGATGGCGTCGTCCTTGACCTGTAATAGATGTCCAGAGTCCCGGACCAGTCAGTCAACTCGCCCGCCCCGTCGTTCGCACAGTCCATAGGAACGTCTTGATCGGTGATCGGGAATACATCGACCCATGCGTCGTGTATCACCTTGCTGAACGAGGGTAGCGGCGGCGGGACCGCTTCGTCTTGCGTTGGGCCGACCGTATCCGCCGAACAGGCCATCGCCAATGCAGCAGCCGCGGCCCAGATGGCTGAACGTCTCATGATACTACTCCTGTTGTGGGATGCACTTTGGGGAACGTGAAGCTCAGACAGCGATCTATCGAAAGGGTGAACCGCCAGTCGGTGGGTTGGTGGCCCTATCCCCTTATCGCCGGGAGGAGGCGAGGCAGGTCTTGCTGCGGTGGGGTTGTCCTACTTCTCAGGACCTGTCGGGCTTGGCCCGTTCGGCTCCTAACAAATTATCATAAGACGATGAGAGATGGTCGCCATGAGGAGAAACACCGCCATGACTGTCAGGAGAACCTCTATTCACCCCCGTATGGATGCTGCCCTACGAGGACGAGATCGGGAGCGTGGAGGGGCTGTTGACCGGATCGACTCCGCTCAACGGTAACAACCGTGGCAACAGCGCCGGTGCCCAGAGCGGCTTCGGCTCTATGGCGCTGGCGGCGGTTTGGGAAGCTGAGGGCCAGCCCCGGCTAAGGCATCGTTGATGTTTTTACCAAGGAGCGTCATCCCAGCGATCACCGCCAGCGCGATTAGCGCCACGAGAAGCACGTACTCGGTGGTATCCTGCCCGGATTCGTCGTTCCAGATGGTCTTGAGGAAGGACTGCATTACACTCTCCTCGGCCCAACGGCCATGGTTTGAGATGGACAGCCGTACTCCACGAAGACTCCGTGCCAAGAAATCCTACTGGCCGCGATTCCGGAACGTGGAGCTTCAGGCTCGCCATACGGCAGAGGCGGGGAACGCAGGTAACTCCCTACTCACAGTCGCTTATGTAGTCACGTTGCAGCGAATCC
>JBDGZZ010000498.1:0-2964 GCA_039588335.1 Gemmatimonadota bacterium | reverse complement strand
AGAAGCTCTCCGCCATCGCGTTGTCGTACGCGTCGCCGACGCTGCCCATCGAGGGGCGCACGCCGAGCTGCTCGCAGCGCTTCCCGAAGGCGATCGAGGTGTACTGACAACCCTGGAAGCTGTGATGGATCACGCTCCCGGGCCGCCGCTGCCCGATCGCCATCTGGAGCGCTTGCAGCACGAGCCCAGCCTCCGAAGGCGCGGCCCGCATCCTGACGTCTCCAGTCGCATCCAGACGTATCCTGACGGCACCAACGATCCATACAAATGGTCGTAACCTACTGCGGTCCGGGGTTCGAGTCCCCGCGGGCCCACCGCCAATCCATCGGAACCGCTTGTTTCTTTGCGTTGTCGGGCTCTGGCTCCACGGCGGGGTGGGGTCAGAGTGGGGTCACGGCCGCGGTGCCATCCAACCGCTTCCGTCCACACAGCTCGCTCGGGAATCTGGCACCGATCGAGTTCGAGAGAAGGAGCCAGAAGAATCGGATCGCGGAACCGGAAATCCTCAACCTCTGAGCGGTACAATTTTCAGGGTCGGGTCATCGTCTTCGATCCGAGCAATCTAGCCGGATCGATCTTAAGGGGGCAGCTCAGACTTTCCGTCCCGGAATGTGTCGTTCTGACGAATCCCCGAGGAAGAAGGGCCCAACGGGCCCCATCGACCTTCGCTAATCCTCGGGCACTTCGGGTGCGGCGGGAACGGCGAGCGCACCGCTGGTGAACACGTCGTGGTCCGTCCCAGAGTAGGAGTTGCTGTCGTCTTGAAAGTCCACATTGCCCGTCGACGCGCTATCGAGATAGAGCCCGACCTCCGTCGTCTGACTCGTCGTGCCGTGAATCGAGCCGAACGAGTCGTCGAACATGAGTCCGAAGTTGTCGATTCCCGAGAACTTGCTGTCCACCACCTCGACGGGACCAGAGAAGGTAGAGCGCAGGCCCCATGCCAGATCGAAGAACTGACCGGCAACCGTGAACTCGGCCTTCCGGATCGTCTTGACTTCGGTGTCGCGGATCAGGGTCTCCCTGGTGCCGAGCAAGGAAATCCCGCCAACGAAGTTGTCCTTGATGAGCAGGTTCCTGATCTCGACCGGAAGGAAGTCGCCGACGACCACGACACCCCCCTTCCAGTTCTCCGTCACTGCGTCACCGTTGGTCACACTCGAGGAATCGATGACGACCTTGGACAGGGGTGCGAGCTGGGGATTCGAGGGAATGTTGAAGATGAGAATTCCGATCTCTCCGGGTTTGGTGATGACGGTGTCGTGCATCGTGACCCCGAACTGGCCCACCTGCGAGAGCACGACACCGGCAACGACCGCCTTGATGATCTCCGAATCGGACATCAGCAGCTGTTCGTAATTCCCAAAGACGCCAAACAGTGTATCGAACAAGTTCACGTTGGTGAGAAACAAGGCGCCGGCATCCTCCCCTTCGATGCATTTGCCCTTGTTCCCCTTGCACTTGAGATCCTTCATGCTGCCGCCGCCGCCGTTCTTGAACTTGGCGGCGCTGTTTCCCTGGCCCTGGCAGGGATTCACCAACACCGTCTTGCCCTTGCCCGCGCCGTGGAAATGCACGTCCTTTCCATCGACTATCACCTCCTCCTCGAAGGTGCCGCGGGGGAGGTTCAGAACGCCGCCGTCCGCCAGGGCCGCAACGGCCGCGGAGATCGTCTGGAATTGATCACCGACGTCGATCTTCAGGAGCGGCGGATCGATCACTCCGTCGGGGTCGAAGAACCCCTCGAGCTCGACGCTGACGAGCGGTTGGGTGGTATCGATCGCACCCGTGCCGTCCATCTTCCACGAGACGAAGACCGCGTTCTCCACCTGCTCCCCAAGCTGCGCCTGTTTGATCTCAGCGGCCTGGCCTGCGGGAACCCTGACCGTCGCCCTGAGCAGCGACGAGCCACCGCCCTGGAAAGTGGCGAGGGCGGTAAGGAGGAACTGCGTGTCGGTCTGCTGGATCAGGTCCGTGGAGACGACGACCGGTGCAACCGGGTTGCTCGGGTGGGGGAGCACCTTGAGCCGTGCCTCGAAGGTGCAGCCTTGCTTGGGAAGGGAGACGCCGGATTCGGTGTCCCAGAAGATGTCCACGTGCCCAGACGGACCGGACAAGCCGATAGGGCCGCCGCTGTCCGCTGCTACGAGATCCACCGGAAAGCTCGGCCCGCAGCTCGTTTGGGACGCCCCGCTCACGCCCTCCAGATCGAACTCCACGTGCTGGACGGGCGTTTCGATCGGATTTCCCGCCGTTGCCGCGAACAGCAGCTTGGGCAGCGTCGGATAGGGCGGCCCCGATGCGCTGTCCTGGAGGACGTCGAAGAGGAGCGCCTGCTGCGCGGCCGAGGCCGGGCCTCCAAAGACCGCGAGCGTGAGCACGACGATCAGGATCCCGGGTAGCTGCGTATGGCGATTCATAGAGTCGGCCCCACATCGAGAGGCAGTAGCAACGTGGTCCCGCATCAGCGTCTCCTTCTCGTGGCGACGCCGATCCCCTGGATCGGCGAAATGGCGGAGTTGTCGGCCTTCAGGGTCGTAGTGGCCTCGATCACAAAGGTGTGTTCATCTACCCTATCCGGCTCGAAAAAGAAGGTCCAGGACATTTTGGACCGGATCGTGGCTGATCTCACGGCCGAAGCGGCTAGGGAGTTTAAGGGGCGTTTTAACGTCCGATAGGCAGCGTTCCGTCAAGTTCCCGATGGGAGAATGAGCACCCAGGCTCTATATGGCAAAGTGGGGTCACGCTGGGGTCAGATCGACGCAACGAGCCGCATCGAGCCCGGTTGACGTCGTCCCCAAGTGCCCGAAACGCTTACACTTCAGTAGGTTACGCTAACCGCGCAGCGTTCTTTTAACCCGACGGTCCGGGGTTCGAGTCCCCGCGGGCCCACCGCCAATCCATCGGAACCGCTTGTTTCTTTGCGTTGTCGGGCTCTGGCTCCACGGCGGGGTGGGGTCAGAG
>JBDGZZ010000497.1:0-2683 GCA_039588335.1 Gemmatimonadota bacterium | reverse complement strand
GGCTTGACAGCCGGAAATGCGCGTGAGACTACGCGACGGGGGCGGCAAGAGATCAGCGGCGCCTCAACATCCGCCGGCAACCGTTCGTGGCAGGCCTAGTTGGGGAACATCTTTTGGCGGGTTAGCTTACGACCTCGGGAGGGCTAGACCTAACTGGTAAGGCAGCGGTCTTGAAAACCGCCGGGAGCAATCCCTTCGGGGTTCGAATCCCCGGCCCTCCGTTGCCGCAGATGTACGCGGATGGATTTCGGATATACGCGGATCGAACTCTGGCGGTCCGAAAGATCGACAATCCGCGGTTTCCGCACTCAGTCCGCGTTCATCCGCGGCCCTACTCGCCAAACCCCCATAAACCGTCCATGTTGGCTAGATGCCTGAGATCACAGCCCGGCTCTCGACCGCGCTCGCCGACCGCTACAAGATCGAGCGCCACCTGGGCGATGGTGGAATGGCGACCGTCTACCTCGCCGAGGACCTCAGGCGCAATTGCAGAGTGGCGGTGAGGATGTTGCGCCCGCAGCTGGCGGCGTCGATCGGTGCGGAACGGTTTCTGTGCGAGACCACGATGGCCGCGAAACGGTCGCATCCCAACATTCCGTCCGTGCTCGACTCGGGGTCGCGAGGGGCCGCCGGTGATGTTTGATCCATTCGGCACGACATCGTAGGACGAGACATGACGGCTCATACGCTGCTCCACCCAGAGGAATCCAGATCCGAAACGAGTCGCAAGACGTCGACGGGATCACGAACCCTCCCACAAGATCTCCTCGAGGACGCCCAGCGGCGCTTGCATGTTCTGGCCCTGCTCATCGCCTTCGTGTTCTTCATGGCCAGCTTCTTGGAGCCGGTCAGTCGTGGAACAGAGGGACTGGCGTGGCTCTTCGGGCGCGCCGTACGGTGGGCACCGGACGTCATCTCCATCAGCCTGGCCCTGGCGGTGGCTGCCATCACGAAATACTCGAGGTTCTCCGCCACCGCGGTGCTCAACCTGGGGCTCGTCTTTGAGGTGGTGATCAGCTTCGGTATCGCCGCCGCTGAATACTCTGATCTCTACGCGTCGAACCAGTACGGGCCAGGCGATTACGGAGGGGTCGGTATGTCGTGGGTAGCGATCTGGGTATTGCTCTACACAATGGTAGTGCCCACACTGCCGCGGAAAGCCCTGCTGGCCATGATCGCGTCCGTCAGTGCTGTGCCTATCGTACTAGCCTTGAGGATTCGATTCGGTTCCGTGGAGTTCGCGCCGGGTTGGACGGAGTTCACTCTTGGCATGGTGTTGCAGTACGGCCTGGTCGTGCTGATGGGGTACGTCGGCGCGCGGGTGGTCTACAAGATGGGATCGGATGTGGGTCGGGCTAGGGAAATGGGTAGTTACCGGCTGATGGATCGGATCGGACGCGGTGGGATGGGTGAGGTGTGGAAGGCAAAGCACCGCATGTTGGCCCGGGCAGCCGCCATCAAGCTGGTACCGCCGGAGATGTTGGGATCGGATGGGCTCGGACGCCAAACGATTCTGGGACGGTTCGAGCGCGAGGCCCAAGCCACGGCATCCATGCGGTCGCCCCACACGATCGAGTTGTACGACTTTGGGATCGCCGACAACGGCACGTTCTACTATGTCATGGAACTGCTGAGCGGATTGGATCTGAGTAGCTTAGTCGCACGGTTTGGTCCCGTCCCACCCGAACGGGCGATCCACATTCTCCGGCAGACATGTCACTCCCTGGCGGAGGCACACGAGGCGGGCCTCATTCACCGCGATGTCAAGCCGGCAAATATCTTCGTCGCACGGTACGGACGGGACGTGGATTTTGTGAAGGTATTGGACTTCGGCCTGGTGAAGTCGCACACAAACGACGTCGCAGATTCTAATCACCTCACGGCGGACGGGAACGTCGCGGGCGGCACGCCGGCCTATATCGCGCCGGAACAGGCGTTGGGGCACCCGGTCGACGGCCGCACGGATTTGTACGCGTTGGGCTGTGTAGCCTATTGGCTGGTCACGGGCAAACAGCTCTTTGAAGGTCAAACCGCCATGGAGCTGATTTCCGACCACCTGCGGACGGCACCCGTGCCACCCTCACAACGTGTCGACCTGGAGGTTCCCGCAGACCTCGAAAGTCTCATCATGCGATGTCTCGAGAAGGAGCCGGAACGACGGCCCCGGTCGGCGGACGAATTCTCCGATGTGTTGGAGGCGTGTGAGGCGGCCGGTCGGTGGACCCAGGAGCGGGCCCGCGCCTGGTGGGCCGATAGGATGACGGAGGAAACCGAGGGCCATGATGAGATCCCGTTCGACGAACCTTCACCTTCGGTGTAGATGACGGGTCCGCACGGCGCATGAGTAGCGGATCGGATGTTTGCCGAGGTCTGCTTCCCATTCGGGTGTGCCCAGCCTGCGCAGGAGCTCGAGCTTGGTTGCCGAGGAACGGCCCAATCACGCAGTATCAGCTGGAGATGCGCGCCGCTACGACGAGTTGAAGGCGAAAGGTGGGGAACTGAGCTACGAGCCACGAGGCGCGAGCCTTGAGCTCTACGACCTTGGGCACATCCTTGGGCACAAACACCCGCAGACAGACGCAACCATACGCAACCAGACGCAAAAGGTCCCGGTGGTTTTCTCAAGAAAAGTGGTCAGATAGAGCCACACGCAACCAGGCGCAAAAGAGCTTGGAGAACTTGA
>JBDGZZ010000496.1:0-3079 GCA_039588335.1 Gemmatimonadota bacterium | reverse complement strand
CGGATTGTCACGGCGGAGCAGCGCATCATTTTCCGGAAACCGGTATCCGTTGAGACGAAACGCCTCTCCCAATACATTCAGCTTGGGCGCCGCTGTGTGGCACGTCGAGCAGGTCGTCCGGTACTTTCGTGCAAAGGCGGGAATTGGCTCACCGTCATCCGGGGACACTGCACGTGTCGCTCCGGTGGCAACCACGAAGCAGAGCACCAAGAATCCTGCCTTCCCCATGTGAAGGCGAGAAATGCTTCGTCGCGTCAAATATCTCATGCCTGCTTCCATGATACCGTATCCCTTGCGAGCTGTTTTAGCGAAGTGGCGAAAGCTCCAGTTCGAGCTCCAGTGCCCTGTCTGCACGCACTTCGACGGTACGTTCGAAGGGCATCGTGCGGACGTAGGCCACCATCTCCGGATGCACGTGGCAGAGGATCACGTGCGCACCGAGTTCCGTGAACGTGCGCGAGCGCAGGTCGGTTCTGGGGTACGTTCCCAGGTTGAATCCCTCACCCGGTCCGGCTGGGTTGAACACGTTGTGGAGAATGGGATCGCTATTGCGGAACTCCACGGTTGTCCCCGGCAAAATCACCAGAACCCGGGGAACGAACCGGAGGTTTCTCTGGTCGATGATGGGGGTCATCGTGCGTAAACGCTGAGGCACACTGCTCGGCCTTTCCGCAACCAGATACACGACGGCATCCGTCATGGGTACATTGGGCGTGTAGACCCTGCCACGTACCGTGCCCGCTTGCTGCAACCAACCTCCCAACACAACCAGCATCGTCGATATCGCAACTGCGCGTCCGGGTCGCGCCGTCACCCCACATCCTCTCCAAGCTCGGCGATCCAGCGATGCAATGTTCGCCGGTTGATGCCAGCCACCCTTGCGGCCTTCGCAACGTTCCCTTCGTTTGCGGCAAGGAGTCTTCTGACGTATTTCGCCCGAAATGTCTGAAGCGCCTGCGCACGCGCCTCCTCGTACGATGGCGGAAGCGGCTCGGATGTCTCCTCTACTCCAGCGGGCGAGGCGGACCGAAGAACCTCCTGCAGATCGCCAAGGGTGATCCGACCATCGTCGTCAAGCACAATCAGCCGTTCAGCGACGTTTCGGAGCTCGCGGACGTTCCCGGGCCACTCCATCTCCTGCAGTGCATCCCACACTTCAGCCGAGATGCGGGGTGCATCTTTACCCTGATCCGCCGAAAACTGAGCGAAGAATTTCTGTGCGAGCAACACGACATCTCGATCACGTTCGCGAAGCGGTGCAATGTGGATTGGGACAACATTGAGACGGTAGTACAGATCCTCGCGGAACGTACCCGCGGCAATGGCCGCCGGGAGGTCGATGTTCGTGGCCGCCACCACCCGGATGTCGACGTCGATGAGCGCTGATCCCCCTAGACGACGAAGTTGGCGTTCTTCCAGCACGCGCAGGAGCTTGGATTGAAGGCCCATGCTCAGCTCGGTAATCTCATCCAGAAACACGGTACCGCCATCCGCTTCATCCAGCAGCCCCCTCCGGCGTGACACCGCGCCCGTGAAGGCACCGCGCTCGTATCCAAAGAGCTCACTTTCAAGCAGGTTTTCGGGCAGCGCCGCACAGTCAATCGGCATGAACGGCCGCTCCCTCCGGGCACTCTGAGCGTGGATGCTGCGGGCGACCAGTTCCTTACCCGTCCCGCTCTCCCCGGTAATCAGGACGTTCGCGTCCGTCGCTGCGACTTTCGCCACATGGTCCAGGAGCCTGCGCATGGTGGGGCTGGAGCCCACGATGACACGGTGACCCGCTCCGTCCACAATGCGCGCTCGCAGATTCCGGTTCTCCAACACCAGGCCACGGTGTGCGGCAGCACGCTGCACCGCAACCCGAAGCTCGTCTCTTGAAAACGGCTTTGTGAGGTAGTCGAACGCCCCCTCCCCAATCGCCCGAACCGCCGACGCCACACTGCCGTATGCGGTCATCATGATGACGGGTAAGCCAGAGTCCTCGGCGAGGGCGACGGTGAGTACCGTCATGCCGTCCACACCAGGCATACGGAGATCCAGTAGCATTACGTCGGGCTGCATCTCACTGAGCACGTCACGGACACGGGAAGGATCTGCCAAGGTACGACAGCGGTGCCCATCGCGAGAGAGCAGCCTCCTACAGTTCTCGAGCATCGCCGGCTCGTCGTCGACTATCAGTATCTTTGCCGGTTCCATAGCAACTCAAGCGTTCGCAACGGCAGCGAGACAACAAAGCGACTCCCACCGCCCTCATTCGCTGTGAGGCGGATCTCGCCTCGGTGCCGCTCAACGATACTGCGACACACTGCTAGCCCTAGCCCGGTCCCCTGGCCAGTGGCTTTCGTAGTGAAAAACGGCTCAAAGATGCGATCGCGGAATTCGACTGGTACGCCGGAGCCCGTATCGCTAACCTCGAGTTCGACCGCATCCTCAGAGGCCGTTGAGCGAGTCTCGAGCGTGACGGCCCCCCCAGATGGAGTAGCATCGGCCGCGTTCAGAAGAAGGTTCATGCACACGATCTCAATGGCTTTCGCACTTCCCATCGGTTGTGGCAGATCGGGATCGGCTTTGACGGTCAAGGATATGTTGCGCGAGGCAAACGTTCGCTCCAGGAGGCGCGCTACCCTGAAGGAAATTTGGTCGAGCCGTACCGGCGCCGGTTTCTCCTCGTCCTGCTGTGCGAATCCCAGAAGATCCCGCGTCACTTCCTGCAGACGTTCCGTATGCTCGCAGAGCACGGCAAAGTCCTCCTCCAGGAAGCAATGGTCGCACCGGTCGTGCACCTCCTGCTCCATACATTCAAGACGATTCCTGATGACAGCAAGGGGATTGTTTATCTCATGAGCCAGACCCCCTGCCATGACACTCACAGCGGCAAAGCGCTCAGAACGGCGTATCAGTTCGTCCTGCTTGGCCTGAGCTCTGATGTCACGCAAGATCAGCGAATACCCACCCTCTCTACCTTCGCTGTCGCAAATGACGGTCTGCGTGAGACTCACGGGAAATGCTCTGCCGCTCTTGGGAACTCTCTGCGAGTGGAAATTGACGATCGATCCGCGTTCGGCCATTTCACGTTCAA
>JBDGZZ010000495.1:0-2691 GCA_039588335.1 Gemmatimonadota bacterium | reverse complement strand
GTGGTAAGGCGGCGCTTTTCCAGTGGGTGCAAGTCCCACCCGGCGATCGCTCCTACGCCCTGTACGACAAGATCAGCCGTGAGGACATCCTGGCTCATGCCTATGCCCAGTGCCGCTCCAACAAGGGCGCACCGGGTGTGGACGGTCAGGACTTCGCGGACATCGAGGCCTATGGGGTTCAGCGGTGGCTTGGCGAACTGGCGCTTGCGCTCAGGCAGGAGACTTACCGAGCGGCGCCGATCAGAAGAGTGTTCATACCGAAGACCAAGGGCAAACTCAGGCCGTTGGGCATCTCGACCGTGCGGGATCGGGTCTGCATGACAGCAGCGATGCTGGTGCTGGAGCCGATCTTCGAAGCCGATCTTCCACCAGAGCAGTACGCTTACCGCCCCGGGCGCAATGCCCAACAGGCGGTGGTTGAGGTGGAAGAGCTGCTGTTCCGGGGCCATCCGGACGTGGTTGACGCCGACCTCGCGGACTACTTCGGGAGCATCCCCCATGCCGAGCTATTGAAGTCGGTCGCGCGCCGGATCGTGGATCGGCGCGTGCTACATCTGATCAAGATGTGGATGGAATGCCCCGTGGAAGAAACCGACGATCGAGGACGGAAGAGACGCACGACCCAGGCTCGGGACGAGCGGCGCGGCATCCCGCAGGGCTCACCCCTCTCACCGCTGCTGGCGAATCTTTATATGCGTCGGCTGGTGCTGGGGTGGAAGAAGCTCGGGCTGGAGCAAATCCTTGGCTCGCGGATCGTGACCTATGCCGACGATCTCGTGATCCTGTGCAGGAGGGGCAACGCCGAACAGGCCTTGCAGCGACTGCGCGAGATCACGAGCAAGTTGAAACTCACGATCAACGAAGAGAAGACACGAATCTGCACGGCTCCGGAAGGGGAGTTCGACTTCCTGGGTTACACCTTCGGGCGGATGTATTCGGCGAGAACCGGCCAGGCACGCCTGGGATACCGGCCATCGAAGAAGAGCATCAAGCGCATGGTCGAGAAAATCCATGTGCTGACCGAACGCAAGGGAACTTGGCAAGAGACCACGGAGCTGGTGGGCAAGCTGAACCGCTCGTTGCGCGGATGGGCGAACTACTACCAAGTAGGGACCGTCAACAAAGCGTACCGAGCGCTCGACACCTACACAGCTGTGCGGTTGCGCCGGTGGTTGCGCGCCAAGCACAAGGTCCGGCGACGCAAGGGCGGGACATATCCACTCTCGCACCTATACGGGCACTTCGGGCTCGTACGCTTGACCCGGCTTGGCCACGACGTGCCGTGGGCGAAGGCGTGAGGTTTTGTCCGAGAGCCGGATGCGGGAAATCTGCACGTCCGGTTCGATGAGAGGGGTGTGGAAACGGAGCAAGGGCTCGGCTAATGAGGCACCGCCAGACGAAAGGGGCGGCAACAGATAGGCTGATCCTACCGCCACCGCGCCACATCCCTACTCTACCAAGAGTCTGCCTTTCCGACACATGTCAATGAACGTCCGGAATCAGGGGGCCGCCTCAATCGATCGACGCAACACACAAAGCCTTCGGCTTGTCAGGAAAGAACTGTAACTCCTGCTGACAAAAAGCGAGCTCGAACTCCCCGTCTTCGAATGGCAACTGGGTTACGTCACAGGTATACCAGTCTATGCGGTGTCGGGAATGAGGCATGGTGCTTCGTGCGACTTCGATCATTGCCGGATTGAGGTCCGTCCCGACGATCCAACCCTTGCCGAGCAGGCGTTCCGACAGCAGTTTCGGAATGATACCCGTGCCACAGGCGACATCGATGACACGTGCATTCGGTGGCAGTGAAATTGCTTCCAAGGTTGCTTCCGCCAATGGCCCGAATATCGACGGCACTTTCTGGATCTCGTACTTTTGTGCAGCTGCCGTCGATAGATTAAACGTCTTGTCTTCGCTCACTAGCCCCGCCTTCCAGTTAATACAATCCGACCCAGGAAAATGTGACTTAGATGGGAACTTGCCACAATCCCGGATCGTTAGCGGCGCACGCCGGGATCTGTGCGGGGGGAGCGGGGTCACCCGCTTCCCTACCGCGACCCTTTGGCTCCACCGTCAGCACCCATAGATTTCGTCGCCTACGGTGGCGGCGGAGGTGGGAGCGGAGGCCGGGCCGGGCATGAGGCAGAGAACTCGCCCGGGGGCATCGGTGGCGTGTGATCTAAGGCCGTGAGGCTTGTCATCCCGGCGGCAGTTCGTATCGACGTGCCGCAAATCTTCGAGTTGCTCAAGGAGTTCCACGGCGAGGGGACGAGTGATTGCAGTCCGCAGGTTGTCTGCGCTCCTTCGCTTCAATACAAACGGGAGAATCACAATGCCCTGAAATCACTCAACTCTTTTCGAGCCGGACACGAAGATTTTCTCTTATGATGTCGATAAAATTACCTCGGTCGCGTCAATGACCAAAGTTGGAGGGGGAGGCAATGAACGGAGAGCGAAATAAAACTATGGGAAAGATTATGGCCAAAGCCTGGTCCGACCCGGGATTCAAGGAACGACTCCGGTCGGATCCAGCGGCGACGCTGATGGAGTTGCGATTTTCCTTGCCCGCGGACATGGAGATCGTGGTCCTGGAGAATACACCCGAAACGACATATCTCGTGTTGGGCGCCCCGCGGCGTGTCGAGCCTCTTTCCGCCATCTATGATATCAAGAGGTTCGGGGACACCTACC
>JBDGZZ010000494.1:0-2698 GCA_039588335.1 Gemmatimonadota bacterium | reverse complement strand
CGCGACTGAGCCCTTAGGTCGTTCATCCACGCGCCACCGCTCTTGCTCTCCCGAGCGAAGAAGTCCATGTACAGGATTCCCAAATGGGAACCGTCGGCCTCCTTCACTTCGAATACTTGCTGGTCCTCGTGCCATTTGGGCATGTCTTCGAGTGCGTTGAACGTCAGCCCAAACAAGTGATTGGCCACCATGAAGGCGCCGTCCCGTACTGCTGTGAATTCGAAGTACGGCCGCAATGCCTGCTCATCGAGATCGTAGCGAGCCTTGCGTACTTTCTCGGCGTAATGGCGCCAGTCCCAAGCCTGCAGATCACCTCCGGCACCTTCCTCACGCATCATCTGTTGCAGTGCGTCCCTCTCGTTCTTGGACACCCGAAGCGCTGGCCGCCAGATCTGATCGAGAAACTCGAACACCCGATCGGGATTCTCTGCCATGTTGTCGGACAGCACAAAATGCGCATGGGTCTCGTAACCCATCAACTGGGCACGCTCGGCGCGCAAAGCTGCCATCCGTGTCAGGATATCCTTGTTGTCCGCATCGTTGTCGTTGTCGCCCCGCATGGCGTAGCCCGTGAACCCCTCGCGACGCAGCTCTCGATTGGGAGAGTACTGCAGAAACGGATTCAGACTCGGACGCTGCAGAGTGATCGACCAGCCCTCCTCGTGCCCTCTCTCTACCGCCTCTTGTTCTGCCGCGGCAGCAAGACTCGCGGGCAGATCGCCGAGGTCACCCTGGTCTGTCACATGCATCTCGAATTCGTTCGTTTCCTGCAGCAGGTTCTGCCCGAACCTCTGCGACAATTCCGCCAATTCACCGTTGATCTCGCGCAGCCGAGCCTGACCCGCGTCATCGAGGTTCACGCCACTGCGGACGAACCTCTTGTGAGTCTCCTCGAGCAGTTTCTGCTGCTCGGGACCCAGGTCGAGGTCGTCTCGTTGGTCGTAAACATGCTTCACCCGAGCGTACAGATCACGGTTTAGCGTGATGTCATCACCGTGCGCCGCGAGTTCCGGTGCCACAGTGCGTGCCACTTCTCGCATTGGGTCATTAGAGTGGGCCGACTCAATGGCAAAGAAGACGTTGGACACGCGACTCAGAGACTTGCCGCTCCGCTCCAGTGCCTCGATCGTGTTGGCAAAGGTAGCGGGCTCGGGGTCCTGAACAATCGCATCGATCTCCACAGCATGCTCAGCCATCGCTGCTCTAAAAGCTGGTAGATAGTGCTCGTTCTCGATCTCATCGAAGGGTGGTACGCCAAATGGCGTATCCCACTCCTCCAGGAGAGGATTTGACGACGAACACGCTGCGAGAGAAACTGCTAGAGACATAAAGAACACCAGATGCTTGTATTTCATATTATCAGATACCTCCTACGCGATCCGTGTACTACTGATGTACTTCAACCGAGTCTGAGAAAGACTGTCGATATGTAACATTCTGCGGACCAGTTTGGAACTGTCGCTCAATCTCGCAGTGCCTTGCCGATGTTCTCGAGCCCCCGAGCCAGCTCCCCCGCCGTCCCGCCATACCCTAGCCGGAAGAAGTGGTTATCCATCTCGAAGCACCTGCCTGGAATCACGAACGTCTTGTACTGTTCAACCAGAGCGTGGTATGCGTTCTCAGGGTCCGACAAGACCCCAGGTTTGATCCATGGTAGGGCAACCACTCCTGCCTCGGGAGGCACCCACTCCAACTTGTCCTGGCTGTCCATCCAGGATGATACGGTCGCGAAGTTGTCGCTCACGTGCTGCCTGGCTCGCAGAATGAACTCGCCCTTCTTCCGTAGTACTGACAGAGCGATCTCTTCATTGATCGCGCCGTTTGCGATGCTCAGCTGTTCTCTGATGGCAAGAGCTCCATCGAGTATCGCCTGATCCTTCGTGGCGAGCCAGCCGATCCTGATCCCGGGCAGGCCATAACTCTTCGACATGCTCGAGATCGAGACGACCTTGGAGCTCAACGTGGCGGCGCCAGGCAGCCGGTCACCGAACGCGAGTTCCCGGTATGTCTCGTCAAACAGCAAGTGAATGTCATGGGACTCCGCCAGGTCAATCGCCGTTTCGAGCTCCTGCAGCGAAATCATCGAGCCGGTTGGGTTATTCGGGTGTGTCAGGCTGATGAGTTTCGTATTGGGCGTAATGAGTGCCTCCAGCTCCGTAAGATCGGGACGAAAGCCGTTCTCGGGCCGTAGTCGAGAAAGGCTCACTTCGCACCCCAGCGATCGGGGAACCTCATAGAGAGAAGGGTAATTCGGATGTTCGACAATCACGTGATCCCCGGGCTCCACCAGTGACGCCACGATTACGAAGTTGGCTTCACTTGCCCCGTTTGTGACGATGACGTGACTGGATTCCAGCCCGTCGTACTGCTCGGCAATCTGGTTCCTCAGATCCGGACTGCCCAGGTGATAGCCGTACCGGAGGGGAAGATTGGCGAGGTCAATATCCAACTGGTCGAAGGTCAAGTATTTGACGGCACTTTCCCCCACATCTATTTCGACTTCGTACTGATGCGTGTCGAACCAGTACTCCAAAGGCATTCGGTTGAACCACATATGCTCCGTCCCCGTGTTGCGAGCCTTGAGAACCAGATTCACTCAGGCAATCTGAGGCATTGTGGCTCCTGTATCAACGAAAGCAGCGGCGCAGCTTCGATTGACGTACAGAGTACTGCAAGAACAATCGCGAGAACGACTTGC
>JBDGZZ010000493.1:0-2703 GCA_039588335.1 Gemmatimonadota bacterium | reverse complement strand
CCGGCAAGTCCGACCAAGAGGCCCACCGCGACGAGACCCACGCCTTGTGAGAGAACCGAGCGGCCGAGTTCGCGGGGATCGGCGCCCAACGCCATGCGCACACCCAGCTCGTGGCCACGTTGACTCACATGGTACGCCAACACTGCATAGAGACCTACAGCAGCAAGCAACAATGGCAGCGCCGCATAAAGTGTTACAGATACTGCTATGGTTCTGCGCTCGGCCATGGAGCCGGCTATGAGAGACCGCATGGTTGCGAGGCTCGCGAGTGGGATATCGCTGTCGAGATTCCAAACGGCGTTCCGGAGGGCGCGTATGATAGTCGTAGGCTCAACGTCGGTACGCACGGCAAGCTGCATCGTGTTGTAGGGGCTCTGCTTGTACGACAAGTATACAGCGGGTCTCGGCGGCGCGTTTAGTTCGCTCATCCGCACGTCGCCGACCACGCCGACTACTTCCAGCACCGTGGCATCACCAAAGAAGTCCACAACTAGTTGTCTGCCGACAGCGTCACCGTCGGGGAAGTACGCCTGCGCCGTCCGCTGGTTGATCACAACTACTCGCGTCGCCCCGTCTTCATCGTGCGCCTCGATGCCACGTCCGGCGAGCAGCCGTATGCCCATGGTCTCGAAGTATCCCGGAACAGTAGCACGCAAATAGGCACTGCTGCTGTTTTCCGGATCGGCCGGCAGATGCACGTGGAAGGTGTTGCGCGGGCTGCGAATCGGTAGATGATTGATGATACTAGCGGAACGAACACCCGGGATTGCTCGAACGTCGTCGAGCAGGGTCGTGAAGAATTGGATTCGGCCATCCTCCTGGGTGTACTTACTGCGCGGTAACTCTAGCTCTACCGTCAGGAGGTTGTTCGGATCGAACCCGGGGTCTACTGCTCGCTCACGCGCGAAGCTCTGTATCAGTAGTCCTGACCCGATAAGGAGGACGACCGACACGGCGACCTGCGCAACGACCAATCCAGCCCGAAATCGGGTACCACCGCCCGTGACCCTATGCGATCCAACCTTGAGGTCTTGAGCGAGATTGGATCGCGCGGCCCCGAGTGCCGGATAGATCCCAACCAGCAACCCGGTCACACCCGACAGCACTACCGCATAAGCCAACATCGATCCGGAGATTCCAGCGGCAGTCCCCGGAACGTCCATCTGCATGTACTCGAGGATCATCTGCTGCATCCACGCCGCCATCAGGGTTCCCAGCACTCCAGCGGCCACAGCAAGCACGACGTTTTCGGCAAGCAGTTGCATCACGAGGCGCGCCCGCGAGGCACCAAGCGCCGCTCGCACCGAGAACTCCACGCGTCGGGCAGGTGCACGGGCCAACAATATGCCAGTCACATTGGCGCACGCGATTAGCAGAACCAAACCGACCGCCGCCGTCAGCAGGTACAGTCGCGCGCGAAAGTCGGCCACGAGCACCGAACGCAACTCTTCGAGCAACAGTGCCTTGCCATCGTTAGTCTCGGGATAGGACGCTTCCAGTTGAGCGGATATGACGTCTACCTGGCTCTGAGCCTCTTTCAGCGAAACGCCGGTAAGGAGTCGTCCCACCAACAGCCAGTTGTGATACCGCCGGTCAGATGCCCCGTCCCGATCGGGTCGCATGGCGCGCCAGAACTCAACCTCCGGCATGAACTGAAAACCCTGCGGCATCACTCCTACTATCGTGTATGTCTCTGCATCGATGCTGAGCGTTGCGCCAAGGACGTCTTGGCTCTGGCCGAACCGGCGTTGCCAATAGCCATGGCTTACGAGCACCACATCCGGTGCGTCCGCCAAACCTTCGTCTGCAGCGAAGTGACGTCCTAGCTGGGGATTCACGCCGAGCGTTGCGAACAGGTTGGTCGAGACCGCCGTACCTACCACGCGCTCTGGTTCTTCACCCCCGCTGATGGTGTGATTCTGACCGAACGGCATGATAGTGCCGAGGCTTTCGAACGCGTCGGCTCGATCTCTGTAATCGAAGTAGTCCGCGCCGGCAGCCCACGGGTTCAAGTTGCCGTCGAATGTGGCGCGGCCCATCACTAAGCGGTCGGGATCAACAAAGGGCAGGGGACCGACTAACGCTTGGTGAGCGGTGCTGAACATGGCGACATTGGCGCCGATGCCGAGTGCCAGCGTAACGAGTGCTACCAGTGTGAAACCGGGCGAGCGACGCATGCTGCGGAGGGCGTACCTGATATCCATCATGGCAGCCATGCCCGGGCGGCGCGCGTGACTCTGGCGCAACCATCGAATTGCGCTCGTGACATGCTCACGCACGAGAGAGAAACACAGGTCACGTATGACCCACATGTAGAATCGAGCGCTTGCCCATGCACCCGCGTGTTGTATCACCTGCGTGTAGCGATCGGTGAACGCCTCGAGCATTACGCTACCGTAATGAGCACGGAATGTCTTCGGATACAGTTTGAGCGCCGTCTTGTATGCCCTTACGACAGCGTGTGGAAGACTACTACTCGTCATCGAGCACTCCTTTGCAGCGCCTTGTCGTGGGCAATGCGCACCAGGGTGCTCAGTCGCTCGGTCTCGAGTGCGGCAGCTTGGCGGCCGAGTGGAGTAAGTCGATAGTAGCGGCGACGCGGGTCATCCGACGTGTGGCTCCCAGGTGCTGCTTCTTGTATCAGTTCGGCCTCGAGCAGTCGCTTGATTGTCCCGTAGAGCGTCCCCGGTCCTGGCAACACTT
>JBDGZZ010000492.1:0-2713 GCA_039588335.1 Gemmatimonadota bacterium | reverse complement strand
TCGTGTTCAATCGACCTTCGAGACGAGAAGCGTGAGTCAGAGCCACAGATAGCGCTGATACACGCGGATCGCCACGGTTCAGGGCCATCATCGGAGCCATCCGGGTCAATCTGCCGCCACAGATAATGCAAAGACTTGCAGGTCAACGCAGATCGGGGCCTCAGATCACACAGAAACCACCTGATTAATGCCAATCGGCCCGGTCAGCGGAGCCATCCACGTCAGCCTTCACGAATCAGCGTGATCTGCGCCCTTTCACACTTCTCACTCGTATCGTATCTCTCCAGCTACCCCTGGAAGCGGGGTTTGAGCGGAAGGATCATAGAGCGGATCGGCCCGCAGCCGACCGGCATGACGCTTGCAAGCCCTCGCACCGCCCTTCATCATAGGGTCATCGGCGGCCCCTGTGGCCCCGCCGCCTGGCGCACGCCCCATTGGACACCCGCCAGACGACGAGACTGCTGAGGCGCCAACGGAGTAGCTAGGCCCGAGCCGGAGGTCCAACGCTATGAGAAGCGCCGCCCTGTTTGCCTTAGCCACCCTCGTTCTCGCTGCCTGTCAGGACACCGTCCAACCGGAGGCGGCAGCCCTCATTCAATCTCCCCAATTCGCGATCGTAAACGTTCCTGGAGATTTCTCGACCATTCAGGCAGCCCACGACGCCGCGAGCTCGGGTGACACCATCCTGCTGGCACCGGGAACCTACACTGGGCAAATCACCATCACTAAAGCCATCACTTTGGCATCCCAGTTCCTCACCACCGGTGACACCAGTTTTATCACCAGCACTATCCTCGACGGCGGCGGCGCAGCTTTCGTGATCGAGATCCCGAGTGGCGCCGAACCCTGGGCGACCATCCAGGGTGTGACCATCCAGAATGCGGACGATGGTATCACGCCGCGCGCCTACTTCAACCTGCTCAACTGCCGAGTGTGGGATACCAGCGACGGCGTGGACTATGAAGACGGCAGCGGTGGCTTGGTGCAGTTCTCCACGTTCGAGCTCAACAGCGATGACGGCCTCGATCTCGACAATGACGTCGACCTCGTCATGGCGGACAACCTCATCCGCAACAACAATGACGACGGCATTGAGATCCGCATGCAGAGCTACACCGGGCCGCCGTTGAACATCATCATCACTCGGAACCAGATCTACGGCAACGGGGAAGATGGGATTCAGCTCATTCATTACGACGTTCCCACCGACCGCTTTATCGAGATCAGCTACAACAATATCTACAACAACATCGATGTCGGCATTGGCATGATGGATGGATCGGTCACGAACGAGGATTTTCGGGCCGCGAGCTTACCAGAGCGCATCCACGTCTTTAACAACACCTTTAAGAACAACAGTCACGGCATCACCGGTGGTGACAGCACAATCGTGCTCAACAACATCTTCGTTGACCACTCGGTGATCGCGGTCAAGAATGTCGACGCAGGTTCCGAGTTGGCCTACAATCTGTTTTTCAACAACGGCACCGACAATAGCGGCTCGAACGTCGACGTCCCCAGCAGTGTCTTCGCAGATCCCCTTCTCACGGCAGATCTCGAGTTGCCGGCAGGGAGTCCAGCCATCGACGCCGGTACGGCGCTCTACGTGTGGCAGGGAATTACGGTTCTGGATCTTCTACCCACTGAATATTCCGGTACAGCCCCCGACATGGGAGCGTTTGAATTCGGCTCCGGTACCGGTCCGCCGCCCGACCCGCCGGTCTTGGCTTCACCGTTGGACGGGACTGTAGATGTCGGTCTCACGCCGAACCTCACGTGGACGGGAGAAGGCGACAACTTCACGGTCGAGGTCGCAACCGATACGGCGTTCGGCAATATCGTCGATGCCGCCTTCGTCTCGACGACACAGTACACGGTGGCCGTAGGAGCGTTGGATCATCTGACGACCTACTACTGGCGCGCCAATGCGTCGAATGCCAACGGCACGAGTGATTTTTCCGCTGTGTGGAGCTTCACAACCGTGGCCGTCACCGCACCGCCGGACCCGCCGACCCTCCAGTTGCCGGCCGACGGTACGGTCGACGTGCCGCTAGAACCAACGCTAGAATGGGCCGGCACGGCCGACGACTTCGACGTCGAGGTCGCAACGGATACCGCATTTGCTTCCGTTGTCTTTTCAACCAACACGGCGTTGGACACCATTACACTGCCTCCAGGCACACTGCTCAACGAGACCGCTTACTACTGGCACGTGCGCGGCAACAATAGCCTCGGTGCGGGAGACTTTTCCGCCACCTTCGGGTTCACAACCGTGGCGGCACCCGACACCATTGCTCCAAGCCAGCCTCAGAACCTCACGTCCCCGGGTAAGACCAGTACAACCGTCGATCTCGTGTGGGACGCCTCGACCGATAACGTCGGCGTGACCCATTACAACATCTACCGCGATGGCGTCCCGGTTTCCAGTGAGTCGAGTACCAACCATACCGCCGTCGGCTTGACGCCTGAGACGCCCTACGATTTTCAGGTCTCGGCCGTTGACGCAGCGGGGAACGAGTCACTGTTGAGTGCGGTCCTATCTGTCACCACCGATCCAATTCCCCAGCCGCAAATCCACGTGAGCGGCATCGCGCTGCAACTACGGACACAGGGGAAGCGGAACAGTGGGAGAGCCGTGATTAGCATCGCCGACGAGAGTGGCAGCCCGATCGACAACGCCAACGTCGAGGTGCAATGGAGTGGCCTCACGACA
>JBDGZZ010000491.1:0-2723 GCA_039588335.1 Gemmatimonadota bacterium | reverse complement strand
GAGTAGTTCCGTTATCTCAGACAGCGAGAACCCGAGATCTTGCGCCCGCTTGATGAACCGGATCCGACGGACCGTCTCAACCGTGTACTGCCGATAGCCCGCCGGCGTCCGTTCCGGTTCGGCAATCAGGCCGCGCCGCTCGTAGAAACGAACGGTCTCGACGTTGACCCGCGCGTGTTCCGCCAGTTGTCCGATGCGAAGCGCCATGGCCATTCCTCCCACCGCTTGAGAAGGTAAAGGCTGTACCTATATACAGAGTCAATACCCTCCCACGCTGCCTGTGCCCACTCAATGTCTGGAAGCTGCGGACCCGCGAGCCTTCGCGCGCTCGGTTAACCCGCACCCACCCGGCGGCGTCACTGGCGCTCCACCGTTTTCTCCGGATCCACGCCCTCTTCATGCCTCCTGTGTCGACTCGTCGGCGGTTTCCTCCTCGTCGTTCTGAGGTCCGCAGCACATCGCCCTCATACGGGGCATCATCTCAGCGCACCAGCTCATCATCCCTTCCATCATCCCCTCGGAGGGCCCGCCCTCCTCGGGAAAGCAGGAATCCCGGTCTCGTTCGCGTTCATCGGTCATTTGGACGTACCTCCATGGTCTAATGTGATCCCGGCCTCCGCCTCATCCAGTGAATGCCTTGGTCGGATTGCGGTTTCTACCAAGAGTGGGAATCCCGAACGGGAGGTAGCCCGGACTGAAGTCGTAAATGTCGGTCAACGTGCTCTTCTCTAGAGACTTCCACCTTGGTCGTCACCGACACCGTCCGTACGTCCGCTCCCGTTCCCAACCGAGCGTCCGCTGTTACGACATAGAGGCCGGGGGTCACGAAGCCATACCGCGCTCGGTGTGTCGCCGCACCAGAGGAACGCACGCTCTGCATGCGCAGCCGATCCACGCTTCCGCCGGGCGTCTGGACTCGTAGCCAGATCTCCCCCTCGGTCGGCTCCTGATCGCCGGGGTCCGAGCGGAGCAGCGCGCTTATTGTAACCACGGTGCCACTGGTCGGCGGAGGGAAGGAGAGCCCGATCGTGAGACCTCCGTTGCTGGCTTCGGCACGCTGCAGCAACAGCGCCTTCTTGTCGCTCTCCATGTGGCCGCCCAAGCCCGTCCCCAGCAGGCCGCTCGTATGTCCCAGCCCTCCCATCGCCATGCAGCCGCTGAGGAGCGGAACCCACGCGACGCCGATCACTGCTCTTATTTGTTGCATTTGCTTCTCCTCCGTCGATGTTGCCGTCGGTCACCCACTGCCGTTGTGGTGTTTTCTATGGGATAGACGGGATGGGGGGCGACAGGGATACACCTGCCTGACCGGGCACGGCCTCGCGAGCCCGTGGGCGTGACGGTGTATCCCTTCCGAGTCCACATCCGTCCAACCATATGAGGGCCCCGCAAAGGAGAAGGATTTCCCCAGGGAGGCCGGCTCGGAAACTGAGAGGGAGCGGATGAGAATGGATGAACTGAGCAGTGTCGAACGGGAGCTCGTGGCACTCGGTGCCGCACTGGGCAGCAACTGCGTGCCCTGCATCGAATACCACGTCCCTGAGGCGCGGAAGGCCGGCATCAGCGACCGGCAGATAAGCGAAGCCATCCGGCTGGCCGACGCGATTCGGCGGGTTCCCGCCCGGAAGGTGCTGGACAGCGCTCTCGCCCTCTTGACCGGACCAGCCTGTGGGTCTCAGGCACAGTCCGCGACGGGGCCTGACGAACCGTGCTGCAGGTAGTTTGCTCGACGAGCGGGAAATCCGCTCGGACGCAGTCTTACGAATGGAGTCGCCATGGAAAACTACACACCTGATTTCTCACTGGACGTGCGCGGCGTGAAAGGGTCTTGCCCGGCGGGGGAGGCGTACGCGCAGCAGCAGATCGAGGCCAAGAGTATCCCCGTGCTATCGTGCGAAGGCCCCTGCATCCGAGGGGAAATCGCGAGGCTGGCAGCGAATCTGGTCGCGCAGGAGTTACCGTCCGTCGCCCGCGCCTGTCATGCGGAAGCGTTCTTCGTGCCCCATTCGTCGATGGCACACTGGGTCACGGAAGCGGACAAGACCATCATGGTCGATGGCTGCTTCCTCAAGTGCCACGGGCGCGTTCTCAAGGGAATGATCGACGAGGAGAAGGTCGTTCACATCGATGCGCTGCCGCTGTACAAGCGGTACACCGACCTCTTCTCGATGGACGACGTACCTGAAGAAGAACGGAAGGCGGTGGCACGAGAGGTGGCCGACAAGATCATCGCGAAGCTGCAGCAGGAAGGCTCGGTAACGACGAGCCAGGCCGCGGCGTGAGATGCGGAGCACGACGGAACGGAACGCGATGCTGGCGCACAGGCGGCGACCCTGAAGGGGGTTGCCGCCCCCGGCGGGGCTCCTCATATTCGCGACTGGGCGAGTTCCTCACAGGAGGAAGCCATGGAAGCCTCTGACGATCCGCCTCCACTGGCGCTCGTTGCCGCGGAGCTGTCGGAACCTCTGCTTCGGTACCTCAAGCGATACGTTGGAGAACCCGCCGTCGCCCAGGACCTCCTCCAGGAAACACTGATCCGGATCGACCGCGGCCTGCCCAACTTCGAGGGGCGCGCAAGCCTGAAGACATGGGCCTTTTCGATAGCCACGCGGGTTGCCGCAGACCATTTCCGCAAGCCGGCCAACCGGGTTCGCATCGTGGACGTCGACGAAACGGCGGAATTGTCGGATGCCGACCGCTCGGTGGACCACCGGCTCGTTATC
>JBDGZZ010000490.1:0-2726 GCA_039588335.1 Gemmatimonadota bacterium | reverse complement strand
ATCGTGGCGAGTCTTAGAACGGTGCCGAATGCGACTAGGCGGGTGTTGCCTTCGCGAATGAGGAGGCCCTGATAGAACCGGCGGTACCCGATAGCGCCGGGCCACGGCAGGAGGATCCACAAAGCGACGTAAGTGAGGCTCGCCACCTCGTCTGGGAGGCCGATGACGTCCTTCATCAGGGCGTCGAATACGGCTGGCACCAGCATCACCAGCATCGCAGCGGTGACGCTGGCATTCAGAACGTAGGTGAAGTTGCGTAGCCTACGGAAGCTGGTGGCATCCTCCGCCAGCGCAGTCGAAGCACTCATGATCATGATCACGGGTGCCTCCACGAGCAGCGCGAAAGCAAAAGCCACACCATGAGCCGCCAGGTTGAATTTCGGGTCCGCCAACCGCGCGATAACTGCAGCCAAAAAAGGACCCTCGGCGGCCATCATTAGCCACGTGGCTGCAAGGGGAATCCAAAACAGAAAGATCGACTTCTGGGTCAGCTTCAGGTTACCCGCTCCAGTAACTGGGACGGGATAAATGTACTGGGTGTGGGAAGCGGCACCGGGTCAAGCACTGAATGGCGGGCCGGCAACGTTGCCGTCCCAGAACCATCCTCTCATACTTGGGACGGACTGACGGAGTCATCGCATGAGGATAAGACCCAGCACGCTCGCACTTCTCGGCCCCGGCATACTCATAGCGGCAACCGGGGTTGGCGCGGGCGACCTCCTCACGGCGAGCCTGGCTGGTTCGCGTCATGGACTGGCACTGTTGTGGGCAGCTTGGATCGGCGCGCTACTCAAGTGGTTCCTGAACGAGGGGATCGCGAGGTGGCAGATGGCGACCGGCACTTCCCTGCTCCAAGGCTGGACCGACCGGCTGGGACGATGGATTCGTTGGGTATTTCTGGGATACCTCTTGATATGGACCGTTTTCACGGGCGGCGCACTGATGAACGCGTGCGGGGTCGCTGGGACCGGGATACTTCCATTGAGCGACGACCTCCGAACGTCAAAGATCATCTGGGGCACCATACATTCGCTGATTGGGGCGGCCCTAGTCTGGAAGGGTGGCTTCAGGCTCTTCGAGCGACTCATGGGACTATTCATCGGCATCATGTTCTTCACCGTGATACTCACGGCGGCGTTGAGCAACCCCGGTTGGGCGGACGTGGGCATCGGCCTTGTATTTCCCCGAGTCCCAGCCGGGGGATCTGCATACATGCTCGGTGTGCTCGGTGGTGTCGGCGGTACGGTGACGCTCCTTTCATACGGGTACTGGATCAGAGAGAAGGGCCGCAGGGGTACCGAGGGTGCGCGCGAGTGTCGCATTGATCTCGGCGTCGGTTACGCCATGACAGCCATCTTCGGCGTTGCCATGATCATCATCGGATCGCGTGCACAACTGGAGCGTGGACCTACAATGGCTCTGGAGCTGGCCGAGCAGCTCGCGGCATCGCTCGGGATCGTTGGCAAGTGGGTCCTGCTGACAGGGTTCTGGGGAGCTGTATTCTCTAGCTTGCTCGGCGTGTGGCAGAGCGTTCCCTACCTATTTGCCGACTTCACGCGGCTCAGCAAGAGGTCGGAAACGTCCCAGGTGCAAAGTGCCGAGTTGGCTTCGACCTCTTCGTACCGGATCTACCTGCTGTTCATCACCGTAGTCCCGCTACCTCTACTCTGGCTCACCGTGGAGCGCGCTCAACTCACATACGCCGTACTGGGTTCGCTGTTCATGCCACTCCTTGCACTGACACTACTGCTCATGAACAACCGCAAGGAGTGGGTAGGAAGCGAGCTGCGTAACAAGTGGGTCACCAATGCAGTGCTGGTTACGACTGTGTTGTTCTTTGGGTTCATGGCAGTACGGACGGCCGTTCTGAATGTGGCGAGGTTAATGGGATAGTTGTCATGAGTTCGCGACCGACGGTCGGAGTTCTTCTTCACACTGTAAAAAGCCCTATAACTCGACATCGCCCCCACTCCACGCCCTGCGTCGATCAACGCGACCTTACCCTCCCGAGGCCGTACGACGATAGCGTCACCCTGTCCGACATCGAGGGAAACCAGTTTCAGGTACTCCGAACGCTCCTGCACACTAGCTGAACCGGCGAGCACTAGGAAGGCCTACACAGGATCTTCCACAAGAGCATCTCCATCACTGTTCAGCGACCTACCCTATGCCAAGGTACGTGAGAACGGAGGTCCAGTGCTACTCAATGGCGACAAAATACCTATATTGTCGCCTAACTATGAGGAGAATCGTCTGCTGCTTGCTTCCCGCACTAGGGCTCGTTACACCGGTAGTGACTGCCCAGACCCGCCCCGTTTCGATCCTGACCCACACTGTGGCGTTGGAGGATTGGGGGTTCAACGACATCGCCCAACTCCGCTTTGGGCGCGTGGCGATCATCGCTGTGTCGCCCCAACCGAGATTGGGGGTGCGGCGGCTAAGGGACGCGATCCCCCCTGCTGTTCCGCTACGGGTCAGGAACGTTACCCGATCGACGGCAGGCAACAGCCTCGTGGTGGCCGACTTTGGGCGCAGCAATCGCACTGATCTCGGCGGCTACTTCAACGCTTTCGCTCATCAACCCAGAGAAGCCCTGGCCACGGTGGTACAAGAGGCCGACGGCAGGCGAGCGTTGGAGTTGTCCTGCAACAACCAGGAATCGGGTTTCTGCGGCCTTTCAATCCAACTGTACGACGCAGAAGCGACGTACGATGAGCGGCGCTACC
>JBDGZZ010000489.1:0-2746 GCA_039588335.1 Gemmatimonadota bacterium | reverse complement strand
GGCCCAGGCAGAGCTCGAGATCGTGCGTCGCGAGCTGGAGCGGAGGGCGGCGCAGCGCTAACGGCGCCGGGGCCAACTGCAGTATCTTGTTGGTGGGTCACCTAGCTACTAACAACACAGTGATTCGGCTGCCCGTGGTGAGAACGCGATCGAAGACATCGATCACGCCGCGGGTAGCTTACGGTGACATCTTCAGCGAGATGGTAGCGCTCTCGCAGGAGTTGGGTTTCTTCGTGAGAGTGCTCGCCGATATCTTGAACGGAGGCACACTAACATGAAAGAGCCCGAGCAGATAACCGTAGCGCCCGTGCTGGCCGCGCAGTACTCATCGGCGTGCGGCACCGATCCCAATGAAATTTCCGCCACCATGGGCAAAGCGTTCGAAGTGCTACATCATTTTGCAGGGACGCACGGCCTCCAGTTTGCCAGCCCGCCTCGTGCCATCTACACTGGCTACGATCCCGAGGGAATTGAGTTCACGGTTGCCATACCGATCGCGGCGGCTCCCGCGGCGGATACCGATGAGAGTGAGGTAACCGTGGGTGAAGTTCCCGGCGGTCAGGCACTGCGTTTCATCCACGAAGGGCCCTACCCCAAGCTGATGGAGACGTACGGTCAGATCACCGAGTGGATGAAGGCTCAAGGGATGCTGGAATCGGAAGCGGACTGGGCCAAGTACATGCCGATGTGGGAGGAGTACATGAACGATCCAGAGTCGACTCCTGCGGAAGAGTTGATAACGAACATCTATGTACCCGTGGGCTGAGTGAGCCCAACCCGCATCCGCTGTATGGTCACGTCATGACCGTCACCATTACGAGCGTTGATGTCTCGGACGTTCGTTTTCCGACTTCTTTAGGTCGGCACGGATCCGATGCGATGCATACGGATCCGGACTACTCTGCAGCGTACGTAATCCTGCGTACGGACCATCCGGACGAGATCGAGGGCCACGGGCTCACCTTCACCATTGGTCGTGGGAACGAGCTGTGCGTCGCGGCAGTTCGATCTTTGGCGCCTCTCGTGTGCGGGCTCACGTTGCAAGAGATCCGCGCGGACATGGCTGGGTTCCACCGCCGGCTGACCAGCGAATCACAACTCAGGTGGGTCGGGCCGGAGAAAGGCGTGATCCACCTTGCCACGGCGGCTATCGTGAACGCCGTGTGGGATCTGTATGCCAAGACCGAGGGCAAGCCGCTTTGGAAGCTCCTGGCGGACATGACGCCGGAGGAATTGGTCTCCTGCGTGGATTTTCGCTACATCATTGATGCGATCACGCCGGATGAGGCCCTGGCTCTACTCTGGAAGCACGCGCCCACCCGTGCAACGCGCGAAGCGGCGCTGCAGCGTGACGGCTACCCCGCCTACACCACGTCGGCCGGCTGGCTGGGATACTCGGACGAAGAGATCCGCCGTCTATGCCGTGAGGGAATCGCTGCGGACTGGACCCACTTCAAGATCAAGGTGGGCGTGGACCGCGGAGACGATCTGCGGCGCTGCGCTCTCGTCAGAGAGGAGATTGGGCGCTTTCGAACACTGATGTTGGATGCCAATCAGATATGGGATGTCGATGAAGCGATCGAGCGCGTGCATGAACTGGCCCGCTTCGATCCGTGGTGGATCGAGGAGCCGACGAGTCCGGATGACGTGTTGGGGCACGCGACCATCGCCAAGGCGGTGGCGCCGATCGGCGTTGCCACGGGCGAGCAGTGTCAGAACCGTATCATGTTCAAACAGTTCATGCAGGCCGGAGCAATGAGTTTCTGCCAGATCGATGCCTGCCGTCTTGGGGGAGTGAACGAAGTGCTCGCCGTGTTACTCATGGCAGCGAAGTTCGGGATCCCCGTCTGCCCCCATGCGGGAGGGGTTGGCCTGTGCGAGTACGTGCAGCACCTGGCGATCTTCGATTACCTGTGTGTGAGCGCCTCGCTAGAGAATCGCATCGTCGAATACGTGGACCACCTGCACGAACATTTCCTGGACCCGGTGACAATGCGGAACGGCCGCTACGTCGTTCCCACCGCCCCGGGTTACAGTATCACGATGAAGCCTGAGTCATTGCGCGAGTACGAGTACCCCAGGCCTCGATAGCTGGATCTCGAGTCTCGCGGTCTCCAGCGCCGTATAACGACCCTGCGAATAAGCTGCAGGCGACTCCCCACCAGCCGCTGTGATTTCAGTCGAGCTATTGACTCCGCCATACGCTCAAACCAATCGAATGATTGACGCCTGCCAGCTTCAGGCGTTGCGCTTGTTAAGTTGCGCCCTCGGCTAGCGGGCGAGCGTCATCAAATTGTGTGTTTCCGTCTCACCGGTCAGGACGAAACCCAACTTCTCATACAGTACCTGCGCTCGCGGGTTCACCTTGAGGACTTCCAGCGTGACAGGCAGCTGCGTTTCCGTCGCTTCCCTAATGATTTCCCTGATCACGGCTGACCCCACCCCGCGACTCTGATACTCTGGAACGATGTAGATCCCAGCCAGCCAAATCTTGTCGCTTTCTCTGTCAACTTCCAGCCAACCGACGTCCGCGCCTTGCCAGGAGATTATTTCTGTGGTTGTTGGATCGTAGTCCCTTACATGAAGGTCGCGTTGAAATCCTTCATCCCATCCCCACGTCTGCTCAATGTACTTTCCTAGCGCTGCCTTCTTGACCTGGAATACGAACTCTGAATCTTCGCGTCTCGCCGGTCTGAGAGTAGGCCTCATCGCCCTATTTCAGTCCGGCTGCAAGAGAATCGCCCAT
>JBDGZZ010000488.1:0-2753 GCA_039588335.1 Gemmatimonadota bacterium | reverse complement strand
AAGGCGGGAGCTCAATCGCGGACACCGTCGGAGCGCTGGTGGAGATTGGGATCCCTGTAATGGGACACGTTGGCTTCACTCCTCAGTCCGTGCATGCCATCGGGGGGCACAGGGTTCAGGGTAGGCAACCGGACGACAAGGGGAGGATAGTTGCCGATGCCAAAGCGCTCGAAGATGCGGGTGCATTTAGCATCGTGCTGGAGCTGATGCCATCCGAGGTGGCCAGAGCCGTGACCGAGGCGGTGGAGATTCCCACGATCGGAATAGGATCGGGACCTGATTGTGATGGGCAGGTACTTGTGCTGCACGACATGCTCGGACTGAATGACAGGTTCAGTGCGAAATTCCTCAAGCGATACGCCGAGCTCGCTGATGCGGTCAGGGCTGCGGTGGCGGCCTTTGGCGACGACGTGCGAACCGGACGTTATCCGGACGGCTCACACAGCTACGATTGATGTTGCGGCTCTCTGGCCTGCAGGAGATGCGGCAGTGGTCGCGCAGCAAGCGGGCCGCAGGGCAAACGGTCGGTCTGGTACCGACAATGGGTTACCTGCACGAGGGCCATCTGAGGTTGATCGACCGCGCAAGCGAGGTGGCTGACGTCGTTGTGGTCTCGATTTTCGTGAACCCGATCCAGTTCGGCCCGAACGAAGATTTCCTGACGTACCCCCGTGACCTAGATCGCGATTGCGAACTCATCGAGCAGCGAGGCGGCGCCTGCATCTTCGTGCCGGATACCACGGTCATGTACGGTTCCGAACCCGAAGTGCGCGTGAACCCGGGATCCCTCGCCGAACACCTGTGTGGTCCGCGAAGGCCGGGGCACTTCGAGGGTGTGCTAACGGTGGTGGCGAAACTGTTCAACGTAGTGGAACCAGACTTGGCCGTGTTCGGACGCAAGGATGCGCAACAAGCCCGTGCCATCTGCCGCATGGTGGATGATCTGAACTTCCCGGTGCAGGTAGTCGTGTTTCCAACGGTACGGGAGCCGGATCGCCTGGCAATGAGTTCTCGCAACTCTTACCTGTCTCCCGAGGAGCGGGCTGCCGCGCTGAGCATACCGCGGAGCCTCGATGCCGCACACGGGATGTTCGTGTCGGGAGTCACGGATGCACGCGCACTGATTGGCGCTGTCAGAGAGGTTCTCGACCGCGAAACCCTGATCGACGTCGACTACGCCGAAGCAGTCGATCCGGACACAATGGCCCCGGTGAACACGGCCGGTCACGACGCGATCGTGGCCGTTGCCGCCCGTGTCGGAAAGGCGCGCCTTATCGACAACATAGTGGTGGGTGTGGGAATCGCAGGTGATGAGATACTGGAGTAACTCGGATGAGGTCCTACCCGACTCTCACTGTTGATTTCCCTTCCTGGGCGCGCATCTCCACGAAACGTCGAGCGCACGTGGAACGGGTGGCTGCGTTGTGTTCCGTTTGGGCCGAGATCATGAAGACTCCGGACCGCGAGCGCTCCCGCTGGCTGCGGGCGGTGGCCTTACACGACGCTCTCAAGAGCGCGCCGCCGGAAATGCTGCTCGAACTCGCGCCTGCTTCATGGGGTGTCGACGAGTTGAGACACGGGCCGGCGGCGGCGGCGCGTGCGGAGATGGATGGAGAATCAGATCGCGGCGTTTTGGATGCCGTGAAGTACCACTCTGTGGGTTACGCAGGCTGGGATCGGGTGGGACAAGTACTCTATCTTGCCGATTTCCTGGAACCGGGACGTTCGTTTCACGGGAACGAACACGCGGAGCTCGTCGCGCGCGTACCGCTCGAGTTCCCGGAGGTGCTTAGAGTGGTGGCTGGAGAACGAATCACTGGCATGGTGGCCGACGGCCAGCCGCTCAAAGAGGAAACGGTGGAGTTTTGGAACTCACTCGTACAAGGGTAGTCACCGGGGTCGCCGCAGGCGTCCTGATCTTCGGTGCCCTGGTTTGGTGGATCTTTTCATGGGGCGATGACTCTCAGCAGTTCGGGATTCCCGGAGAACGTGAGAGAATCGTGATTGAGGTGCTGAATACCACTCAGGTCGACGGTCTTGCGAGAACGATGACTCGGCGCATTCGCAGGACAGGCATCGACGTGGTGCACTACCGATCGTCAGGCGAACGACTCGATTCAACCTTGATTCTGGTGAGGCGCGGTGACTCATCGTTTGTCGGTCGCATTAGAGCGGCCATCGGCGGCGGTAGAGTGGTCATGGAGCCGGACGCGCGGCTGCTAGTCGACGCCAGCGTACTACTTGGCCTGGACGTCGCTCCCAAGTCCGATATCGAGCCTTAGCTGGCCACAGGCCGCGCTGATGTCCAAGCCGCGGCTGCGCCTCACCGTAGCGTTTACCCCTTTCGACCGCAGCCGTTTGGCGAAACCGCGGACTCTCGTGGCGGGAGTCGGCTCGAGTCCGGAGCCACCACCGGGGTGGAGCTGCAGCAAGTTGATGAGTGCGCCGCTAGATCGTGCTATCCGCGCCAGCTCATCCGCATCTTCGTCGGAGTCGTTCCTTCCCGCGATCATCACATACTCGAAGGTCACGCGCTTGGGGAATAGCTGAAGCGTGCGTAGTACTTCGCTGAGCGGGTATTTGCGTTCAACTGGCATCAGTCGAGCTCGCCGCTCCCCGATCGGTGAGTGAAGTGAGAGTGCCACCTTGAACTGTTCCGGTCGGGCTGCGAGTTGTTCCAGCTTCGGTATGATTCCGACGGTGCTGACAGTAATCCTACGAGCTCCGATTCCGAGTCCTCGCGGGTCGTTGAG
>JBDGZZ010000487.1:0-2760 GCA_039588335.1 Gemmatimonadota bacterium | reverse complement strand
TATGGGTAATTGCCGCGCACGTTGGGGGCGATTCACGTGCCACGGATAGTACAAGCACGTCTGCAGTGTGCGCGCCCCATCAGCTGCAACGGCTTGCGAGGACCGCCGAGGCTCTATCGACGACTAGAATGACAGAGTGCAGCAGCCTTGGTACTTGCAGCTTGCACGATGTCAGAGTATCACTATATGATATGGGTAGTTTCTCCCATGATCGCCGATCTCTCGACTTGCGTTCGATTGCTCTTCACTGCAGGTCGGCAGTTGGCTTTGCCAGCGTGGCGTCGGCATCTTTGCAGCGTGGGTCGCCGGCACGGCCGTGTGCTGTGATGCGGGACTGCGGCGGCAGGTATCAAGCATCGAGGGTATCGTCGTTGCACTCACCCAGGTTCGAACGTAGGCCCAATGGAGGAGTTTGTCGTTTGTGTTGCGCCCGTTTTTTTCGGGCCTCGTGGTTGGTATATGCTTCCTACATGGGCTTGGCTTCTCTGGAGCTGTGTCAACAGCGGGTCAGAATTCCCCAAAAACGTCGGAATGGAAATCCCCAGATCATTTGTTCTAGCTAGTCTTGGTCCTCCTGTGGATGTGACGTGAGGTCGTGGAAGACGCCAGCTTTGCGCTTCTCGCGAAGCCGGAAACTGTGGCCGCGAATAGGAATGGTGGTGGAGTGGTGCAGCAGTCGGTCCAGGATCGCGGTGGCCAGTATCTGATCAGTGAAGATGTCGCCCCAGTCGCCGAAGGATTTGTTGCTGGTGAGGATGATGCTGCCTCTCTGATAGCGGCGACTGACGAGCTGGAACAGGAATCGTGCCGCCAGGCGATCGAGAGGGAAGTAGCCCATCTCGTCCAGAATGAGGAGCTTGGGTTTGCACAGGGTCCGCAACCGATGATCAAGGCGATCCTCTTTGGCGTCTTTGTGCAGCATCTCGATCAGATCCACCATGGTGAGGAAGTAGACGTGATTGCGCTGGGCGATGGCGGCCATACCCAGGGCAATGGCCAGGTGGGTCTTGCCAACGCCGGGCGGACCCAGGAGCAGGATGTTCTCGCCATGGGCCAGAAAGCGCATGGTCGCCAGCTCTCGTATCTGGCGTTCGTTGATGGAAGGCTGAAAGGAGAAGTCAAACTCGTCCAAGGTCTTGCGGAAAGGGAAGTGGGCCAGCTTGGTCTTCATGGCCACATCCCGCTCGTAGCGGGCTGAGGCTTCCAGGTCCAATAGCCGATCCAGAAACACGAGATAGGTCCATTCGAGCTTCGCTGCTTCTTCAGCGACGGTGTCCACATAGTCGGCCATGCGCTGTAGCTTCAACTGGCTGAGATGCGTGCGCACTCGCTCGTAGGTGATCTCGCTCATGGCTCCACCTCCACCAGGTCTTGATACGTGCCGAGGGAGCGTACCTCGACCGTTGGTGCATCGAGCCAGGGAGCCGGTGTGAAATCAGCGGCCGAGACCTGGACGGCTTTCGGTCTGCTACGACCGCGGTTGTCCGGATGGAGATCCTTGTAGTGTTCAGCGACGACGACGCGTTGGTTGGAGCCAACGGTCAGACGATGACACGCGATGACCTCTCCTTGCTGGTTGAGCACCGAGAGTTGACCGGCCTCGCTGACTCTGACCAGCACCTGCTGCGTCGCGTAGTTGGCTGGCACGGAGTAAAAGTTGCCCTCAAAGCTGATGAGACAATCGCGGCTGCAGCGCCGATGGGTAACGAGACTGGTATCATAGTCTGGCTTGTCGTGGATGGGCATCAGTCCCTCATCGGGCAACCGCTGGAGGGGAACAACGCCCGTCGTGCCATGAATACGGACATTGGCTACCCGGTTCAGCCAGGCAAGCGCTTGACCATTGAGATCGGCGAGATCGGTGAAGTTCAGACCAGGCCAGAAGTTTCCACGCACGTAGCGCACGCCGCTCTCCACCTTGCCCTTGGTCTGGGCTCGATATGGCCTGCAAGCTCGTGGCGCAAAGCCATAGTAGTCGGCGAAATCCAGGTAGCGTGGCGTCCAACGGACGGCCCCATTGCTGGAATGGCTGATCACGGCCGTCTTCAGATTGTCATGCAGGATCTCTCTGGTCGCGCCGCCCAGGTAGTGGAAGGCATGCACGTGACAGCGCAGCCACCAAGCAAGGTCCATAGACACGGTGAACTCCAGGTACATCGCCCGGGACCAGCCCAAGGTCATGATGAAGGCATACAGCCTGCGTCGCTTGCCCTGATGCACGATATGGCCAAAGTGGCCCCAGTCCACCTGCGCCTGCTCGCCGGGCTTGGTCTCGAAACGTACCGTGGCTTGGCCTCGTTTTCGCTCACGGTGTGGTTGCACAAAGACGCGCACCTGTGTCTCTCTCCCGGGATAGCCCAGGTCTCTGATCTCTTGATACAGCTTGTGGGCGTTCAGGACGCCCACCTCGATCCGCTCCAGCAGGTATGGAACATAGGGAACGATCTTTCGCTCTCTGGCCTTTCTAGGCTTCGCCTGCGGTATCAGTCCCCCGCGAATCACCTTGCGGACCGTCTTTCGATCATGCCCTGTTCGTCGCGCGATCTCGCTAATGGACAGGCCCATTCGATGCAAATGCTTGATCATGAAACGTTCCTCCACGCTTAGCATGAGGGGAGAACCTCCTATGCAGTTCGGTTGACCAGACCATTCTGCAAGGAGGACTAACCACCTGCAAGGGTGGGGAATTCTAACCCGATGATTTTGGGGAATTTACACCCGATATTGACAGCGGCGTAGGCCGCCGCTCTCTTGAACAGT
>JBDGZZ010000486.1:0-2764 GCA_039588335.1 Gemmatimonadota bacterium | reverse complement strand
CACCGGTTTAGAGCCCGGATCAACGATCCGACCAAACGGTGGAAGCTGAGCCCGATGGACATGGAGTCTCGCTCCAAATGGGCCGAGTACTCCAAGGCGAAGGACGAGATGTTCCACTACACCGACATCAAGCAGGCGCCCTGGTACGTGGTGAACGCCGACGACAAGAAGCGCTCGCGTCTCAACTGCATCAGCCACCTGCTGAGCATGATTCCTTACGAAGAGCCCGACACGAAGAAGATCAAGTTGCCGCCGCGCGGCAGAGGTGAGGGATACGTTCGGCCCCCAATGGAAGACCAGACGTTCGTACCGGAGGTGTACTAGAAGATATCGAGGTCCTTGCCCGAGATTATAGCGCCGTTGTAGCCTGCTCTCACTTCCGCGAGCAGGTCGTCCTCCGTCGTTCCCCAGAACAACTGATGATACAACACCAGCAGCCCCGGATTTGCACGCGCGGCCAACCCAGCCAGCTCGACGCTCGACGTGTGAGATCTGGAGTGATAGCGCTGCCATTCCGGTTCCCGCCGCTCGAATGCGACCTGGGAGTACACCTCGTGCAGTAGAATGTCGCAACCGTTGCACTGCTCGACCACGGACTCGCTCGGCACGGCGTCGCCCGAGATGACTATCACCCGATCCGCGGTCTCGAAGCGGTATCCGAACGAATGCTCCCATGCTCCGTGCGCCACCGCAAACACGGTTACGGTCAGGCCGATGTCCCGGTACGCGATACCGGGACCTATCTCGTGCACGTTCACCCGGTAGCCGACCGTGTCGGCCGGCTCGAGCCCGTTGATTCTCACATCGATGTCTTGCTCGTACGCCGCCAGTAGATGGTCCACCATCTGCTTCGTGCCGGGCGGTCCGAACAATTCCAGCGGCCGTTTCCGCTCCAAGGTCCACGAACTGAAGATCACATCGGGTAACCCCAGAGTGTGGTCTGAATGCAGGTGGGTGAGGAAGAGGTGATTCAAGTTCGCAGCGCCGAGCGCGTCCACACCCAGCTGCTCCGCCGCGGCGGCACGACGGACTACGCCGGGACCGGCGTCTACCAGGTAGGACGTTCCATCTACCACGACCGCAACCGACGGTCCCGATCGTTGCGGATCGGCATTGGGCGTACCGGTGCCGAGCAGCACGAGGTGAGTACCGCTGGAGTAGTCTCCTGTTGCACGGCCGGCATCGGTTTCGCTGGAAGCGCAACCGGCAAGCGCAAGCGCTACAACACCAAGAAGCGGCCTCATTTCTGCAAGAACCTCGCGATCGCTTCCTTGAAGTCGGGCGTCGAACGCGCCACCGCGTTCACCCGCGCGCCCAACGCGATTGCGTCCTCGAAACTGCGGCCCTCGATTTCATACAGCTGTTGTTTGATCAGTGCCATCGCCGACGAACTCATGCCTGCTAACTCCTTGAGGATCTCATGGACAGCTGCATCGAATCCGTCCGCCGGTAACACGCGCGACACGAGTCCCACCGTCAGTGCCTCAGCGGCCGACAGGATGTGTCCCGTCCCCACCAAATCGAACGCGACTTTCTCGCCTACGGCGCGGCTGAGCATAGCAATCACCATCGCCGGTACGAATCCGCGCTTCACCTCTGGATATCCGAACGACGCCGCTTCATGCGCCAGAACCAGATCGCACGCCGTAGCCAGGCCACAACCACCTGCCAACGCGCGGCCGTGAACCACTGCCACTACCGGCTTGGGCAGGCGCCGCATCGCAATGAACACGTCACCCAACTTTTGCGCGTTGGCGGCATTCTCATCCGGACTATTATCCGCAGAGTCCAGCAGTTCAGCCAGGTCGGCGCCGGCGCAGAAGTCCTTCCCCGCCCCACGCACACCAACAACGCGCACGTCACCGTCCAACTCGGCTCGCTGCAGCTCGCCAGTGAGGCCTGCCACCAGGCCCGAGTCCATCGCGTTGCGTTTGTCGGGCCGGTTCAAGGTGAGTGTGAGAACACCATCGGCGAGTGTCGCGACCACCGGTTCAGCCGACACGAAGTCCTCGCGGTACCGGGATCTCCATGCGCAACAACGCGGTCGAGAACACCTTCCCCTGCGCATCGGTCTTGAGCGACAGCGTGCCCCCTTTGCCCAGCGCACCGTGCAACAAGAAGTTGAGCGCGTTCAGATTGGGCAACTCGTAGCGCTCCACCGAGCCCTCGATGATACCGCGAAAATGCCTGGCGACCCTGGCTGCCGTCACTTGCTTCACCAACAACTCGTAATACTGTGGTTTGAGCGCGATCAAACCGACATTTGCCGTATCACCCTTGTCGCCACTCCGCGCATGTGCGAGGTGAACGAGCTGAACGCGGCGGGTGCCACTCTTCTTTCGCTTGGTCGTCATGCCCTCAAGATCTCGACTTTCGGTTCGATCTCGCTCTTGGGAATCAAAGCCGGCCAATAAGCGACGATCTCTTCGACCTTTGGCCTGCCACCGGCGAAACCGGTTACGCTCGGAGGACCGTTCAAGATCAGCGGCGCTATCTCGCGGGTGAACCGTTCCACCGAAGACCGGTCGCGCGACCGGACACCGATGCGCAACTGTACTTCCGGAATGTCGGGGTTCGGCTCTCCGGACAGGGGGCCATGAGTGGCGTCGACACCGACCATCTCCGTGAGTATCTCTTCAAATTGGAGTCCAAGCTTGTCGAGACGCGCGCGTAGAATCCGGTCGGCCTTGCGCGCCTTTTTCAAAGCGTCCGGCCATGCATAAACCAGAGTGCCAACCGCTTTGTAGCCCCAGGAATACGAGAT
>JBDGZZ010000485.1:0-3910 GCA_039588335.1 Gemmatimonadota bacterium | reverse complement strand
CCAAGCTTTGCCACGGCAACCATCTCAGGCTGCTGAACATCATGCGCTTTCCAAGGCGCAACCCCCACAGATCCGTACGTGAGCCTCTCGACTCATACGGCTCGTGCCAGCCATGCGCGAACCACCTCTCGGTGGCAGGCCGACGCCCGTGAACACGGCTCTTCCCGCTCACGCGGTTGACCCTGCTCGCCGGGCGAGCTGACTCACCCCCTTCGCTCTATCCTCATTACAAGGACTTCATCGCTACTACAGGATGATCCGCCCCCTTCATGGGCATTGATACTTTCCCCCTTCGTGGGTTTCACTCATAGGGTTTTCTCTTACCATCACATGAAGGGTTCCCACGTTCCACAAAAGAGCCTAAAACAGCGTCACGCCACCTGCACACCGGACACCACCCAGCCAGTCAGCCGGCACCCGCTGGATTCCTCCCAGGCCACACAATAAGACCCGGTTTTGATGTCACCCGCTTTTTCTTTCGATGCCTCATCGGTGGTTCGCTTGCGCTCGTCTCACTGTTTCCTACCTGACGTATCCTGTACGCCTTTTCCTCACCGCTCACCACCGTGGCTTTTGGCCACAGCAGCGTGAGGTGGTTTGAAGCCTGCACCTGCATGCCGACTTCGGAGGACCTACCTCCATCTCTTTTGCAGTTGCGCACTGCACACGATGCATCATCGCGTTTAAATCAGCGCTCGTGGCGCAAATTGTGTTGAAAAAGTCGGAAAACGACGCGGACGGCGAGTTCGCGAAAAATCGGCACTAACAAAAACAATGGGATAGCGACGCAGTACAACGACTAGATCTTTTGAAACGTCCAAATACAGAGTTTTTTAACACAATAGGTCGTTTTCTGCCTGCCGCAACTCTATTATCTGACCGGCAGCTCCTAGGACCTGCCCGGTTTCGTGGACACCTTTTATAATTGGCGCGATGACGCGCTGGGAGGTGTCGCATGACAAAGAAGAAGCGATATAGACGATATAGCCCTGAGTTCAAGCGAGAAGCGTTGAAGCGGGGAGCGACGAAGGGGTGACGGATGTTCAGGTGTGCGAGGAGCTTGGGAATCAGTTTTCCGCAGTTTGACTCGGATTCCGTGAAGTTGTCGCTGCCCTGCGACGTCGGCAGGCTTGATATCCGTGACACGATAATAGAGGATGATCATTGGCGGCCGTGTGGACGGGTCGGATCCTTACGGTGCAGCACGAACGAATTTGTGCCCCTCGCACTAGCCCAGCCAAGAGGAGAAAGACATGAAACTCGAAGATGTGACTACGCAGCATGATGACGAGCTGTTGGCCTGCGGTTCTGAAAACAACCTCGAAGAAGCGTCTTCGCTATTAGCGAAGCACAACATCGGCGTCCTGCCGGTTCGTAACGCTGCGGGCGGACTGCTAGGGATACTGTCGGAGCGCGATGTTGTTCGAGCCATTGCGCAGCATGGAGCGGCGGCGCTTGCTCTCAGCGTCGAAGACCTGATGACCCGAGACGTGGTGGTGTGTTCGCCGCAGGATACGGTGATGGATGCCCTGAAGTTGATGTCGGAACACAATATTCGTCATCTGCCGTTAATTGAAGATGGGATTCTGAAGAAGGTCATCAGTCAACGCGACCTCATGAAGGCGACCCTGAAGCAGGTCCGATTGACGATGCGGTTCGTAGATGATTACGCGAAGTCGAATCTGTAATCGAGTTTTTCAACACTGAAATGCCATTGGGCAGTGCGTTTGATGACCCTTGGCCTCCTACATAGGCCTCTCCCTAACAGCCTTTGCACACCGTCGCCAGAACACGGGCAGACAGTAGAGCGGCACGCCCCGAGCTCGAGTCGGTTGCGCCTATTTTGTAACATATCGCCATCGCACGACGTTATTATTGAATAACGCTAAACGGTGTACATGGAGAGCTTCGGTCTTGCCTGAATCGAGCCAACCCCGAATCTTTGTCTCCTACGCGCGCAGTGACGGGAAGGACGTTGCGCGTCGGCTACGTCAACGCTTGATTGACGAGCACGGTTTTTCCCTATGGCAAGACTTGGCGGATATGGAGGGTGGTCGGGACTGGTGGCTGCAAATTATGGAAGCCATCCGCAGCGTGGAATACCTGGTCTTGGTGATGACCCCTGCAGCGTTGGCCTCTGATGTAGTCCGCAGGGAGTGGCGGTTGGCGCGCCAAGAAGGCGTTTGCGTGGTACCGGTCAAGGGTGCGCCGAATCTGAACTTTGACAGCTTGTCGAGTTGGATGCGCTCGGCACACTTCGTGGATGTCGAGACGCCCGAGCAATGGACCCAGTTCGTGCGCACCTTGGAAGGACCTTGCACGATACCCAGGGTAGCATTTATGGCGCCCGACCCACCCAGTGACTTCGTTGAAAGAAGCAGGGAGTTCGATCGCTTAGTCAGTCAGCTGCTCGATAAATCGCACGCTGAGCCGTTGGCGATTACGGCGACGCTACAAGGCGCAGGGGGTTTTGGTAAGACGACGCTCGCCAGTGCCCTGTGTCACGATGAGCATGTGCAAGACGCGTTCTATCAAGGGATCCTTTGGGTGACGCTCGGTGAACAGCCCGGGGACCTGACTTCCAAGAATGGCACCCACGTCCAGCCGTTCCTACGAGGCGGTACGTGGTGTGCGCGTTTGATTACGACGCGTAACAGCAGCACCCTGCCCCCGGTGACCCGCAAAGTCGCGGTGGATGCGATGACCGAATCCGAAGCGGTTACATTGCTGTGCTTCGGTCTCCCAGATGAAGCCTCAGACGCCGTGCAGCGTCTCGCAACGGACGTTGGCGAGTGGCCGCTACTGCTCAAGCTCGTGAATGGAGCTCTGCGCCGCCGCGTGCTGGATGCGGGTCAGTCGATGGCAGACGCACTGAGCTATGCTGACCACCTGCTCAAGCGCCGGGGGCTCACCGCCTTTGACGTGGACAATGCCGAAGCGCGCCATCAAGCGGTGGCGATCACCCTAGGGGCGAGTCTCGAGCTATTGACGGAGGCCGAACGTAGACGTTTTATCGAGCTCGGGGTGTTTCCAGAGGACGTGCCCATCCCGCTTGAGACAGTGGGGCGGCTTTGGCAGGCGACGACGGGCTTTGACAATTTAGATACCGAAGAGCTCTGTAGCAAACTCTTTAGTCTCTCTCTGCTCCTTGCGCTCGACCTCGCCACGCACCATATTCGCCTACATGACGTCATCCGCCATTACCTTCTCCGCGAGTGCGAAGCAACGCTTAGCGAGCTGCACGGCGCCCTACTCGATGCGTATGCATTGACCCTACGGGGTGAGGCGTGCGGCGGTCACCATGCCTGGTGGACGCTGCCTGAGAACGAGCCCTATACGTGGCACTATCTGAGCTATCATCTGACCGAAAGCGGTCGGGTCGATGAGCTGCGCGAACTGTTGCTGCACTTCGAGTGGCTGCGCAGAAAGGCTGCGGTTACAGATCTCAACGCATTGTTGAGCGACTATGACGCGGTGCCACCAGAGGAGGCGCTGGGGTTAGTGCAGGGTGCGCTACGTCTGTCGGCGCACGTCTTGAGCGATGACTTGTCACAACTTCCGAGTCAACTTATCGGACGACTAGGTCACTTCACCGCGCCCGCGATTCAAGGATTGCTTGCACAAGCGAAAGCGATGGCAACCGGCGCGTGGTTACGCCCGCTCAACACCGCGTTGACACCACCTGCCGGTTCTCTCATACGTAATCTCGAAGGACACGCGGGCACGGTCACTGGCGTCGCGTTGAGTGCCGATGGGCGCAGCGCGGTCTCGGCGTCTGATGACCACACGCTCAAGGTGTGGGACGTCAGCACCGGGGCAGTCCGACACACGCTCGAAGGGCACGCGGGCGCGGTCCGTGGCGTCGCGGTGAGTGTCGATGGGCGCAGCGCGGTCTCGGCGTCTGATGACC
>JBDGZZ010000484.1:0-2797 GCA_039588335.1 Gemmatimonadota bacterium | reverse complement strand
CCTTTGCGGCAGCGTGCCGATTGGCCTCTGTGCTTTTATGGTCGGCGTGGCGGTTGTCAAGAAGAGGCATCAGAGGAGCCTCGGCGGCGCGCATGAGGTTCCCTGAGGCAGGCGGCTCAGGCCCTCGCGGAAGTTGCGCCCCTTCGTAGCAGCCTCGCCTACGGGCTTCCGCAAGCTCACCTTCAGCGTCCAACCCTCAGGATCAGCCGAAGGGGCGTGCTCGACTGCCAAACGACCCGCATCACGGCACTCAGTCGGATCAACGGGATTTGCCTTTTCCCTTTTCCGAAAAAATCGGGAAGGAAGAAGAAGGATGCAAGATTGAAGCAAAGCTCGCTGACAACGGCAGAAAAAGGGACAAAACGGTCGTCCTTGAATTGGCTGGTCCAGGGCAGGGTCGAGAGCATTGAGGGGATTTGTGGCATATTCCTGGGTCTCCTGCGGCGTTCTGCGACGTGGACCTCAGTTGCGTGCTCTGGGTTTCAGCATCCCGCTTTCAAGGGCGATTGTCCACCGCTCTCAGAGCGTGGTAGTCCGAAGCTGGAACTCAAACCCGTGCTCGGCCAATTCCTCCAGCACCGGCTTGTACAGCTTCGGCAGTGTGGGCGGCATCTGGACACCAGTGGCCTGAATGTGACCGTCGAGGATGAGTCGGGCAGCCATCGCGGCCGGGAGGGCCACGGCGCGAGACATGGCTGAATCACCATTGGGGGAACCGTCCACAACCATCGTGGCCGAGCGTCTCTCGCGACGATCCGGGAACTCCGCCATGATCTCAATGTGCACAATGGTCATGTCGGTCTCGCCGGGCGCATAGGCCATCTTCCTCATGAGCAGCGCCACGAACGCATCCAGGCGGGAGCCCTTGTCAACCGCCACGGGCTGATCCTCGAAGAACCCCAGCCAGCGCAATCGGTTGATGATGTCGGCCTGTATATCGACTTTCAGGAACCGGGCGGTTGCCGCTTCGACGTTCGCGGGCTGGCAGTCGACCAGAGAGGCGGCGAACTGACGATACGTCTGCCCCGCGAAGTTGTGCTGGTCCTTGTCGTTGAGCAGGCCGAGCGCGATGAAGCAGCGCATGTTGTTGCAGTAGCCCGAAAAACGCAGCAGCCCGCGATAGAAGGTTACATTATCGTCGAGGCCGAAATGCTTGATGTAACGCGTGCAGTCCTTGTTGGCGTAGGTCTCGAACGTGCCCAGCCCCTCGACATCTACGATCCAGTGGTTGTCGAACAACTTGTCGCCGGGAATCGCGATTGGTTTGCCTTCCTTGAAGTAGAGCGCCGGCACCTGGGCGGCGAGAAAGACCCCTTTGGGCTCCCAGGAGAACTTGTACCCCATCGGGTTGTTATTGTACTTGAAGGAGGGGAGCCCGGAGCCGTAGGAATGAAGGCTGATCACCCGGCCGCCGTCCGCCCGGATGCCGTCCAGGAGCATCTGGGTGCCGAAGTGGTCGATGCCCGGGTCTTCGCCGAGTTCGTTGAGAATCAGGATCCCCTTCTCCCGAGCCTCCGCATCGAAGGCCTTGACGGGCGGCGTCTCGTAGGAGGTGGTGACCATGTGCCGGCCATGCTTCAGACAGGCCCGGGTGACCATAGGATGGTGGGCTTTGGGGATCATGTTAACCACGATGTCGTGCTCACTTACGAGGCGGGCAAGCTCCTCCTCCTGGTCACTCGCCCAACTCACCGCCTTCCCCAACGGGCGGTCGGCGATGATTCGTTCGGCCTTCGAAACCGTTCGGGCCGCCATGGTCACTCCACAACCGCAGCGCTCGATGAAGTAATCCACCAGCGGCTTAGTGACGTGACCAGCGCCGAGTATCAATACGTTTGTCATTTCTTTTCCTTGCCAAGTTGTGCGGCTCGTGTCCGGTGGCATTCTCCTCCCTGGCACGACAAACCGCCAGCGAGACCAAGCACGGAGCCGGACTCCAGGAATCCGAGCTGTGCCTCCCGATTATTCCGTCCTCCTTGCCGCAGCAGCACTTACCTGCCTCGCCATGTCAGGCCTGCGGCGCTATGGTGCCACCTCACATAAGGCATTGCTCCCGCTCGGAATCAGTGTTGCCTATTCGTTCGCTACCTCGTGCCGCCGCTTCCGCCAGACCCAACTCCAATCGACTGGGATTCTCCATTTACCTAACTTCTGATCATCATCCTACCGCACGCGGGCTCTCGATCCAAGCGGGCATCGCGGAGCCGTCGCCTGTTGCCCGTCCTTGCACCATGGTCGTGGTCGAGGATAATCCACCTCTCTCCGCCGAAAACCTAGCGGAGGAAATGAAACCGATAGGCGTCCGAGACCAGCCACGGAGGGACGTGACGTGCTGACTGGCGAAACGCTCAAGCCGTACTTGCTGCATGATGACCGATGGGTGCGAAGCGCCGTCGCAGAATACTTCTACGAGGGCTGGTTCCAGGACGATGAGCTGGTTCCGACGATCCTGAACGCATGCGACCGGTTCGGCTACGTGGAGAACACCTCGTCCCTTGCCTGCTGCCGCCGTTTTCCGCTGACGCCACCTGCTCTTGAACGGGTTCTTCAGCTACTGTCCGAGGCTGACCGCGACAACACCGCCATGCACCTGAGCAGCATCGTCGCCCGCGCCCCTATTGATCTCCTACATGAGCACGAGAGCGCTGTCCTGGGCAACAAGAACCTGCTGGAGAACTACCGTCTGAGCATTCGGCATCGCCTGGACTTCATGCCCTGGTCCCTGGAACGACTCTGGCAGGAGCTTCGAGACTTGTCGAGTCGGTACAACGATGCCGAGGAGGAGGATTCCGACTTC
>JBDGZZ010000483.1:0-2799 GCA_039588335.1 Gemmatimonadota bacterium | reverse complement strand
CACTGTATAATCAGTTGGTATCGTGCCCTGCTGTTCGGCAACTTCGCGTGGCGAGTAGAGCCTTACCGTGTCTGCAAAGCGGTCCTGGTTCAACCACGTCTGTGCCTGGGCTACCTGTTGCTCGAATGGACTCATGATATCTCGCCGATAAACCGGCCCTCACGGGCGTCGCGAACAGTGACTTGTGTCCGGGGAATGAGAGCATTTGGACCAAGGAAGGCGATGCGCTCTTTGCGTTGTGCACGCTGCGCCCGTCGTCGCGTGCGCGCTTCCATGAGTGTCCTTCGTTCTGAATCGAACGAAGCGAGGGCCGCAAGCGCCGCCCTGGCAGCGGGAGTGAAGACGTCGGCGTACTGCGTCTCGAGATCCGGGCGGATCTCGATGTCGTGCTCGTACGCGCACGCCGAATAACGCTGAGTTAGGTCGGTGGTTTGGTGGCTCATGGTGGTCCCGCCAAGTCACGTGCAGAACCTATGCCAAGCGAGGCTGGCACAACACGAATCGGAACGCTGAGTAAACACGCAACTCATTGTTCTGTAATTGCTTAGCGAGTCGCGCCCAACAGCACCAATCGTCGCAGGAACAACCCAGGTCCCAATGTCTTGGACTGCCGCGTGCATGCACCAAGCGTCGCGCCTCTCCCTGTACTCTGCACGCGGTACCCTGTACTCTTTGGTTGCCGATGATCAGCCAGTCAGACCAGAACCCAGCGACGGCACCCGAGCCAGAATACCCCAGATACCGCTCGCACTTCCGACCACGAACGTGGCGGGGGTGGGTCGCGGTCGTACTGTTCCTTGGCATTCTGGCTCTGGCACAGCCGCCCCTCGTCAACACCATCGCCAACCGCATCGAGCCGCTGGTGCTCGGCATGCCATTCCTGTACGCCTACCTCCTGGTCATCTACTGTGCTTTGATCGCCGTCCTTCTTTGGGCGCAACATAAGGGGCTTTAGGTGCAAGCCTGGATGGTGGCCACCGGACTCATCTTTGCCTACCTATTACTGACCATTCTCCTCGGCGCTATCGCGAACCGCCGGCTCACTGTGAACGTCGAGGACTTCTTCCTCTACGGTCGCAAGGCCGGATTCATCGTGCTGTACCTCACCGTTGTGGCCACCTACCACTCCGCCTTTGCATTCCTCGGATCGGGCGGGTTCTTCTACAGTCACGGCATCGGCTTTTGGGATGCCGGGACCTGGACCATCATGGTCGGCGCCATCACCTACGTACTGGGCAGCCGCATCTGGGCGCTCGGCAAGCGTTTTGGGTACATCACCCCCGCCGACATGTTGGCCGATTTCTACGAGAGCGAAGCGGTGCGGGTCGTCGCAGCATTCGTTTCTGTGTTGTTCACCCTACTGTACATCCAGGTTCAAGCCCAAGGCTTGGGTTACATCATCTCGGTCGCGTCCGGCGGCCGCATCTCGTTCGAGTTGGGCACGCTGATCTTGCTCGTCGTAGCTGCAGCGTACCTGATGGCCGGCGGACTACGTGCAGTGTACTGGACCGATGTACTGCAAGGCGTGTGGATGTACCTCGCAATTTGGGTGGGCGCCCTGGTTTTGGCCTACAAGCTCTTCGGTGGACCACTGCAGCTGTGGAGACAAGTTGTCGCTCAGCGACCAGATCTTCTAACGTTGCCCGGCCCGCAGGGCTACTTCACACCGGGAATGTGGTTCGGCTTGATGATTGTGCTGTCGTTCGGCATTGTCTTCCAACCACACCTCATGATCCGCTACTTCACGGCCGCGTCGGGTTCGACAATCAAGTGGCTGGGCGCTACAACTCCGATCTTCTTGATGACGCTGTACATTCCGGCGGCCTTGGTGGGTCTTGGAGGAGCCCTGGTGATGCCCGATTTGGCCATTCCAGATCGGATTTTTCCAGAACTGCTTTTCGAATATGCACCGGCCTGGCTCACGGGCATCATTTTGGCAGGCGCGACCGCTGCAGCAATGTCGACACTCGACTCGATACTACACTCCAACATGACCGTGCTGACCCGAGACGTCTATCAGCGCTATATGCGCCCGGGAGCCAGCCACGCGCACTACATACTGGTAGGCCGCGCTATCGTTGTGGCGTTGCTCGTGGTGGGCTACATGCTGTCAATAACAACATCCGAATTCCTGGTGGTGCTCGTTGCGCTCTCGGGAGCGGGTGCACTGCAACTCATGCCGGCAGTAATTGGGGTTTGTTTCCCGACGCGGCACCTCCTCACACGATCCGGCATTCTGGCGGGCATCGGCGCCGGGCTGTTCACGCTCTATCTGACACTGCTGGTCACACCGCACCCGCTAGGCTTGCATGGCGGGGTCTGGGCCGTGTTCACGAACTTCGTCGTCGCCTTTGCCGTTTCCAGAGTCACGCGGCCCCCCTCCACCGAGACGGTACGGCGGATCCACGGGGAAGTAGAGAATTTCGTGTACGGCTAGGTTCTCATCACTCCGTGCGCAGTGTCCGGACCGGATCGACACGTGCGGCCCGCAATGCAGGAATCGCGCTCGCCAGACCGGCCACGACGAGCAGACCCGCACCCACGACCACGAACGTAACGAGATCGGTGGTACTCACCCCAAACACGAAGGCATCTAGCAGGCGAGCGAGCGCCGCAGCCCCCACGACACCGAGCGCGATCCCGACCGCAGCGAGCACGAGTCCCTGCATCAGGATCGTGCGCACAATGCGCTGGGCTGAGGCACCGATGGCCATACGAACTCCGATCTCGCGGAGGCGTGCTGTAACCGCATACGTCATCACCCCATAGATCCCTGCCACCGCCAGCACAACCGCCAGG
>JBDGZZ010000482.1:0-3133 GCA_039588335.1 Gemmatimonadota bacterium | reverse complement strand
AGGTGGTCGGGGGTTCGAGTCCCTCCGGGCGCGCCATCGTTTCAATGGTGCATTCCGGTCACATGGTTTACACCTTATTCCGGAGACATAGTTAACACTTTCTCCGGGGCGAACGGGTTAGCGGCCGGCTCCACCCGGCCCTGTTCATGATCAAAGAATCCCAGGTCAAAGTCCATGAAGCTGACCAGCCACACCTGGTCGGCGACTTCTCTAATGCCCACCATTTGGCCGGCGAACACGCTACTGAGGTTGATTTTGCGTCGCCCGATACAGAGCCGACCGCAGCGGGTCACGCGCACGGCGCGGTCGTGATACGGGTAATCGGGCTCGGTCGTTGTTGTACAAGTCGGCAACGTAACACCCATAGTACTCAATCCAAAGAAGTCTGTTATCCCTGGCATCCATGGTACGGCCAGTGTGCGCTCATCCATGAGTCGCTGGTCAAGAGCGACAAAGCGGTATACCGGTGTAGTGTGGAGCTGGATGGGTTTCCCAGCTCGCTAGAGGTTCCCCAGTGGATGTTTGATCGGGCGCTTTGCTGCTCGATGCGTATAACGGACACGCCGGTGGCGGGCTGTCAGGCGTTGCTGGAGCTGCAGGCGCTTTTGCGAAGCGCTGGTGATGGCGACGATGTGATAGAAGGTCAGCATCATTCCTCGAACTGGAAAGGAGATGCTGATGTCGTGGTCGCCGGGTTATCGTCATATCGATCAGTTGAAGCTGTTTCATCCGCCTCAGAAAACGCCGCGGTGGCAAACCCTGTCGTCGGAGGTCAGACAGAGCACGACAAAACTGCTCGCACTTATGCTGCGCCAGCACGCGGGCGGGCGCGTCGCCCCCAACAGCGCAAAGGGGACGAGCGATGAGTGAGAAGGTCAAGTCGCATCATCGCGAACGCAAAGCAGTGCTCTATGTTCGCCAATCTTCAGCTTACCAGGTCGCGCACAATCAGGAGAGCGGCAAATTGCAGTATGCGATGCGCCAGCGGCTAGAGCGCTTGGGCTGGCGCGAGATCGAGGTTGTCGACGAAGACCTCGGGCGCTCGGCGGCCGGCACGACGAAGCGCTCGGGATTCGAGCGTATGGTGGCCGATGTGTGTTTGGGCAAAGTGGGTGCGGTAGCGGCCAGGGAAGTCTCTCGATTTGCCCGTAACAGTCGTGACTGGCAGCAGCTCGTTGAAGTGTGCCGCGTGGTTGACACGTTGCTGGTCGACCAGGAGACGGTTTACGCCCCACGGCAAAGCAACGATCGTTTGCTTCTGGGACTGAAGGGAAGCTTGAATGAGTACGAGCTGGATCTGCTGCGCCAACGTTCGGTTGAAGCCCGACGCGAGAAGGCCCGACGCGGAGAGCTCGTGGTAGCAGCGCCCGCTGGCTACCTGAAGACTCAGGATCAGCGCCTGGAGAAGGACCCGGACCGCCGTGTTCAAAAAGCCATCGGATTGGTTTTCGCCAAGTTCCTCGCGTTAGGCAGTGTTCGCCAAACGCTATTGTGGTTCCTGGAGCATGGGCTGCAGGTGCCGGTGCGCAAGACCGGCGGTGAGCTGATGTGGAAACGGCCCACGTACCGCATGATGTATCGGATTCTGACCCATCCCATCTATGGGGGTGCTTACGCTTACGGCAAGACCGAGGCAATCGTGAGCTATGACAACGACCAGCCTCGCCAACGGATACGACGCAAGCCACGGGATCAGTGGCTTGCCTTGATTCCCCACGCACACGATGGCTACGTGAGCTGGGAGCAGTTCGAGCGGACCCAACAGATAATATCGGACAATCATCTCGGCCACGGGCGCCCCGGTGCCGCCAAGCGAGGTGCCGCCCTGCTCGCGGGTCTGCTACGCTGTCGGCGCTGTGGTCGTAAATTGACGGTGCGCTACACGGGTTGTCAGCACGATGTCTTGCGCTATTCATGCTATCGGGGCTGGCTGGATAACGGGGAAGCACGCTGCATCGCCTTTGGCGGTATCCCGGTCGACGAGGCGATTGGGCGTGAGGTGCTGCGGGTGGTGCAGCCCGGGGCGATGGAGGCAGCCATAGTGGCCAGTCGAGACGAGACCCGCAAACAGGACGAAGTCGTGGAAGCGCTCAAGCGTGACCTGGAGGCGGCGCGCTACGAAGCCCATCGTGCCTGGAAGCAATACGATGGGGTCGATCCGGAGAATCGTTTGGTGGCGGACGAGCTGGAACGTCGATGGAACCAGGCGTTGTGGCGAGTCGAAGAGCTCGAAGGTCGAATCGAACAACAGACAGGTCGCCACGATCAAAACCCAGCATCGGTGCTGGAAGACTTCGAGGACCTGGCCGCGGACATCGAAGCGCTATGGCACGATCCCAACACAGACGCGCGCTTGAAGAAGCGCATTGTGCGTACGCTGATCCACGAAGTCGTGGTGGATGTCGATGCCGAGGCAGGTGAGATTATTCTCATCATTCACTGGAAAGGCGGCGTGCACACCGAGCTGCGGTTGCCTCGGCGACGTCGGGGACAGAGTAATCAACACACTTCGAAGGAAATCGTCGATGCAGTACGTGTGTTGGTACGTATTTGCTCCGATGATCTAATCGCCGCGACGCTTAATCGTAACGGGTTGCGCACCGGTCGTGGCAATCGCTGGACGCGTGAACGCCTCGCCTCACTGCGCAATAAGCACAAGATCCGCTGTTATCGTTTCGAAGAAAGCAAATCCGATGGCTGGATGAATCTGACGAAGGCGGCGAACTGTCTTGGGGTCAGTCCGAGGACGCTGCGCTTAGCGGTCGAACGAGGCGAAATCGAAGCAGAGCATCCCTTGGATGACGGTCCTTGGGTGTTCAATCGGCGCGCTTTGGACACCGAAGCCGCGGAAACGCTCGTCGCCCGTGTTCATCGACGCCAGGTAGACCCCGCGTTACCAAAGAAGCGACAACGGAATCTTGACTTTTCAACCACATAGCGAGGTGGGGTAGTATGGAACGTAGTTGTACTGCTCGATAAAGTCGTCGAAGCGGGCCTGCTGCTGCAGGAAGTTGAACGAGGCGGGTCTGGTGGCCTCGTTCTTCAAGGTGAGGTGGATACGCTCGTGGCGCCCGTTCTGCTGCGGATGGCCCGGCTTGATACGCTCGATGGCAATGCCGAGCCTCAACCACCA
>JBDGZZ010000481.1:0-2803 GCA_039588335.1 Gemmatimonadota bacterium | reverse complement strand
TTCGCATGCGTGAGTCTCGCGATTCTAGTGCTCGCCTACTTCGAACGGCCAACCGAATCGTCGATTGCTTTGGTTACGGTCGTGGCTGGCGTGCCGTTGTATATCAGCTTTGCGAAGGCAAAGCGCCAGAAGTCCCGAGAGTGAAACGGTGCAGTAAGGGGAACAAAGAAACGAGGATAGAATCATGAAAGCGACACTAATCTTTCTCTGCATCTCTGTGACAGCTCTGGTGGTTTGTGCCCCTACACATCCCTGCGCGGCGCAGGAAGATCTCGACGCCCGAGTGCGTGAGTTCTTAGATGAGCATCGGAGATCGTGGCGGGACATGAACGTTCCGATGTCAGACGGCCAAGCGCTCTACGATATCATCGTAGAGAACGGATACACCCAGGCACTCGAGATCGGCACCTCAACCGGGCATTCGGCTATCTGGATTGCGTGGGCTCTGAGCAAGACCGGTGGCAAGCTGATCACGATCGAGATCGACGAACGACGCTATCGTCAGGCGCTGGAGTACTTCGAGGAGGCGGGCCTCAGCGACTATGTTGATGCCCGCCTGGCAGATGCGCATGAACTGGTTCCAGCCCTGGTGGGTCCGTTCGACTTCGTGTTCCTGGATGCCGACAAGAACTGGTACACGCAATACTTCAGAGATGTGCTACCCAAGCTCGAGGTCGGTGGCTGTTTCACAGCGCACAATGTGTCGCAGCGAGGCAGACGCGGGCGGGGTTCTGGTGGCACTGGCCAGTTCGTCGAAGCACTCACCAACACGCCCAACCTCGCAACCGAGTTCGTGACCAGTGGTGGAGGGCTCTCGGTGAGCTACAAGCGGAATCAAAGTTAGCTGGTCATGTCAGGGGCGGCTTCCGCTTTGCGATAGGAGGTTTGCCGAGTGGGAGCACTACTGGCGGTTGCGGCTATCGGTGAAACGCCTGGCTGACTTCCTGTTGTTGGGAACCTCGCCCCGCCGACGGGGACCGTACAGTGTGCCCACCATCCCTTACCGGCCCTTACCCGTTCGTAATGGAACGGCGTAGCATCATGGCATGACGAAACAAGTTCCTGCCTCCGACGTACTATTCACCAGAACTCGGCTATCCATTCAACCCTTTCGGAGTCATTCATGCGTGACGGGGCAATTCTGGTCGCCGCACTCATTGCAGTTGCCGTTCCCTTGCAGGCGCAGCAGGCCGCGACTACACAGAACGAATTCACACCGGCACAGCTGAGGGAAGACCTTGCCGTCTTGCGGAGCTCACTGGAGGAGGGGCACGGCGGATTCTATCGCTATTCGAATGAGGCCGAGATGGACTCGGTGTTCGATCGAGCCGCGCAGGCTATCGTCGCGCCTATGACGGAACTGGAGTTCTATCGATTCCTGGCACCCGTCGTTGCCGCCGTGAACGACGGTCATACTGGTCTCACTGGCTCGCGCGAGTTGGAGAGTCACGTACGGCGGCAGCCTGTTTTGCTTCCTTTCAAGCTCGCTTTTGTTGTGGGTACCCCGTACCTGCATCGCAATTACAGCGATCATCCAGATGTCGTGATGGGAGGGGAGCTACTCAGCATCAACGGTACTTCGACGGACGACGTCGTACGCACAATGTTTTCGGCGCTACCCTCGGACGGGCAGGTTGAAACTTCGAAGTACCGCAGGCTAGAAAGTACGAGTACATTTGGCGACCTCTACAGCCGCTTGTTCGTGATCACGACTCGCTTTGAACTGACCTATCGCTCACCGGGCGACGGCTCCGTTCACTCCATTACTGTTGCCGGTCTCACAGCCGAGGAACTCACACGCAGGTTCGAGAGTCGCTACGCCGAGGTGGCCAGCGCAGAGCAAGACCGACCGCCAGTGGAGCTCACGTACCGCGACAGCGTTCCTGTTTTGACGATCAGGACATTCGGTGGGCGCACCATTAGCAATGCCGGCATCAATTACGCCGCCTTCCTACGGGGCACGTTCGAGGAGTTGGCAGACGGAGGGGCAAGTAACCTGATCATCGATGTGCGAAACAACGGTGGCGGCTCCGATGAGTACGGCAAGCTGCTGGCTGCGTATCTGATCGATGACACGTTCGACTATTATCGCTATCTAGAGGTGAACAGCGACTCATTCGCATTCTTCGAGCACACCGGCATGTCGAACGGCGACCTGCCACGGGATCGGTTCCAGGCGAACGAACGTGGCAGATACGACTTCGTTGGGCACACCAACCTAGGACCACAACAGCCCCTCGAGCCCAGCTTCAAGGGCGACGTGTACATCCTGATTAATGGCGCCAGCTTTTCAGCCACGGGTGAGTTCACTTCGGTTGTACATCATCACCAACGAGCCACTTTCATTGGAGAAGAGTGTGGTGCCGGTTACTACGGCAACACGTCGGGGATGATGGTGCTGATGGAACTTCCCAACTCGGGCCTGCGCGTGCGCATCCCGTTGGTGCGTTATACGATGGCCGTTTCGGGATACGAGCCAGTCGACCGCGGGTTGATTCCGGAGCATCATGTCGAGCCCACGATCGACGATGTGTTGGCAGGGAGAGATGCGGTAATGGAGTACGCAATTGATTTGATCCGGAGGTAATACCCGGAGTAACGACTGGGCACTGTCAGCCGCTGCAATCGCTGTTGAGCGGCTCCACGTCGAAGTGTCGTACCTCGGTCCAATCATTCCAAACGCCGCCGACCATGGCTCGAACCTTCCATGCGTCGCAACGCTGGTTGGTTCCATCCTACAGTGCACACGATGGATCGTGTCGCGAAGTTGGCGCCGCTCCTTCACGCCCTCATCCGCGCAATC
>JBDGZZ010000480.1:0-3019 GCA_039588335.1 Gemmatimonadota bacterium | reverse complement strand
CTCCAGGCTCCGTTGCCACGCTTTCAGACGGGCCAGATCAGGCATGTCGGGGGGCAAGATACCGTGCTGCCGAATCTTGCCCAACCCTGGAGCTCGATATCCGTCGGATTGGGGGCGCAGTCACCACGCAGGGCGAGGTGTGGATCCACCTGTTGAACGGCATCGATAATGCCTACATTTATCCCCCCCTGGGTTGATGGTACGGGGTGAGGGGAAGCCGCCGTGTTTGGGACCCAGCGCACAGAATCCCGAATGTGCCCGGGATACGTTTTCCGGAGTATCAGAGCGAGGGGTAACCATGGACTTCACGATCACTGACGCCTTCTTCGAGGACCTGAAGTACCGTCGGAATAAGGTCGAGTTGAAGCTGGAGGTGAAGCGGGGAGGAAAGGCCGCCAAGTCGCGTAAGAGGCAGCGGCCGGCAGCACGCAAGCCTCGGCAAAAGACGGCCTGAAAAGATCGCGCCCCCAAATGTCGGGGGAGCGATCTTTCTTGTTAGCTGCCGTCCCTAGTCAGGTAACGCTTTACGCGCTTTAGAATCGGGAAGCGGCGCAACCTGTCCTTGAGACGTACGGAGTAGTAAGCGCTGGCCCCGCCGAGCGTTCCCTTCCAGAACGCAGTGAGGTCGTTGTAGGGACGCCAGGACATGCCCCAGTTGTCGTACCAGGGTTGGTTCGTGGTCAGATCGATCTGGTCGATGGTCCCGTCTTCAGATGCCTGCCGCACAACGTGCTCCAGTAGCATGCCGCCGGGTGAGCAGCGTGAGTAGTCGGCATCGTATCCCAGTTTCCATACGAACAGCGAACGGCGCAGGCGGATGCAGAGGTTGGCCGCTATGTCGTGGCCGTCTGTGTCGAGGAACTGCCATTCCAGCCAGCCGGCTCTGTGGAGTCCGCGGGTGAGGTCGCCGTAGAAATCGAGCAGCTGAGGCGAACACTGAATCGCCGTTGCGATGTCTCCCTTCCAGTTTGCCGCTTCGACGGCAGCGAACCGCGGCAGCAGTCCCGGATCGGCATCCTCTCCCGAGAGGATCGTGGTCTGGACGTTTGGCAACTTGGCCAACTTGTTGCGAGCCTTGTTCAGGTTGTTGCGGAAGTTCCTACTCAAGCCTTGGCGGTACGCTTCGAAGTCGGGCGGAACCGGGAGGTAGGCGCCGTTCTCCGCGAGTTCCGTGAACCGGAACAGTCCGGGTGTAGCGATTGAGTGCGTGGGAGAATCTTCGCGCACGCGACTAAAGATGATCGCTGTCGGTTTCACTCCTTGATCACGGACGGCCTGCAGCAGCGAGGCAAAAGCCTCCGGCTCGGCACCTGGCTCCAGTACGGCGTCCACGCTTATAGCGTGGGGGTTCTGGGGCAGTCGCACGGTGCGCCAGCGGGCGGCGCTCGAGGGCAGCACCAGCGGAAGCACTCCAACTAGCCGATCGTCTCGAGTGGCCAGCAGACAGACCCACGTGTCCGGCGGCTCCACGAAGTGGCGGAAATAGGACGAGACCCAAGCGAACGACGACATTGGAAGCGCGGTAGGGCAGCGCGATACCAGGTCGTTCCATTGGGGTTCGAACTCCGCCAGTTCGTTCAGGTCGTCTACGGTACGGACGCTGATGGGTCTTGGCTGGTCCCGATCGGTCATCTGCCTGCTCTCATGGTCTCATTTTGTCTGGCTGTAATGACGGTCCTTACCCTACGCAGGTTAGGGGCCACCGTCTCCAGGCCCTACTATAATGCGTATTGATCCTGTGCGGACGGCGCCGTCGAAGCTCGCTGTTGCGTGACGAAGACGGGCAAGTGTGCTACCGTATAGCGTCCCATCCTCTTCTATCGGCTAAGGAGTTCGCTTGAGATGGCCTTGATCGAGTGCCCCGAGTGCGGGCGGGAGGTTTCGAGCAGCGCCTCGGTGTGTCCAGCGTGTGCCTACCCCGTGGGGACCGGTACTCCTCCGGTATCACCAAGAGCAGTGAGTGCGCCGCCGGAACACAAATGGTGGAAGACCGCCCTATCGATATTTGGGAGAGTCGCCCTGGGCGCCTTTGTGGCCGCCGTGGGTGGGGAGGAGGAGGAGTCAGTGGCGGCCGTTATCGGTGGCGTCGTGATTGCTGCCTCCGCCATCCCGACCTGGTATCGTGCAAGAATCGAGAGGTTAAAAGCTGGTCGGGGCGCTGCGGAATTGGAGTATCGTTTTGAAGATCGGATGGCGGAGTTGGAGCAGCGCCAGCAGGAACAGGTGGACCGGCTCGAACGGATGAACATGGGGCAGATGGCCGAACTCGAAGAGCGCATCGACTTCGCGGAACGGTTGCTTGCCAAGCAGAGACCGGAGATCGGCCCCAGTTAGTTACTCCTTTTTGTCTACCCGATAACTGAGCCACGATCTGGCCAAACGGGATCATCCAGTCGGCGGTGCGTCCCAAGTTGAAGCACGCGGCAGACACGAGCCATTCGCCGCCATGTTTAGCCGCAGTGCACAGGAACTTGCCTTGGCCGGATACCTCCTGTCCCTCATTCTGGACCGTCAGGTCGAAGGTGCCACGGAGCGTGACAAGATCGGTGCTTCCGGTTGTCACATCGTGGCGAAAGTCATCACCCCCCGATCTCGTTCGCCGTCGGGAACGAAGGCGGCGGATAGGGCCCGATCTTCTCGACCGTGTACTCGCCGGCCCAGAAATCCGGTGGCGCGTCGCTGTCGTCCACGTGGTTGTTCACCGGCTTGAGTCCATACTTGAGATACGCCGCGATCGCCCAGAGATCGTCATCGGGCATGTGGCGCCAGAACTGCCACGGCATAAACGGTTCCGCATACTTGGGATTCACGGGGAAGTTGCCCTCACCGGGCGTGCTCGACGTGATCTCGACGTCCGGCGTTTCACCGGGACGCAGCCCGTAGCGCAGTGCGTTGAAAATCTGTCGCTCGCTGAAGCCGCCGAGGCCGGTAGCATCGTCCGGCGTCAGGTTGCGTGGTCGCGCATGAAAGCACGGGGTCGCTTCGGGGTCCTCGGCGCACGGACCGAGCAGGAATTCCT
>JBDGZZ010000479.1:0-2814 GCA_039588335.1 Gemmatimonadota bacterium | reverse complement strand
CGATCTGGACGTATTCTACTCTCTGGCCTGCAGCTGCAAGTGCATCCATGTAAGCTTTGACACCTTCATCGGTGATAATGGGATCTTCTGCACCTCGTGTGAGATAATGCGGTATCGACTGCGCACTTGCATCGGGGATGTTGCTTATCGGAGATATGGCACGTATCGCTGCCGCGTCGGCGTTTGCCATATTCAAGAATTCGAGCATCTCCGAGCCTTCGAACGTAAACACACCGTAGCTGGGAGCAACCGCTTTGATTGCCGACATCATGTCAGTGCGAACCTGCTCGACGGTTTTGTCTTCAGGCAAATAGGAAGGCATGTATTCAAAAACTCCCGGTGTTTCGCCGAACCCCCTGCTCCCAATCATATTAGCCATAGTGGCCACGGCTGCCGAAAGATGGCCTCCTGCACTATCGCCTGTAACGGCTATTCGCTCGGGGTCCCCGCCATGTTCTTCTGCACGTTCCATTATGTGTGCAATTGCCCCGTACACATCTTCTATCAAGTCGGCCATGGTGTTGCCCGTCTCGTCGCCATCGAGCGTCCCGTTCCAACGGTAGTCAATGCTGACAACGACATACTTGCCGCTCTTCACGAGTTGTCGCGCCTGTCCACGCATTATGTCCTCATCGTTGGCGCTCCATCCGCCACCATGTATGATGACGATAATGGGCAGACCTTTCGCTCCCTCAGGTGTATAGACATCATATTTGAGCGGTTTTAAACCTGGTTTGGCGTAAGCGACATCGTGAGTTACGGTGAATCCTTCCAGAGCGGATGCTTCGATGAAGTAGGCCCCAACATGCTTGTCCTGATCCACAGTGACTTCCAGCGTAGAGACCGAGGGCGTGTCATGGTACATCGCCCCCCATGGCCCCGGCACTGAATAGTACAATGCATCCACCGCAAAACCGCGATCGGGTGTGGTGGTGATTGTGATCACCGTCCCTTCAGCGTACTTGCCATCTGCGGGGAGTGCGGGATCCAACGTAATGGAACCGTTTGTCGGTTCATCAACGGTTACCGTGAACCCATCAGTCTGAGCTGATTGTCCCCGACTCATTTCTGCCGGTAACATCAGTAGAGTGACAATAAGCGATGTAAGTAACGGCCTTGTCATTGTTGATCTCTCTTTAAGTCGAAATCTCCTTGTCTTCACATGCTGACGCGGCCAGCAGGAAGGCGGAGACAATCAGAAGAGTTCTTGGCTTGCACATGTTCTCTGGCTCTCTGTTGAAACCGGCACTCACCGCAGAAACGCCTCCGGAAGGCCGCCGTCGACGTTGATGATCTGTCCCGTCGTCTTGGCAAGCCGCTGGCTCACGAGAAGGAAGATTGCCTCCGCCTGATCGCCCGGCGTTATCGGCATCTTCGTAAGCGTGCGCGCGGCATAGAAATCCGCCAGGCGCTGCCTGAGCGTCTCGCTATCTTCGCTTTCGTCGTACAGCAGATCGTACTTGGCGAGCGATGCGATGACGCGGTCCCTCGGGAACATCGCGCTGCCCTCGACCACCGTCGCGGGCGCGACGCCATTCACGCGGACGAGCGGGGCCAGCTTCACCGCCAGTTCGCGAATCAGGTGATTGGCGGCCGCCTTGCTCGCATCGTAGGAGATGCTACCCGCTTTTGGCACGACCGCGTTCACGCTGGTCGTGATGACCATGCTGCCGGGAAGCTCCTGGCTCACCCAGGTCTTATGGGCTTCGTCAGCAAGCAAATACGAGCCCGTAACGTTCACCCTGAAGGAGTCCTCCCAGCTAGCATCGGGAATCCGCCCGCGGCTGTCGGAGCTGATGTAGACACCCGCGGTCACGATGACGTGATCGAGACCGCCGTAGGCAAGAATCACGTCTTGCAGTGCCGTTCGAATGGATGCGCGATCCGTGACGTCCGCCTCCAGCCCTATCACGTCTCCACAACCCGAAATGCCCGTGCCGGCGGCGCCTATTCCCTTGCCGGTGCGCGTCAGGATTCTATCGACCGTGGTCCGGGCAGCGTCGCTATCGAGATCTACAGCCGCCACTACCGCCCCTTCACCAATCAGCCGGTCGGTAACCTCGCGGCCGATACCGCTTCCCGCTCCGACGACGAGGGCGATCTGTCGTGCCAGTTCCTTTTCGTGCGGCATCCGCTTGAGCTTGGCCTCCTCGAGTGCCCAATACTCGATATCGAATGCCTCCTGCCTCGGCAGCGCCGTGTACGTGGAGACCGCCTCGGCGCCGCGCATCACTTCGATCGCGCCCCTGTAGAACTCGGCGGTGACGCGGCTCTCGCTCTTGGATTTGCCCCATCCGATCATCCCGATTCCGGGAATCAGAACGACCGTCGGTTCTCCCCCGCGCATGGGTGGTGAGTCTAGCCGTTTCCAGGCTTCGTAGTATGCCGAGTAATCTCTGCGGTACTCCTCCAGGCCGTCGTCCAACTTGGATTTCAGCGCGTCGAGCTGCTCGCTCTCCGGATTCCAATCCACGTACAGCGGCTTGATCTTCGTACGCAGGAAGTGATCGGGACAGGATGTACCCAGTTCCGCCAACCGGGCCGCGTTTTCGGCGCACACGAACTCCAGGACCTCGTCGCTCAACTCAACCGTGGCTATCAGCCGCCCGCTGCAACTGAGCTTGCCCCGGAGCCAGGGCAACAGGTCAACCAGGATCGCAGTCCGCTTGTCGGCCTGCAGCGCAGCGTATCTGGCACCTCCGAAAGTCTTCTGACCTTCATCGAAGCGCTCCAGGTAGGCCGCGGCCTGATCGATGAGCCGCAGCGTGAGGAGGTAGCACTCCTTATCGTCGTCGGCCCAGTTGATGAGCCCGT
>JBDGZZ010000478.1:0-2835 GCA_039588335.1 Gemmatimonadota bacterium | reverse complement strand
CAGCCCACCGACGGCGTGAACGGAACGGAGTTGGAACTCGAGCCGCCCTCTCTCCGGGCCACTAGCCGCGCCGGCTCGAAATCCCATGTCGGTGCTCGGACCGTATCGCTGTGCTCACCTTCCGATGTGAACTGCGCTAACCCGTAGGTCCATTCAGTGACATCGACGCCGGCCTCGAGCAGCACCATTGTATACGTATTGCCGGCGGTATCGACGTACAGCGGCCGCGACGTGGAGAAGGTCCCGCCGCTCGGATGGCGCCAACTCATTGGCGACGCGCCATCAGCCGCATACACATTGATGCGGCCGTTCCCCTCATCGCGCAGCACGATGCGGCCGTCCGGGAGGATCCTGATGGAAGCCGGCCGCTTGTACTCACCGGGTCCGCTTCCCTCACGGCCAATGTCGCCGAGGTAGCGGCCGTCGGGGGCAAACCGGCGGATCGCCGGGACCTGTGCATCGACCACGAGGATCTCACCCGAGTCCGTGACCGCAATCGATCGTACACTGCCGAACATCTCCTCGTCTGGGCCTTCGAGCACTCCGATGGAAAGCTCTGGCTCCAGCAGCATCGTGTCACCCCAGACGTTGCCCCCCACAGTGTGCACTGTCACCGTGTCACCGACGGTGTCGATCAGTGCCTCCCACGTTCCCCAGGGGTTATCGTGGTCGGTGCCCGAGCTGCACGCCAGGCACACGACCAGCGGCCATACCAGACACTTACTCAGGCTGACTTGACGGTGGACCATCAGCTCAATATGTGGCTCGCCCGACGTTTGCGGGAGGCGTCGATGCGGCTGGACGGTCACTAGCCAGCCCGGCCGAACGGCGCCACGTTATCTTGCACCCCTGCTAACTTCGGGACGCCATGGCTGCGCGAACGCCGACCACAGCTGCCGTTTCCACTTCGCACCTACTGCGGGCGGTTGCGCTCGTTCTGTGGCTCGGAATCTCGAGTTGCAGCTCTGGAGACGTGGCCGAAGACGCACCCCGCCTTGTAAGAGCCGCCGTGGCCGCCAATTTCGCGGTCGCCCATGAGGAACTGGTGCGCCGGTTCCAGACCTTAAGCGGTATCGAAGTTGAGACGAGCCTCGGTTCTACCGGATTGCTGTACACACAGATAGCCAACGGGGCCCCGTATGATGTGTTCTTGGCCGCCGACACCGCTCGTCCAAGCCGGCTCGAGACGGAAGACCATGTTGTATCTGGAATGCGCTTCACCTACGCAGTGGGACGTCTCGTGTTATACGCTCCGGACTGGGACCTTGCGGGCTCGCCCGAGGTCGAACTGGGTGCGCGATCCTTCCGGCACCTGGCGATTGCCAACCCCACAACCGCACCTTATGGGGCAGCGGCACTCCAAGCAATGGAGAGTTGGGGTCTTCGTGATGAGCTGCAGGCTCGCCTGGTCCGAGGCGAGAGCGTCGGTCAGGCATTCCAGTTCGTGAAGTCTGGAGCCGCAGAGGCCGGTTTGGTGGCGCTATCACAGGTCGCTGACAGCGACACGAGCGACTATGTGATCGTGCCGCGCGGACTCCACCGACCACTGCGGCATGACGCTGTACTACTGCGGGCAGGCGAGGGTAACGCGGGAGCCCGGGCGTTTCTCGAGTTCCTGAGAAGTGAGGAGGGTCGGCAGGTGATAGCCAGTTTCGGATACGAACTGCCTTAGCATCCGATGTCATTCGATTGGCGTGTAGTGTTCGTGACGACCAAGCTCGCAGGAGTTTCTACCCTCGTGCTTCTCATAGGGGGAACGCCGCTTGCGTGGTGGCTCACGCGCACGCGTTCCAAGCTGCGTCCGATCGTTGAGGCGGTGGTGGCCCTACCGCTCGTGCTCCCACCGACAGTGCTCGGATTCTATATCCTCATCATGCTCGGTCCAGCGGGCCCAATCGGCAATTTCTGGGAGTCACTGGGCGGGCCTCGACTCGTGTTCTCGTTCCCGGGACTAGTGGTGGGCTCGGTACTCTATTCACTGCCCTTTGTAGTGCAGCCGCTCCAGAACGCATTTGGCGCAATACCGGCTCGACTACTCGACGCAGCGGCGATGCTCCGTGCTAACGCACTCGACCGCTTTGTCACGATAGTGCTGCCGCTAGCTCGTCCCGGATTCTTGACTGCCGCCACGCTCGGATTTGCACACACCGTAGGAGAGTTTGGCGTCGTCCTAATGATCGGCGGCAACATACCGGGTCGAACCGAGGTGTTATCGATCGCACTGTACAATCACGTCGAGGCGTTGGAGTACACCGAGGCTCACGTGCTCGCCGCCGTCCTCCTGGTGTTCAGCTTTTCCGTACTTTTCGCCGTCTATGCCCTCAGCCGCCGATTCGAGACTCCGCGACTGTGACTGAGCTAGAAGCACGCTTCGGAACGCAACTGGGTGACTTTGAACTCGATGTCGAGTTGAGCGCACCAGGAGGTGCCGTGACCGGCTTGTTCGGCCCATCCGGCAGCGGCAAGACCACCTTGCTCCGTTGCGTGGCCGGACTACATCGCGCTCAGCCTGGTTTGGTTCGACTGAACGGAGACGTATGGCAGGATGAGAGAGCCGGAGTGTTCGTACCGCCACACCTACGCGGCGTCGGATACGTCTCTCAGGACGCGGACCTGTTTCCTCACTTGTCCGTTCGCGACAACCTCAGGTACGCCCACCGGCGTGCTCCTCGAGAAGGGCAGATCGTGAGTTGGGATGACGTCGTGCGCTGGCTGGAGGTCGAGCCGTTGCTGGGGCGTACGGTCCGCAACCTCTCCGGCGGCGAGCGCCAACGCGTGGCGGTTGCACGTGTACTACTGGCAAGTCCACGAATACTACTCATGGACGAGCCGGTT
>JBDGZZ010000477.1:0-2837 GCA_039588335.1 Gemmatimonadota bacterium | reverse complement strand
CACAACCCAATCAATCAGAAAGGAGGAGGACGATGTCTACAGGCATCACAATCCTCAAATGCAGAGCCTCGGACATACACCGGGAATTAGTGCGACTCTATAGGGTTAATTGTGGCCTCCAGGGCCAGCCTGAGTTCTGTACCCGGATAGCATACACCCAAGTCATTTAGGACGTTACACAGGGCTGCCAAGGCGCGGTTGTGGCGCGGAGTCGCCATGCTGTGCAGCCGAACCACGAGCTTTCCATGCTCATAGTCTGGGAGTAGATCCGCGGGTAGGTCGAAGACCTGGCGCATGAACTTCCGGGCCTCGTCATCGCGGTGGGGTAGCAACGGACTGACCAGGTTTGCCAGTTGCGTCTCGGCGCGGTACCCCACCATCTTTATCGTGTCGGTGAGGATCTTCCGCTCGCGCTCCAGTTGGACGATGGGCTCGCCCTCCATGATCTCCTTCAGGGAGACGCGAGCGGGAAGCGCATTGATCTCAAGCTCCAACTGATCGCGGGACGAACGCAGCTTCTTGATCTCGCGTCCCCGTTCCGCCTGGGAGATCTTCAATCCCCGCACCGTGCGACACTTCTGCTCCGGGTTGTCATGTGCCTTCTGCCCATAGGCCTGCTCGGCTTTGGCCAGCCGGGCCTTGATCCGACCCAGCTCGCCCTTTGTCTCCTTCACAGCGGGATTGGGCACGCTGCGCTCAGGATCCGCCGGCTCCACCTTGGTCGTTGGCAAGTGGTCCAGCGCGAACTCGTGGCGCATGTAGCGGAAGAAGTTCTCCTGTTGCCAGCGGGAGAACATCCGCAACGCTACAGCCTCGACCGAGAGATCACGCCGGGTCGTCACGACCGAGGTTTGGTGACCATCGGCGCATAGGCGTCGAACCTCACGCATGCGAAATCCCTTGGCCACACGGACCATCCGCTCAGCCAGCAGGTATTTCACCTTGCGACCGCAGAGCTCGACTGTCACCTCCTGGAAGCTGCGCCGCTGCCAATCTTGGTACTTGCCTTTGCGATAGGTGATCACATCGAAGTCGGCCTTATGCCATTTCTGGAAGCGCTTCGGGCTCCACCCCTCCCGGTCGAAGATTAGCGTCACCCGTCGCCCCTTACCCACCAGCTTGCGGATCTCGGGCAGCAACTCCTGCCCCATCATTGCCAGCAGCCCGTCGTTGGCCGCTGCCGTGATGAACATCAGCGGCTCCGCGTTTGCATCGTTAACCCAGTAGTCGGTTGTCGCCGGCATACACAACCGCCGCCGCTGCACATGGGTCTTGGGCAGCTTGTGTTTCCGCCCGTGGTACGGACGCACATGGCCGTCGATGTACAGGTAGCCCAACGCACCCGGATTCTCATCGGCCCAACGTTCGGTGAAGGCACGCGAGAACTCCGACGCTTTGCCGCGATCAGCCAACTCGGCCAATTTACGGCGCGCCGTCTTCACCTCCGGTGCCCGATCCAGGCCCAGGATGACACCAAACTCCCCGGGGGCATGGTTGCTCAGTCCTTCGGTGCTCTTCATACGCATCAGCGCCATGAGGCCGAAGGTCAACAGCATCGAGGTCAGGCCATAGTATCCATTCTTCAGGCTGCCGTAGACCTGCTGCCCAACCTCGAGCAGGCCCTGCTCGATCAATGCGGGCAACGCCACCAGCACGCCCGCCTTGCCCACCGATTCCGCCGGCTCAAACCGTGCTCCGGCTTCCTTCAACAGACCGGTAGGCGCCAGAGCACGCTCTGTCTCCCGCTTCGTTGCCACCCCACCCGCACACGAGGCATCCTCGTCGCTGCGTTCCCGTGGCGTGCTCGATGCCTCCTCCGGACTCAGCCTCCCGACGTCGCCGGCTCCAAGCCGTCGCCGAACCAGCCGACCCTCCTTGACCGCCTGGCGGATTGTCTTCTCGTCGACCCCCACCAACTTGGCAACCTGCCGGTAGCTCTTCCCCTCATTGAGGAATTTCTGGGCACGGGCAACCAGAATACCCTTGAACTTGTTCGGGCCGCGCGGCCCTCGTCGCTTGACTTCGAGCGCCTCTGCACCACCTTGTTGATACCGACTCCGATACTCGTGAACCCGACTTCGATGGCGGCCCAACTCCTTGCCTATCTGACTCGGCGTTGCCAGGCCAAGCTCTGGATCGGTGAGCATTGCCGCAGCCAACCGAAGTGACCCTTCGTCATCTTCCCCGAAGGTAAAAATGGGTCCAGCCGCATCAAAGAACGTGATGCGGCCGTCCTGCCTCGCTATAGCAAGGTGCTCGCTAACACTTTTCGCCTCGTTTGGAAGGAAGAGTATGCGGTGCTGTAGTGCCATGACTGACCTCCTATGTCCTGATATATATTCCGCATACTCAGGCGCAAATGTCAAGCCCCCTCTCGCTTAGAGTTACCTCCTGTATACGCCATCATCCGCGCCCATAGCGCAAAATCGACGACACGCGGGCTCAGATGCGCTCTCTCGTACCATCCAGACTAACACCTATATGTCCGGGGCTCTGAAATGGCATCGCAACGTCGTCACCGGGGAACTACAGAACGCCGTGCCCCTCTCTGGCGGTTTGACCAACTCGAGACGACCCGACGAAACCTTATCCAGAGGGCCGGTCGCCTCACGGAACCCCAAGGCAAACTCACGCTCACCATGAGCGCCAACACAAAGGTCAAGCAACAACTGACGTACTACCTCGACAACCTGCAAAAGGCTGCATGACCGTCAACATCGATACCCTGATCTTAGGGATTGTTTTGCAAAATCTAGGTGAAGGCACGCGAGAACTCCGACGCTTTGCCGCGATCAGCCAACTCGGCCAATTTACGGCGCGCCGTCTTCACCTCCGGT
>JBDGZZ010000476.1:0-2847 GCA_039588335.1 Gemmatimonadota bacterium | reverse complement strand
ATCAACTCGACGGGCTCAGAGCCGCGCTTTCCGACCGTTACCGCATCGAGCGAGAGCTGGGGTACGGGGGGATGGCGACCGTCTACCTTGCCGAAGATCTCAAGCACAAGCGCAACGTGGCGCTCAAGGTGCTGAAGCCCGAACTCGCGGCCGTACTCGGCGCCGATCGATTTGTCCAGGAGATCACGACGACAGCGAGTCTGCAACACCCGCACATCCTGCCGCTCTATGACAGCGGCAGCACGGCGGCGCAGAGCGGCAGTCCGGAGTTCCTCTACTACGTGATGCCCTACATCGAGGGCGAGACACTGCGGGACAAGCTCGATCGCGAGAAGCAGCTCGGTATCGAGGAGGCGGTGAGCATCACGACCGAAGTAGCCGACGCGCTCGACTACGCGCATCGCAACGACGTAATCCACCGCGACATCAAGCCCGAGAACATTCTGCTGCACGACGGCCGACCCATGGTCGCCGACTTCGGTATCGCGCTGGCAGTGAGTGCGGCGGCCGGTGGCAGAATGACGGAAACCGGCATGTCGCTCGGCACGCCGCACTACATGTCGCCCGAACAGGCGACCGCCGAGAAGGACCTCACGAACCGATCGGACGTGTACTCGTTGGGTTGTGTGTTGTATGAGATGTTGACGGGGAGCCCGCCGCACGTCGGGTCCACCGCACAGCAGATCATCATGAAGATCGTGACGGAAGAGGCGCAGCCTGTGACCGAATTGCGGAGATCTGTGCCGCCTAACGTTGCTGCGGCGGTGGCCACGTCCTTGGAGAAGCTCCACGCAGACCGGTTTGAGAGCGCCAAGACGTTTGCGGACGCGCTGGCCGATGTGACCTTCTCCAGCCCGGGCACCGCCATGCGCCTTGGCCAACGAGAGCCCGTGACCGGGCGTATCCGGCCATGGAAACTGGTGTCGGCGGGCGTCGGCCTGGCCTTGGTGGCGGGAAGCGCCGGGTGGATCATGCGGCCCGTGCCCGATACTCCCCGCCGCGTTGTGCAGTTTTACATCGAATCCGATTCGGGGCATCTCATCACACCCAGTATCTCTGCGCTCTCGCCGGACGGTTCGGTGCTAGTGTACAGCGCCGGGACTGGCTCGGGATCGATGCTGTATCGACGACGCATCGACGAACTCGAGGCCCACCCGATACCCGGCACCGAAGGCGGAGAATGGCCGTTCTTCTCACCGGATGGGACGCAACTCGGGTTCGCCGCGGACGGTGCACTCCGTGCGGTTGGTCTCGATGGTGGAGCATCCCGCACCATCACGACCGAGTTCCAGGGCGACGTGGGTGGGGCGGCTTGGGGACACGATGGCGAGATTGTCTTCGCCACGTGGTTTCCGACGCATGTCTATGTGGTGAGTGCCGGCGGGGGTACGCCGGAAGTCCTCGAGGCACTGGACCGACTCGTTGACACACTCGCCTCCTTTGTGGACCCGGTCTTCATTACGGATACTCGGGCCCTCTTGTTCACAGCTGGCGTAGACCAAGGGCGCGTCGGGGTGATGTCGCTTGAATCAGGCGACGTCCGGCTGCTGATGCCGGGTGCCGCCGGGGGTTACGTGCGGTCGGGACAACTGGTCTATGTCGGAGCCGGCGGATCGGTCTTTGCGCAGTCGTTCGATGCGGTGAGACTCGATACCACTGGACCCGCCCACCGCATAGTGGAAGGCGTCGGTACCCGCTTCGGAATTCCGATGCTCTCCGTCTCGTCATCCGGCGCACTCGCTTACAATCCGGCTGTGAGCGAAGGGCGCAGCCTCGTCCTGGTCGACCGGGCCGGCAACTCACAACTGCTCCTCGAGAAACGCGGGTTCTGGAGCCCCCGATTCTCGCCCGATGGGAACCGCATTGCCTTTGGCCAGATGGACGAGTCTGAGGAGGACGTCTGGATTCATGACGTGTCGGCGGGAACGACTTCCCGGCTCACATTCGATGGACAGATGAACAACGACCCGGTCTGGAGCCCCGACGGGAACAGCTTCGCGTTTTCCAGTCACGCCGACAAGGATCTCTACATTCTCCCGGCCGAGGGCGGAGACCCCGCTACCGTGGTGGCTCGGGAGGGGGCACAATGGACCACCGACTGGTCACCGGACGGCCGACACCTGGTGTTCACCAACATTGTCGAGAACCTGGACATCTGGGTCGCCCCGATTGGTGGGGGCCAACCGCAACCCTTTCTCGTCTCCCCGTTTTCGGCAGGCGCAGGCCGGATTTCGCCGAACGGGCGGTGGCTGACCTATCACTCTAACGAGTCCGGTCGATTCGAAGTCTACGTTCAGACTTTCCCGCAACCAGGCAAGAAGCGGCTCATTTCCACCGAGGGTGGGCGCGAGCCCACCTGGGCACCCGACGGACGAGAGCTCTTCTACTGGAACACGCAAGGGCAACTGATCGCTCATCAGCTGACGGCAGAAGACGAACTCACGGTTGGGCGACACGACGTGCTGTTTCACTTTCCGAGTTACACGAGTGGGGAAAACGCGAATTACGACGTCCACCCGGACGGACAACGATTCATCGTCGTGACGGACGAAGTCCAAAGCCGTGTGGTCGTGGCTCTCGACCTCATCAACCCGGAGCGCTAGCTCCAGCTCGCTCGAGACTGCGACCCTCCCGTGAGCTACCCTAGCGTTCTCTCTCGAGGATGATCTCGTAGTACTTCGCGGCGCCATAGCCGCCGATCCCTGGGGCAAACACCTGAACCAAACGCCAACCGTCTCGCGCGTGTTGGTGAATTGCGTCCTGGTAAGTCTGCTTGGCCGCCTTGCGGGCAGCCATGATCCCTTCGCCCAAGCGGACGAATTTGTATTCGTAGTTCTGTCTCACGAT
>JBDGZZ010000475.1:0-2853 GCA_039588335.1 Gemmatimonadota bacterium | reverse complement strand
CAGTCGTCATCATCAGTCATGGTGTCTGGCAACGACGGTACGGAGGTGATCCCAACGTGATCGGCGAGACGGTCACGCTCGACGGAGTTCCCCGCACCATCATCGGCGTAGCCCCAGCGGGCCTAGAGTTTGGCACCGGCAGGATCGATGTGTGGGCACCGTGGGGCTTCGATCAGCGCGACATGACATTGCGTGGTCGACACTGGCTGCGGGTGGTGGGGCGCCTGAGTCCCGGTGTGAAGTTTGAAACTGCAACAGAAGAATTGGAGGCAATCTCGAGCCGTCTTGCAGCAGCCTATCCCGAGACCAACGCCGGTTGGGGAGTGATGACGACGACCCTCCTTGCCGAAACTGTCTTCGGAGTCCGCACTCCGCTGTTGGTGCTCCTGGGGGCGGTGGGATTCGTACTTCTCATCGCGTGCGCCAACGTGGCCAATTTGTTGCTCGCACGCGCCGACACTCGCAGTCGGGAAATGGGCGTCAGAGCCGCGTTGGGGGCCAGCAGGGCGCGACTCGTTTGGCAGATGCTCACTGAGAACATGGTGCTTGCCGTGATTGGAGGGGTAGCTGGGCTGATCCTGGCATACGGTGCCTTGCAGCTCCTGCTCAATCTTGCGGGAGACCGTCTTCCACGTGCAGCGGATGTCAGCATCGATGTCGCCGTACTGCTGTTTACGTCGGCTGTGACTTTAGCCGCCGGTCTATTGGTGGGTATTGTACCGGCGATCAAAGGATCCCGCCGCGACACCATATCAGTGATAAAGGACGGCGGACATCGGCTCGCAGCGGGAAATCGCGGGCAGAGGATTCGGAACGCGTTGGTGATTGTCGAAGTGGCATTGTCTCTAGTCCTGGTAGTGGGAGCAGGTTTGCTCGTCAACTCCTTTTGGCGACTCACGCGGGTGGATGCCGGATTCAGTGGCGACAACGTGCTCACGGCCGCTGTGTCGTTACCCGAAGCCAGGTACGAAACCGAATCGGAGTGGGCGGCCTTCTTCTTTGATCTGGTAGAACGATTGCAGCGGCTTCCCGAGGTTGAAGCTGCCGCTGCAACTCACATGTTGCCCCTGATGGGCAGCCACACCACAACGGTTGGTCTGCCAGAACGCGATGACGAGCAGGTGGAGGTCGAGCGGCGCCACATTACACCTGACTATTTCCGCGTCATGGAAATCCCCCTGTTGGCTGGACGGTCCCTGCAGGCTACAGATGACGAGAACGCACCAGACGTCACGGTCGTCAACGAGGAGTTGGCGAGAAGAGTGGCGCCGCACGAGAGTGCGGTCGGCAAATACATTGCGTGGGAGGGCAGGACCGATTCGCACACACTGGAGATCGTGGGAATCGTTGGCAACGTGAGGAGCCACGGACCGTCACAGGACGTTCACCCGACGATGTACCTGCAGAACGCCCAGCTCTATCCTGCGCAGACGATGAGCTTGGTTATCCGGACCAACGGTTCTCCGCTGGATCAAGTTCAGACATTGCGACAGGAGATGCGGAGGCTCGACTCCGATCTCCCTCCATACCAGATCACGACCATGGACAGATTGATCGATGAATCGGTGTCCTCTGAACGCTTTACCGTGTTCATGCTCACGACATTCGCGGCTCTCGCGTTGCTGCTCGGAGCGGTGGGCATTTATGGTGTCATGTCGTGTACGGTGAGTCAGCGGTTTCACGAACTCGGCGTACGCGTTGCGATGGGAGCAGATAGCTCGGACGTGTGGAGAATAGTAATGCAGCGAGGAATGCTGCTCACCTTCTCCGGTTTGACATTGGGAATCGTGGGGGCTCTGGCCGTAACGCGCGTGCTCAGTGGAATGCTGTTTGAGGTCAGCGCAACTGATCCCATGACGTTTCTGGGCGTCACCGCGTTCATCATGGTGGTAGCACTTGCCGCCTGCGCCCTGCCGGCGAAGCGCGCTACGACAGTCGATCCTATACGGGTGCTACACGATCATTAGGACCGCAGGCGAACGCGGAGCCAGATCCGCCATCTTCGGCGCAACTCCGCGGTCCTTCTGGGATTGCCTGCCAGCGTGGGACCGGTCTTGCCCGGTGCTAAAGCCCAAATCCGTTAGGCCGTGAAGACTCCCTCCGAGCCCAACAGCGAAGCAGTCACACTCGCTATCGTAGCATCTCCGCAATCTTAGGCCGCGTCATCTTGATCCGTTCGTAGTCCAATTCCAATCCAAATGGCCCAAGCACAGTCCCCAGGTAATCGTAGACGCCCTTCATATCATCCCACGAAGCAGTCACGACATCGAGGGCAGTGGATCCGGCGTTATTGGTGATACCCCTGTCAGCGCCTCTATCCAACAGGGTCTCGACGATCTCAGGACGACACAAGAGTGCGGCGGTGAACAGTGCAGTTGCTCCTTCACCGTTCTGTTGATCCAGATCGGCTCCTGCCTCGATCAACTGCTTGGCCACTTCCGCATGACCGAACGTCGTTGCAATAATCAGGGGAGTGGAGCCATAGGCATCTTTTTCGTTGAGATTCGTACCGGCTCCCACGTGTTGCCGAATGGCTTCGAGGTTCCCCTCGAAGGCGGCTTGATGCAAGCCAACGTTAGAGGGGGTCTGAGTTGATTGTGACGCTGCACGCTGCTCCTCAGCCAGAGCTTCCTCGAGCATCTGCACCAGCTCGTCTCGGCCATACGAGAAGGCATGATCATGGTTGAGCTGAACCAACTCCCGTAAGGCCTGCCTGATGGTGAGCTCGGCCTCCGCCTGATTCGGAACGATCATGTAGCGACGCTTCGGCGAATCACTGGACATAAAATCAAGGGCCGCCAGAGCTACATCATCGGGTTCTTTGTACTGCGATCGATCGAGCGGACCGCTGAT
>JBDGZZ010000474.1:0-2857 GCA_039588335.1 Gemmatimonadota bacterium | reverse complement strand
AACAGCTCCGTGGGGAAGGCCATTGTGGTGCTGGCACGTTTGGGCTTGGTGTTCACCCTCTTGTGCTGAGCACCTATGAACACCTCCACCTTGGTGCCGGCCATCTTGCGATAGTCCTGCACCACGGGCAGCCCCACCGGGGTCACCCAGGACAGGCACGCCTCGGCGTCCTTCGCCGCTTCGGCCACCGCCTTAAGCCATTCCATCGCTGCGGATGCCGCGGAGACCACGTCGCCGATAGCCTCGACCACGATGGGCGCTAGGAACGTACACCGGGGCATCCAGTCCCCTTGTCCCTCGCGCTTGACCATCTCCGTGACCAGCTGGTCCCGGATGCCATACATGGTAACGCCGTATGGGACAGTCATGACGGCCCGCTTCACCAGGCCACGGTCGACGCCCTGGTTGGACCAGTAGGTCCTCGGGATGTTGTCCGGGTCCTCAGGGGCTATCAACGGGTAGGTGTCGAGTAGCTCCGTGACCCTGTCGGCCACCCGCTGGTAGATGTCGGCGGGCTTGTCGAGCTTCACCAGGTTCACCGCTTCGGCGCTGCCCTGGTCGCGCATCAAGGCTGCGAAGTGCTGCAACCCGTTGGCGCTGCCGTCCTGGGCAATGGGCAGGTGGGTCACGTAGCTGGGGCCTACTACCCTGGCTGCGGTCCACTCTTGGCAGGCCGCGAGGAACGACCAGGGCTTGTCGGCTTGGGTCCAGAAGGCACCGCCGTCCAGGGGGTCCGTAGCACTCTCGCTGATGCGCTCCTCGTTCTTGAGCACCCACTTGACGCGGTCGGCGTTCGAGCACTTGTCGAATCCGAAGGTGTTGGCCAGGTGAACAGCCAGCCAGTAGAACCCGGCGTCGCCTATGGGTTTGCCCTCGGCGAACTCCAGGATGGACCTGCCCACATCAGCCGTCTGGGGCGTTAGGTCTGCACCTAAGGGGTACGCCCGGCCGCGCCAGTCCAGCATGTAGACAAAGTAGAAGTCCTCCTCCCGGAGCAGCTCGTCGGCCTGCCTCAGAGCTGAGTCCACGGCCATGCGCTTGGACACCAGGCGCGCATTCTCCTCATGCACGCGTGCGGCCTTGCGCTTCCACTTGGTCAGCTCCTCGGTGTCGGGCAGCTCACCCTCGGCCCACGTCTTGGCGGGCATTGGGGTGTTCTCCCGCGCCGGCAGGCCCCCTATCTGGTCGTTGTTGGCCCAGGACTCCTTGAGCACCACCAACAGGTCCTCGTTGACACGCCAGGGCGTGTCCTGGAGTTTGTTGATGGAGTCGTACACCTCAGGCATCACAGCCATATCGGCACGTTGGCCTTCGGCGTAGCGGTTCATCAGCTCTTGGCGGATGGTGAGGTACCCACCGTCCTGCGTGTCGGTCCACTTAACCGGCGGCAGAATCATGGGGGTGTTGCGCGGGTGGACCAAGGCCTCGGCGTCGGCACCGTAGGCGACGGCCGCCTGTAGCTCCACGGACAGCTCAAGGAACAGCTTGGTCTTCTTGAGCTTACCCACCCGCACCTGGGTGATGTGACCGGTGCTATCCACCAGGCAGGTCAGCAGGGCCAGGCCCACCTGAATCTGCATCTTCGGCGTCCAGCTGTAGGCCATGTTCTTCTTGCGAAGGGTGTGGCGAACCACGGCACGAGAGTGATGCTCGCTGGTGGACTTCTTGAGTGACTTGGCGACCGCCTTGAAGTACTGCTTGTGGTCGCCGGCAGACTCAGCCACGGTCCACGCCAGGTGCTCCTCAACGTACCGACCAAGGGCTGAGCATGCGCTCGGCCATGCCTGTCTACGGGCCACGCTGCTGATGGCAACCCTCAGGGCCAACCATGCCAGCTCTTTAGGGTCCGCCTCGATGTTGGACAACAAGCCCGCCGTTGTGCCGTGCTTGCGGGCGTAGCCATAGCTCGCCTCAAAGGGCTTTGGGTAGAGCCAGGTTTCAATAGAAGCCGCAGCGTCTGCCAACAACTGCTCAGCCACGTTAATCACCACTTTGGAATCCACCAACGTGGAACTCTCCAATAACCCGTCCCTGGCGTCTCTGTAACATTGTCCTTCGCGCTCAATCTGGCGCTCGTGTTTCGCATCTATAGATTCCATAGGTTCTTCCTTAGGATATAGGTTAGGTAGTAGGTATAGATGTAACTCTAAGATGTAGCCCCTGGAGTGCCTTAAGAGGTCTTAAGGTTCTCCGTGCCTGTAGTGTGGGATAGGGGCCCCTTTAGAATCAACCACTTACCCGGCCAGAAAGTGGGACATTATGACCCACCACTCTCCTGCTCCTGGAGTTTGTCCAGCAACTTGCACGCCAGCGAGCAATGTGACGCCCCCCGAGCATATACCATCTCGCCGCACTGTTGGCAGGGTTTGTGCTCGTTGGGGTCCAGGGGCAGAGTCCCAAGGTGCCGACCCAGCTCCATGGCCATCGCCCTCAGGTCCGCCATGGTCAGGTACACGTCCGCCGTCGGCCCGCCACAGGGCTCCAGTACCATGATGGTGTCGCCGGCGGTGCGCCACAAGTCCCCTGCATCTGTCGTCCTCATTTGCGTCTCCCATTGGTGTAGGTGATGTGGGACCGCCAGATGTCGTTCCGGCGGGCTTTGCCCATGCCATAATGGCGGGCGTATGCGAGCACCCTCAGCGTCTCCCTGATGGTACCCAGCTTGGTCAGCATAGGTCTGTCCATGCGATATCTCCTCAGAGCCTCTCAGCGGCTCCCTAAGCGATTTTAGACAGATAGGGGTACTCCCCTACCGCCCCCGGTGCCAAACGGCCCGTGACGGAGCACCCAGCTTGTCCCTGGATGCTCCGTGGCTGGACGTCTAGTCGTCCTCGTAGTTGCGTAGGTGGGAGTCGCG
>JBDGZZ010000473.1:0-2859 GCA_039588335.1 Gemmatimonadota bacterium | reverse complement strand
GTTGCATCGCTTACTCAACGTCAGACGTAATCAAAATAGCATCAAGCAGGGCACCATCTTCACGACGGGCGATTTCCAGAGTGTAGGTCCCGGCCGCCAGCGTCCAATTGGCGGTCTCTCCGCCGTGATCGGCGCTGAAGACATCCTCCCAGTGCCATTGGTCACCATCCGACGGGTCGGACCACCTTACCCAGCCTGTACCGGGCTGGTCAGGATCTTCGCCCGGAGTCAGGTCAGTAACACCCGGGATGCGGACCCAGAAGGAGTCGCCGCCGGGGATTATCACGCGACCAACTATCTTGTAGACGCCTCCCTGGACCGTGAAACTGTAAGTCGCCACGCCGTCGGCAGGCGCAGCGTCCATTTCATCGCCGGTGATGCCGTCCTGTGTGCCGATGTATCCGCCGCCGGATGCCAGAGGATCACTGGATATCGTCATAGGCGGTGTGACGCTGACCCCAGCTTCTGCTTCAAGCCATATTTGCTCGAGAGGCTGGACCGAACGATGCAACTCAATATCGTCGAGCAACAGCGTGCCCGTAGCGCCGGAACCTTGAACGCCGATGGCCAGGTTTCTGACAGCGCTCAGGTTCGTGCCGACCGATGCCAAGTCAATATTCCACCGGTGCCACAACGGCCGACCGAGGTCGGCCGAATCCCCGTTGTAGTTAACCTGGACGCCGTTGATCTTGACATACAGTTGTCCGGACGTATTGCCCGGATTGCCATAGAACCACAGAGACATCACCGTGGCACCGTTGGAGGTCCAATTCTGCGCAGGCGTGAAGGTGCGCACCACTTCCGAGATACTTGCCGTAGTGTTGTTGTACGCCATCGGTGCGGATTGACTGCCGCCATGCACGTTACCGGTCTCCATGGTTGCGCCGGTGATATACCCAATGGCCGATCCGTTTGCGGCAGGATTATCGAATCCGTCCGCCCACGTCACATATACGAGCCTGCTGCCGGGCTCACCGTCGGGAATGTCGTTGTAGGACTCGAAATCCTCGACAATACCGAAATCGGCAGTCGTGAAGCTCCAGACCTTGCCGACCCAAGGACTGTCGGGATTGGGGGCATTGACTTCGTCGACGCGCCAGTAGTAGGTGGTATCCCATGCAAGCATGGCCGGTTCATAGCCCTCAGCGCCCAGCGATCTCGTCCCGATGTACTCGGGCGAGGTCTTCGTGGCGTTGGCGACCGCATCAGGATCGGTGCCGAAGTACAACTCGTGCGAGGCTGCCTGGAGCCCCGCCTTCCACTCGAGAGCGGGCGTTTGCGCGACCCCCGTGGCAAGGTTGCTCGGCTTGGCGCCGTAGGCAGCCAGTGGTGTATAAGGCGACAAATAGGTGCCGGCAATGACGGTACGATCCGGGATGCCGGGACCTTGCCAGGCTACCTGGCAGTGGTCGCCGCCGCCGCCTTCTTTCCACAAAGCCGTGATGTAATACTTCTCGCCGCCGATCAACGGGATGGGCGCGGACTGTTCTTCGCCGGTACCCCATGAATTGAAGCCCGAGTAGCTGCTCTCGGAGGCGATCAGCACGGTGTTGCTCGAATCATCGTCGGTGCTCAGCCACAGCTCGCCCTGATCGTCGGTGTTGAGCCAGAACGTGTAATCACCCGTGCCCGGGACGTATACCCAGCCCTCGATCCGCCCTCCGTAGTCGTCGATATCGGCCCCGTTCCACGAGAAACTTGTCACCGTCTCGGTCACGTCAGGATTGTTCGGGAACCTCGGGTTGTTCTTTAGAGTGTTGATGTCCGTGGTGGCGATATTCTCCCACCTTTCCATTACGGCTGTGCCCAAACCGGGCAGGGTGGTCGTAAAGCTCCAGACATCGCCCCTGACCGTGGGATTGGGGGGATTAGACTCATCGACCCGCCAGTAGTAGGTCTTGTCGAATTCGAGCGTGCCCGGTGTAAAGGTCGTAGTTACCGCCGGCGTGCCGACGGCAGCGCTGTTCACATCGTCGAAGTTGTCGCCGAAGTGGACATAGTGCAATTTCGCATCGAGACCTGGCGCCCAGTTGAGGGTCACATCGGCATCCACAAAATTGGCGCCGTCGGGCGGGCTTTGGCCATACGCAGTCATGGGCGGAATCCAGAAGCTCCAAACGTCGCCTCTCCACGGGCTGTTTGGATCGGCGTTGTTGATCTCGTCGACCCGCCAATAGTACGTGGTGCCGGCGGCAAGGCCGTCCGGAAAAGGAAATCCGAAGAAGCCGGCCGTGAGCATTGGCAGAGCATGGTTGCCCTGGAACGCGGCGGCGGCGCCGTCACGGACATCGTCAAAATTGTCACTCATGTATACGTCGTGCGAAACGGCAAAATCCCCCGCCGTCCAGGCGAGAGAAACCCACGTGGCCCCATGCTGAGCGCCATCTTCCGGCTCCGGACGCCGGGCTAACGGTCGGGCGACGCCGGTGACTGCCGCAAGACCGTCGTTCATTAACGTCAGGACATCTTCAGGCGAAAGAACGGCACTGAAATAGGCCACCTCGTCAAGACTTCCCGTAAAGAAGCCGCCGGCAGAGCCGGAGTCGGATCTGGCGCCAATCAATAACGGTCTGCTCGGCTCAAGCAAGATACCTGCTCCCGTTGTGCTATCAGTTAATACGCCGTCATGATAGAGTTGCATCGTGTCTCCGTCATAGGTGGCAACGGCGTGATGCCATTGACCGGCAGTGGTATCGGCCCTGATACCAATCCAACTGGTGTCATTGAACGTTTCAAAGAGGATTCTCTGAGCGCCGCTGACCATCATAACGCCCCAATTGACCGAGCCCGGACTTCCACTGGCTCCATGCTGACCCCGTGAAATCATGTGGTTCCATCCCTGAGTGCTGCTTGGGAGAT
>JBDGZZ010000472.1:0-2865 GCA_039588335.1 Gemmatimonadota bacterium | reverse complement strand
GGTTCTCCTACTGGTTATCTCCTCGATGCCGATCCGTGGCAAGGGGGGTATTGCGGTTGAACCGCTGGTTTTGGTTCTGTTGGCGAAAATGGCGACCGGTGGTCACGATGGCCTTCGGAGGCCGGAATCTCGCTGGACCCGGGAGGCGCGTTTGGCCGGTTTTGCGGTCGGGATGACCGTAAGCTGCCCGGTTGGAGTATAATCGGGATTGCCTGGTGAAGCGGAGCGGGGCAATGCTGGGGAGCAACCCCGCAAGGAATAGTCAGGCCAGGGCGGGAGAATGAACCCGCGGGGGTCTGGGACGTCAACGTCTCGGGCCCCTTTCTCTTGCACTCTCTTGGACCATCCATTCTTTTGCCCTGCCATGCCTTAAAAAACCCAACCTTTGCAGTGTGTAGCGACTCGCCATCTCAGGCTTGTTTGGATTTCCCCTTCTCCCGGGTCGCTTGGCGCTGCAAGCGGTAGCTCTTTCCGGTGATCTGGATGATCTCGGCGCTCTCGAGGACACGATCCAAAATCGCGGTGGCGGCCGGGACGTCGCCGATCAGCTTGCCCCAATCCTCCAGCGGACGGTTGGAGGTCATCATGGTCGAGCGGAGTTCGTGTCGGCGCATGATGATCTCGAACAGATATTCACCGCTCCGCTTGGGCAATTGCTTCATGCCCATGTCGTCGAGGATCAACAAGTCGACTTTGAGATACTTGGCCATCACCTTATCGTGCCCCTCGAAGGCCTCGTCGTGCAACATATCTCTGACGGCATCGAAGATCGATCGGTACAGGACGGTGTAGCCGGCTTGGACCAGTTTCAAGCCGGTAGCTTGTGCGAGATGGCTTTTTCCGACGCCCGGTGGGCCACACCAAAGGACGTCTCTTTTCTCGCGCACGAAGCGGCCGGCCGCCAGGTCGAAGATCTGCTTTTTCTTGATCGAACGGTTGAATTCCCAATCAAAGTCTTCCAGGGTCTTCTGTTCGCGGAACGAGGCCGCCTTGGTGCGTCGAGCGATGAGCCGCTCGTGGCGAATCACCAACTCGTCCTGCAGAACCAGTTCCAGAAATTCAGTGTGATCGAGACGATTGGCCATCGCCTCCTCCAGACGCACGTCCAGCGTCTGGACCATGCCGCTGAGGCGAAGCTTCTTCAGTGATTCAGACAACGTGCCCTTTACCATGCGTACGCTCCTTTCGGAATTCGAGTAACGACTGAAGTGAATAGTCACTTAAGGGACGGATGATCGGATGCTCTTGGAGGAACTCGAACTGCTGCTGTTTGGACGCTCGTCGCTTCAGCAGTTGCCGGACGGACCGCAATCGATACGCGCCGTGCGAGAGGGCGATTTCACACGCGTTTTCCAGGGATTTCGCGTCGTACTTGCCTGCCAGAGCTTTCAGCCCGACCAGCACACGGACGCCCTGCACACCTCGGGCTTGGGTCATCGCTTCGGCCCACTGGCGCGTTTGCGGTCCGATGGCGGCTACTTGCCTTAACAACGCGTCGGTTCCGCGTTCCACTGCCGAGATCTTTTCCTTGGGGATGTGCTCGGCCGCCGTGCGAAATCGGCCCGGCTCCGCCTTGGCGTGCACCGCTACCTGCTGCCAGCGGTCGTTGAACACGCGGACCAAGCGTCCGTCCCAACGGACCCACAGTCGTCGTCCGACGTACTCCGGCGGCACCGAATAGTAGGCCTTGTCCACTTCCACGTGCCCGTCGCGATGCACCGCCCGCCGGGCTTCGTGAAAGAAGGGAAATCGATCGGACGGCAGCGGCAACAATGCCTCACGTTCATGCTCTTCAAAGAGCTTTTTCACCTGACGTTTGGTGGTGCCGTGAATCCGCGTGTCGGCGACGTGTGTCTCCCAGTCCAAGAGAAACTGGTTCTCTTCGGCCAGGCTTCTGAAGACACGAGCCTTCAAGGCATTCTGCTTGACGTATTTTACGCCGCTTTCCACCTTGCCCTTGTGACGCGGTGTATAGGGCTTCGTGGGCAAGAAGACCGTGCCGTAGTGGGCAGCGAACGACTGTAGCTTCGGATGAATCTCCGGATCGTACCAGTCGGCCTTGTGAACTGCCGCCTTGAGATTGTCGATCACCAGTCGCTTGGGCACGCCGCCGAAATGACGGAAGGCGTTTTCCAGGCATTGGATGAACGACTCGGTCGATTGGTGATACACCGCCTCGCTGTAGGCCTTGCGGCTGTGACTGAGCACGGTCCGAAAGATCCAAGGACGTCGCCTCTTGCCTTCCGGAGTGTGAATCGGCGCGCCGCTGCCGAAATCGACCTGGGCCTCTTCGCCCGGCAGCGTTTCCAACCGACGGAACGGCAGCTCTGATCGCTTCCTCAGCCGACCGACGAAGCGCCGGACGCTGTGGTAGCTGGCCGCAAAACCGGACTCCTCGCCGAGATCCTGATGAATCCGCACCGCGGAGAGACCCTGCTCGATCTTCTCCAGGATGAGTTCCCGGAACGGTTCGCAGTCGCTGGCCGGACCGGTGGCCACCGGTGGTGGCCCGCCGCCTCCACCCACCGCCTCAGACCCGGTGGGCGCGTTTGGCCGGTTTTGAGACTCATTGCCGGCGACGTACTTCCCAACCGTCTCCCGGTGTACCCTCAGCAGCCGGGCGATCTCCCGGTTGGAATGTTCCGATTCGTGCAGTGTAAGGATTGCGCTGATCTTAGCCATCGTGAGTCGGTTCGCCATCGATCGTCTCCTTCAACTGGGAGGTGTTGAAGGCTATGATGACGAATTCCAAGCTCCTCAAGAATGGCCGGTATCAACGCGCCCATGGCTGGCCGGTTCCGGGCGCCCGCTGACACGTGATCGGTTACTGCTCGCAGTCGATCATCCTCAAGACGTTCTCGATAT
>JBDGZZ010000471.1:0-2873 GCA_039588335.1 Gemmatimonadota bacterium | reverse complement strand
GCGGGACGATACCGCAGCTGAACAGGGGCCGACACCATAGAAGGTGCCCGGTCAGTGTACGAAGTTGGTGTTCCCGAGAAACACCTCCGGAACACGACTCAATCATATCGCTCGAGCAGCGCCTGAAACCGCGGATTATCCCGCAGCGAGTTGAAGCGGTAGTCGATCTCGAGGAACGAACTCGTGAGGGTTCCTGGAATGGAAAGCAAGTACTCGAGCCGGTCGATGGCTTCCTCGTCCTCACCGAGCATCGCGTGGATGACTGCCAGCGACTCGACGCGGTAGACGCCGTGCCAGGCGTCTTCTGCAACAGGACTCAGGGCCACCGCCTGGTCACCCTCACGCAGCGCATCGGCCCTTCTTCCCAGGCCCGCGTACGCGATTCCGAGGGCACTGTGCACGCGTGGGTCGTCGGGCGTCATCCGCAACCGGGCCTCCGCCACGACCCGGCTCGAGTCGTAGTAAGCTCGCCGCAGTTCTTCGTTACCGAGCAGGTCATGGACCTCGGCGTACATCTGTGCCTTCGGGATGTAGAAGCTGTTGGCCTCCACCGCGTCAACCGGCATTGTAGAGAGTAGGTCCAACGCCGCGTCGTAGTTGCCGCCGGAGATCTCAACCCAGGTCAACAACGTGGTCAGCAAGGGATGCCGCAATCCGAGACTCCCTGCTTCCTCAATCATGCGGTACGTCTCTGCGAGATTACCATCGAGTCGCAGGTGCACGCGCATGGCGTCACGCACGTACGTGGGCCACCCCGGATCCAATTCGATAGCGCGGTGGAAGTACCGCTCCGCCTGTTCGCTGTTGCGCATGAAGGCGTACGTATTCGCGATGTCCCTGGAGACGAGCGCGGAGCGCGGGTTGATGTCAGCGGCCTGGAACAGGTTGGCTAGCGCCTCGTCGAGCCGCCCTCTGCGTCGTTGGACCGACCCGATTCCGTAGAGGAGATCGGCGCTACGCGGCCGGCTGGTGCGCGCGGCCTCGAAGACTTCGAGCGCCCGGTCGAACTGCAACAACCCCCAGAAGTAGTAATAACCGAGGGCGATCTGTGCCTCGGGATGCAGCGAATCCAGGGCAAGCGCCCGGTCGAGTGCCGCCTTCGCGCTCGCCAAACGGTCCTGACCCCGATCGTAAAACCGCCACCACAAGTGCAGGTGCGCTTCTGCCAGAGCGGCATAAGCAACGGCAAATTCCGAGTCGAGGCCTACCGCTCGCTCATACATCTGCACGGCGATACGGAGATCCTGTTCGGGTACGGCACCGGCAACGTATTCTCGTCCACGCAGGTAGAATTCGTACGCCTCCGTGTTCGCGGTGGGTACGGCTTCCAGCACCCCACGCTCGGACTCTCGTATGGTGACATTCAGCGCGCGCGCCCCCTGATCGGCAACTTCCGTCTGCACCCGGATCATTTCATTTGCAGCAAACGGGACGGTGAACAGGTCGGCCCAGACGTGGGTCTCGTCAGACGCCCTTGTGAGCTGCGGTCTGATGCGTACCTCGCCGGTGCTGCCTTCGACGTGAACCGCCTGCACCGTGCCCTCCAGCAGATAGTCCGCATCCAACTCCTCGGCGATCTGCCGGGCAGGCTTCGTGCTCCCCTTGTACTGGACCGTGCTCTGGCGGGAAATGACTGCCAACCCGCCGATATTTGCCAGGCGGCTCGTTATCTCGTCGGTTATGCCGTCGGCGAACCACTCGTCTTCTGTTGCTCCGGTGTTGTTGAGTGGCAGCACTGCAATCCTGGGCGGGCCTCCGTCAGGCCATAGCAACTCAAAGCCGAGCCAGGAGAGCACTAGTACGACTGCCACCGCAGGCACGACGACGGTACGCCGGGACAGAAGGCGACTGGTTGTCGGTGCGGCCACTTCGCCTGGGGAAGAAATGCGTTCAGCGGGGCTTTCCTGTGGGACGGCGGCAGACCCCATGGTTCGGGATCGCGCTCGCACCGCAGCAACCAGATCGATGGTCTCCGGTGCGGGCTCGAGTTCGTATTGGTCGGCTAGCCGTCGCGAGAAATCCTCGAACAGCCCGATTGCGGCCGTGCGGTCGCCCAGTTGGTCCAACTTCGTGATCACAGTGCGGAGCCGCTCTTCTTCGTGCGGCTCGATGGCCACCGCTCTCCGCGCCCAGCGAACGGCGCTCACCGCATCATTGCTCTCACCACTTCGCACGGCAAGGTTCCACGCCGCCGCCGCTGCCTCCTGGCGGTAACGCGCCCTCGTGTCGTCGATAAAACGAACGAACTCCGGCGCCTCAGTGACGTGCACGCCGGGGAGCAGATCGCCCTGGTAGATGTCGAGTGCCCGTTCGTACTCACCGACCTTCACTGCCTGATCGAAGGCGGCGGCGTCGCACCAGAGCATCTCCCAATTGAGGCCGATCTCTTCCTCCCCACGATTCAGGACTACGCCTTCACCGAGCTCATTGCGGAGCACGTAGAGGGCCTGGCGTAGCGCCTGCCGTGCGCGGCTCTCGTCGGATTCGGGCCAGAACATCGCTAGGAGCGTGTCGCGGCGATGGAATCCGCGAGGCGTCGCCAGGGCGAGGTACGCCAGGAGCGCGAGTCGCTTGGACTGTGCCTGCAGGGGTTGTGCGTCGCGCTGCTGCGGGTGGCACAGCGCGAAACCGCCGAACGTGCGCAGCTCAAGCAAAGGTGGCGTCTCCAGTTAGGGGGCGTCACGAGGGGAGTGACGGCCCCGTGACGGTGGAATACGACTATCGAACTAAGCTATGGGAAATCGTTGTATGGCTCAAGCGGAGGGCTTTCCGCAACTCAGAGTAAGTGTGTGACTCCGCGAGCCACGTCACATACGTGTGGGAGGAAAGGAGACCCCATGCGACGAACCGCAGCTGGTGCCGCATTGCTCATG
>JBDGZZ010000470.1:0-2883 GCA_039588335.1 Gemmatimonadota bacterium | reverse complement strand
TCAGGGAGTTTTGCGAGGAGTCTTGAATAAGATCACGCAGAAGTGATGGCCGGTGATGCGAACCATTTTCCCTTGGCAACGTACTTCTGGGTATGGACACTCCCAAACCTCTGTTGGATGTGCCGGACAATCCTCACTCCGATTCCCGGACCTACATGAAGGAGATGCTGTGGTTTGTCGATCGCGACAGGTATCGCGTGGTCTTTCTCCGGCATGAACCGATCTACCGTGCTGCGTTGGACGACGCGATTCACCTTCGTTTCATCGCAGTGAGCTTGCGACAAAGCGAATTAGCAACGCAGGAGGAGATCGCGAAGGCCTTCGGCCATTCAGTGAAGACCCAGCGGCGATGGGAACGGAGGTATGAAAAGGAGGGAATCGAGGGACTGGGGACGAAGTCGAGGTCCGGGCGTCCGCGCCAGATCGAGAAGACCCAAGAGGCCATGTTACGACGGTGGTTTGACGCGGGACACACAAATGCCGAGATGGCGGCGCGTCTAGGCGTGGGAGAATGGACCGTCAGCCGGGCTTTACATCGGCTGGGGCTCAAGAGAAAACGGGCAACACCATTGCCGTTTCAGGCCACGAGCCCGGCCGAAGAAGATGGGGCAAATGGGATTCCTGGCGTTGTCCCGGAAGAAGATACGATTGAAGAAGATGGCGCCCCTGCCTGCGGGCAGACGTGCGAGCTTGATCCGTCCTCACTGAACGATCAAGAGATCTCCTCGACCAATCAGCCTGACGCGGAGGACGCGTCGGCGGGGTGTTCGACGGAGCCGAGCCGGGTCTCAGCCATGCCGGTGGGACCGTCTATCGACCGCGATCCGTTGGATCGATGTGGCGACCGAGCCCTTGCTCGATTGGGCCTCCTCGATGACGCCACGCCGTTGTTTGCGGATGCCGATGAATTGCCGCGAGCAGGTGTCCTGTTGGCGATCCCGCTATTGGTGCGTTCGGGTATTCCGGAGATCTTCCACGGGGTCTATGGGTCCTTGGGGCCAGCGTTCTATGGCCTGCGAACGACGATCGTGTCTCTGTGTCTCTTCGCGTTGCTGCGGATCAAGCGTCCCGAGCAATTGAAGGAGTTCTCGCCGTGTGATCTTGGTCGGATTGCGGGTCTGGACCGGGCCCCCGAAGTGAAGACCGTCCGCCGCAAGCTGACGATTCTGGCGGCCAAGAAGCGAGCTCATCGACTGATGGAGAAGTTAGCTGAACAGCGAATCGCCGCGGACGAGCAGCGGATCGCATTTCTCTATATCGACGGTCATGTGCGGGAATACCACGGGAAGCATGCGCTGTCCAAAACGAAGAAGGCCCAACGTCAAGTCGCGGGTCCGGCGGCCACCGATACGTGGGTCAATGATGCCCAAGGCGATCCATTGTTAGTGGTCAGCAGTGAAATGAACGACGGCTTGACCGGAATGCTGGAACCGATCCTGGAAGACGTCAAAGGTTTCGTCCCAACGGATCGTCGGGTCACCGTGATCTTTGATCGCGGCGGTTACAGCCCGAAGCTCTTCGCTCGATTGATCCAAGGCGGCTTTGAGATGATCACCTACCGCAAGGGGAGGTTCCGCAAACTTGCTCGTCGATGCTTCAAACCCCTGCGACGTCGAATCAACGGCAAGGGGTATCGCTACGAACTATATGACCGGGGCCGGGTCAAGGTCGGTCGACTGCGGAACACGTCGAAGAAGCGCAAGGACGGCCCTCAGTTTCTCTGGATGCGGCAAGTGACCGTGTTGCGAGCGGACGGTCGGCAAACGCACATCTTAACCAGTCGCAGCGATCTGGACGCGGTCGAGGTATCGTATTGGATGTTCAACCGGTGGCGCCAGGAGAACTTCTTCAAGTACATGGACCAAGAGTTTGCCGTCGATGCCCTGGTGGAGTATGGGGTGAAGGAAGTTTCGGAAGGGGCTGATTGTCCGAATCCGGAGTGGCGCAAAGGCCACAAAGGTCTGGAGAAGGAGAAAGCAACCGTCCGGCGGCTCCAGGCCGAATTGGGGGCCGAGGTCACCCGCAACCGTGAAGATACCCGACGAACCATGCGTGGGTTCAAGATCGCTCACCGAGATCTCCGCCAGCAGTTGGAGCAAGCCGAGACTCGTGTTCGGCGACTGACCGAACGGCTGAGCAAGATTCCCAAGCGGATCCCGGCCACCGACCTGAAGGCGTTGAAGAGCGAAAAGAAATCGATCGTTGATGCAATCAAAATGAGTGCATATCAAATGGAAACGCAACTGCTTCGGATGTTGCAGGACGACTATCCTCGGTCGGCGGATGAAGGTCGTACGTTACTGCATGCAGCGTTCCAATCATCGGCGCAGTTACGCGTCTGCGACAGTGAGCTGCGTGTGACAATCGCGGCACAGTCTTCACCCCATCGGACGCGAGCTTTGGCCAACCTCTGCACGGAACTTGACAAACTGGACACCGTCTTCCCTGGCACTGACCTCCGCCTCCGGCTCGCCGTCGAGGCCCACCAACCGGTCACTTCTTGACAAGCCCATGTCAGGAGTTCTGAACTCCTCGACGCCTTGGCGAACCCGAGCGGTTGCCCACTTGAAATAGTCATTGAAGTCTTTGAGGAGAATGCATCGTCTGGCCAAGTAGCTGAGCATCCCGCCGACGTGGGACACATGGCGCAGCGTTCCCTGCAGGCGCAGACGATCAAATCCACTCAAGACGGCCGTGATTTCGTGAGCGTGGCGCTGTATGAAGGAGGCCATGGTGTTCTCCTGAGGTTGGGCGTGTTTGAGCACAACCCTTTTCCCTCAAGAGCAACGCCTTTTCAACTGACGCCCGGCCGATCCAGCCCCTGGGTTCCGGGCAACGCCCGGGCTGGGGGAGAATGAGGCGTTGGTCAACGGCAAGACCGTG
>JBDGZZ010000469.1:0-3278 GCA_039588335.1 Gemmatimonadota bacterium | reverse complement strand
AGTGAAGGCACCGCTCAGGTTCGCTGGCTAGCGGGAGGACAGGGACAGTTAACTAGCCGGGTCGAGCCCGGAAGCGGGACACTCTTCTTTAGAGTGGATCCAACAACTGGTAACGAATCCCCGTTGTTCGATGAAGGCACGGTAAACACCATCCGGATGCAGTATGCCCAGATATCAGGTGAGCAGAGCACCGGACTGCCGTTCACCCGGTTCACGTTCGTGAACGACGGCCACGCCATGACATTCACAGCGGATGAGAGGTACTTCTTCTTCGACTTCGATACGAAGGAACTGCGCCAGCTGCTGCGACCTGAGATCGAACCGCAACCCTACTCTCAGGACCTGATGCGAGGCATGTCAGCGAGTCAACTGTGGAACGGTACCTACTCGCCCGACTATACCCAGTTCGCATACGTAAAGGGGTACGACCTCTATGTGACAAACACCGCGAACGGGGAGGAAAAGCGCCTCACCTCAGACGGCAACCTAGACACGTTCAACGGCCGCCCCAACTGGGTATACCCGGAGGAGTTCAGTCAGCGGGACGCGTATTGGTGGTCACCGGACGGCAGTAAGCTCGCCTATTATCGGTCCGACGAGAGTGAGGTGCACAAGTACCCCATCGTGCACGACCTCGACCCCGAAGCCGAGTTGGAGCTGCAGAGCTATCCCAAGGCCGGTGAGCCGAATCCTACGGTAGTGCTCAGGATCATTGATATCGAAACCGGCGAGACGGTCGAGGTGGAAACCAGCAGCACGCCCGACAACTACATCGTGAGACCGATGTGGCTCCCCAATGGCAATGAGATCCTGCTGCAACGTTTGAACCGGCACCAGAGCGTGCTGGAACTCTTGGCTGCAGACGTCAGCACCGGTCACGTCAGAACGATCCTGACGGAACAGGATGCGGCGTTCGTGAACCTGCACGACGACTTCACGCTACTCGATGATGGCGAACGTTTCTTGTGGAGTTCCGAACGATCCGAATGGAACCACCTGTATCTCTACTCGTTGCAGGGAGAGGAGATTGCCCAGCTCACGAGCGGCGACTGGCCCGTGGGCAGTGTCGTCCGCCTCGACGAGAACGAAGAGTGGGTGTACTTCACCGCGTACACCGAGATGGGGCTCGAGAGCCACTTGTTTCGGGTGCGTCTGGACGGGTCCTCGATGCAACAGCTCACGACCGAGCCCGGCACGCATCGAATCAACATGGATCCAGCGGGCGAGTACTATGTCGATTCTTACTCCTCGTTTACCACGCCGTCGACCGCTAATCTCCATTCGGCCGACGGTACGTTGATCCGCAACTTGATAGCCACGAACACCGACAAACTGGACGCACTCGGCCTCGAGCCACCGGAGTTGGTGATCGTCAAAGCGGCTGACGGCGTGACCGACTTGCATGGCATGCTGTTCAAGCCAGCGGACTACAACCCGAACATCGCATACCCGTTAGTGGTGCCTGTCTACGGCGGTCCCCATTCCAAGGCCGTGGGTAACAGATTCTACGCCAACAGCGGCGATCAGAGACTGGCCCAGTTGGGATTCATGGTGTTCAGGGTAGACAACCGCGGTGAGCGCAACCGCGGCAAAGCATTCGAAACCGAGACATACCTGAAACTCGGGCAAGTGGATCTGGCCGACCAAGCCGCGGCTGTGCGGCAGATCGCCCAACGTCCTTACGTCGACGGCTCTCGTGTCGGTATCTACGGCGGCTCCTACGGCGGTTACATGACGGTACTGGCACTGCTCAAGGAGCCGGAGGTGTTCCACGTGGGTGTGGCGAGTGCACCGGTTACCGACTGGCGTAACTACGACACGATTTACACCGAGCGTTACATGCGTACGCCGCAGGAAAACGAGGAGGGATACGACGCCGGCTCGGCCTTCCCCTACGCCGAGCACCTGACGGGCAAGCTTCTATTGATGCATGGAACCGTAGATAACAACGTACATCCGGGCAATTCCAATCAGTTGGTTGAAGCTCTGGTGGAGGCCGGGCGCAGCTTCGACCTCATGTATTACCCCGGGAACCGCCACGGTATGCGCGGTGCTGCAGGACGGCATGCATCACAGATGAGGATCGACTATCTCGTCGAGCATTTGAATCCACCGACATGGCCGTGGGGAACGTAAGCTGAGTGTAGGACGCAGACGGGGGCCGCCATCGCAATCGGCCCCCGAGTTGACGGAAGTCTTGCTCGACCGCGACAACGTCCGCGTCGAGCGCATCGTCTCTCGCGGTCATTCATCACCACCAGGATTCTGGTACGACCAAACTGATAACGAGTGGGTTATTCTGTTATCCGGGAGTGCGCGGCTGCTGTTCCAGGGAGAACGCGATCCGATTTCGCTTGGACCGGGTGACTACCTCGACATCCCCGCACATAAGCGGCATCGAGTGGAGTGGACCGACCCGGACCAGGATACTGTGTGGCTGGCGGTGTTCTCCCGTTAGTCCCGAAGCCGGTGCCGTCCCGCCACACCGGACGGCCGGGAGTGCGACTCGTCCAACATCAAGATCTGTTACACCGTAGCAAATAGACAGGTCGGTCCCGCAAGATCGGGGGTGCTGGGTTCGGACCTACCCCTGTCATTTCACCCACCAGCTGCACTGCGAGTCAGCCGTTTTGGCACATTGGTATGGCACGGGCTAACGATGTCAGACCTGATTTCAGCGAGAGTAAGCTTCCTCTGGCTGACGATACGGCCATCTGAATTTCGGCACGGCCAATCTGAATTTCGACACGGCCGATCTGAATTTCGGCACGGCCGATCTGAATTTCTGAATTTCGATACGGCGAATCTGAATTTCGGCACGGCCGATCTGAATTTCGATACGGCGAATCTGAATTTCGACACGGCCGATCTGAATTTCGATACGGCGAATCTGAATTTCGGCACGACGAATCGGAATTTCGATACGGCGAATCTGAATTTCGGCACGACGAATCTGAATTTCGCCACGACGAATCTGAATTTCGAAACGCCTTGCCGTAATTTGGAAACGGTCGATCGAAATTTCGAAACGACGTTCCGAAAAACCGACAAGAACGTCCTAAGTCATTATTTGACAAGCTATTAGCCCATCTCACGGTATCACCCGCCCGACCACGAGCCCCACCGATCGCTCGACCGTAGTCACAGTTCCTGTCACAGAGGCTGTCGACCCCACGAGCAGATGTGGCATTGCCAACTTGGCAGAGGTCGTAGGTACATCCCCCGTGTGGAGGCCGCCATCAATTTGCCCCTTGCACAATCTATCCGTCGTGGATATA
>JBDGZZ010000468.1:0-2903 GCA_039588335.1 Gemmatimonadota bacterium | reverse complement strand
CGAAGATCATTGATTTCGGGGTGGCCAAGGCTACGTCCCAACGGTTGACCGAGAGGACCGTTTACACCGAATTGGGCCAGTTAATAGGGACACCGGAGTACATGAGCCCCGAGCAGGCGGAGATTGTCTAGCGTCAACTATTATTTCCCCTCAGCGACAATTAGAATTCCCGTTGCCTCATGTTTTCCTTACCTGTGATGTTGCGGCGTCACATCAAAGGTAAGGCGTCCTAGATCAAGGACCGGCTGCGACGGAAGGAGCCTGAAGGGCTCCTGGAGTTGCAGCCCCAGATAGAGCCGGCGCGCCGCGCCGCGCCCGACCTCCCCTTTTTGGGGGTACCTGAGGTATGGCCCTGTGCTCGCGAGGGCCTCCTGCGGCATCCTCGCAAGCCTTTTCCCGCCCTCGCAACAGGATCACGCTTTTTCGCCTCCTTTCACGTTACTCTTTGTATTTCGCCGCTTACTCTTGGATTGCTCCAGTCGGTAGCTCGGCACGTTCAGTTCCAGGATGATGCTGTGATGGACCAAGCGGTCAATGGCCGCCGCCGTCGTCATCGGGTCCTTGAAGATCTTTTCCCACTGCGAGAAAGGCAGATTGCTGGTTAACATGACGCTGCCCCGCTCGTAGCGATCGGCAAGCAGCGTGAACAGCACTTCCATCTCCTCGCGGTTCTGCTGGACATAACCGATGTCGTCGATAATCAAGGGAGCATATTTCCACAGCCGCTTGAGAAGTCGAGCCAGTCTCAACTCCCGTTTTGCGAGCAGAAGCTCTTGGACCAGCAAATCACAGGTGGTAAACAGAACACGCCGACCCCGGTGGATGAGCTCCTGGCCGATCGCGCAGAGCAAGTGCGTCTTACCGCTGCCAGGATTACCAAAAACGAGCAGATTCTCGCATCGATCGACGAAGGAACCGTCAAGTAGGGTTGCGATATGCGCATCCACCTTCTGCGGAAGCCGCTTTCGATCGAAAGATTTCCAGCTTTTCTCAAGCGGCAGCTTTGATTCTCGCAACAGCCGCGCGACGCGGCTTTGCCTCCTGGCCTCGATCTCTCGCTCGATGAGCTCGAACAAGTAGTGCTCGTGGCTCAGCGATTCGCGGCGAGCGACTTCGGCCTGCTCCTCGTAGCATTCCCGAACCGTTGGCAGGTGAAGCTCCTTAAGACAGTGGCCTAGTTGGGTGTGGAGTTGGCTCGTGCTCACCATGCGATCACCTCCTCCCCTTCGAGCAAGCCGTCGTACGCCTCGAGATCGATTTCAGAGATCGCCACATCAGTCGGATGTGACACATCCTGACCGTTGAGAAAAATGTGCTCGACCGTGTCCGACGTAATCGGTTCCCCCTGGCGGATTAGATACCCCAGAGCCGAATCAACTCCCGCCTCACTCCCATAAGCCGCAAGCTGGAGAATCAGCAGATACTCCTTGCTGGCTCGTGCCGGGCTGAAGCTATGCCTCAGTGCGTCGTACGCTATCCGGAATCGTGTCGTGGGAAACAGATCCTCTCGATACCGATAATTGTCGAACGCTCCCGGCTTGCGTACCAGCCAGTCGATGATGTGACGGTATTGAATGCGGTGTTTGCCCTGGCCTCGCAAGCGGGGGAGCGTCTCCACCAAGCGCTGGGCGTACCACACCTCCAACTTCTCGGCATGGACACGCACCTGTACCTTCTCGCCGATCAATCGGCTGTCCACCGAATACGTGTTGTTATTCACGCGGATAGTGCTGCCCTGGCGCACTCGCATCTCCAGCCGCTTGCACGCTTCGAGCCGACTCTTCGGTAGACGGCGAAGCCGTGCGACCTCCTCCAAGAATCGGCTCTGACGCCCGGCGTTCAGCTGAGAGAACAACTTCTGTTGGAATGCACCATATTCGTCCCGGTCCACAAAATCACGACTCCCCCGCAGCATCAGAGCCTGGTCCAACGCTACCTTGAACCGATGGTGGCGTTGTTCAACGTCGCCGTTCTCGTTCGGTTGGCAAGCTTGAGTTCTCTGCCCCTTCAACCCGTAGTGCTTCAGAAGGGCCGTGTAGCGCTGCGTGAATCGCTCCGGGTGAATCTCTTGATGTACCGCCGCGCTCAGACGGTCCGTTCGATGCTCTTCCACGACCCCTCCGAGCTCCCACAGCGCATTCTGCAGTCCCTCACTCAAGTTCTCGAAGCTCTCCGAAAAGCAAACTGTCCCTGTCTCCCAGTTCGAATACGGAAGGACGAAGTGGTACAGCAGATGCTCGAAGGGTTGACCTTGAATCGTCACACCCAACGAGCTCAGGTGAGTGAAATCCGATTCACACAGTTTGCCCGGTTGGTACACCTGCTCAAAGAAGACCTCCTTCGGCGGGCCTTCCAACGCGCGCCAGGCCTTCACCCGACGCTGCAATGTTCTGAGCTGGCCGTCTTGGAATCGACCCGGATAGCGACGTTGCAAATCCGCAAACAACGTTTTAGCTTCCAGACCTGCGTTTAAAACCAGATGCGAGCGGACATCCTCCCACACCTCCGTGAACGGATCTGGTCGGGTGCGCCACTGACGAGGGGCCTCCACTTCGCTCGGCAGTTTTCCCAAACGCAGGTACTTTCGGGCTGTTTTATCATCCATCCCCGCCTTGGCTGCGGCTGACGACAGTGTTTTTTCCTTCTGTTTCAACTTCCTCAACCTCCTCACCTGCTGATCGGTTACCATCCAATCTCCTTTCTCTTCAGGAGTTTGGATCGTTTTCCGACTGTCAGAAAACCGGGAATTCTAATTGTCGTCAGGCAGGAGTTTTAATTGTCGCTTATCACTTGGCCTTGGGTTCGTAACGAATCGCAAAGTGCGCTGCCTCCATGAACGCCCAGGCCAGATAGACATTGCCGTTCTTCCGATTTCCTTTGCCCTTTTTCTTCCCGTTGCTCAA
>JBDGZZ010000467.1:0-2916 GCA_039588335.1 Gemmatimonadota bacterium | reverse complement strand
ACTGTTGCGCTCATTGCATCGGTTTTGCCGCACGTTGTGGCTATTGTGGCCCGCAACCTCAAGGGACGCCAGCTCGAGACTGCAAGCGTCAGAGCAGCCGAGAAACGGTTTGCCTGGGGGACGGCTCTGGTCGCCATACCATTGTTCGTGCTCGTCGGGCTCGCCGTGTACGCGTATGAGCCCGTGACATTCGCCGACCAATTCCCTCCCGACTACGTCACTCCCTGGGGAGAGGACAGGCCTTTCGCGCCGAGCTTGGCCCGCACCAGCACTGGCGGCGCTTTCGACAGCCGGTCGTTGGGCGGTTCCGAATCTTGCGGTTCGGCTGGCTGTCATGAAGAGATTCTCAAGGAGTGGCAGGTGAGTGCGCACCGCTATTCGGCCATGGACGTAGCCTTCCAAAAGGTGCAGGGCATCATGGGCGAGCAGAACGGGGCCGAATCCACACGTTATTGCGGCGGCTGTCACGATCCGATATCGCTGTTCTCTGGCACCAAGAACATCTTCACCGAGGATCTCACCAACCTCACTGGTTACAACGAGGGTGTCTCTTGCATAGTGTGCCACGCCATTACGGAAACCGATGTCAAAGGCAACGCCAACTACACAGTGTCACAACCCGACCGATACATGTTCGAGCTGCATGAGGGCAATACTGCAAAGTGGATGAGCGATTTCTTGATCAAGTCCTATCCGCGTTACCACGTGGAGACGTTACAGCACAGGCTCTTCAAGAGCCCCGAGTTCTGCGCGGCCTGTCACAAGCAGTTCATCGATGAGGAGATCAACAACGTAGGTTGGGTGCAGTTGCAGAATCAATATGACAACTGGCGTGAAAGCCGCTGGAACCACCCCGGCGATGCGGAACAGACGATCGAGTGCCGCGAGTGCCACATGCCGCTCACGGACTCACACGACCCGGCCAGCGGTGACGCGCTCGACTACAACAGAACCACAGACGACGCGAAGCACCGTAGCCATCGGTTCCTGGCAGCGAACCAATTCATGCCGCTGGTCCTCGAACTGCCCGGCGCACAAGAACATGTAGACCTCACCGAGAAGTGGCTGCGAGGTGACTACGAGATTCCGGAGATCGAGCACAAATGGCAACTCGGGCCCGCGGTACCCATCGAACTCGTGATGCCTGAAACGGCTGCTCCCGGCGAGGAGATCACGATCCAAGCTGTGATCACCAACAACAAGCCCGGCCATGATTTCCCTACCGGCCCAATCGACATCATCCAGTCATGGGTAGATATCGAAGTGACGGACCAGAGTGGCAACGTAGTCTTCAAATCAGGTGCCCGCGACGAAGACCACTACATCGAACCGGGATCCTTCGTCTTCAAAGTCGAGCCAGTTGACCAGTACGACAACCTGATTGATCGTCACAATCTGTGGGAGTTGGTTGGAGTGCGTTATCGGCGGTCCTTGTTCCCGGGCATGCAAGACCAGGCCGAATTCAGCTTCCGCGTTCCTCGCAACTCGAGCGAGCTCGAAGTCCACGCGAAGCTGCTGTACCGCAAGGTCAACCAGAACCTGCTAGACATCTTGTTCGGTGAGGACTCGGGCGTTACCGCGCCAATCAGCCAGCTGTCCGAAAGTGAAGGATTGATCCAGGTAACAACCGTAGGAAATAGGTAGCGTTATGCTGGAGGGCTTGCCCCGTCGCAAACGGAGAATACTGATAACGACGGGGCTCGCCGTCGTATTTGTCCTAGCAACCGTCATAGTGGTGCTGATCGCGGTCAGGCCAGAGCCGACCTACCGCCCGGGCGGTACGGTCGAAGGTCTCACGGCCGACTTGGCTCGTTCCCTTCCCCAGGAGCACCCCCGCGTCACGTTCACTGATGTCACGTCACAGGCCGGTATCGATTTCAAGCACTTCGACGGCAGCCGGACCACGCAGCTGCCTGAGGACTACGGGTCCGGCGTCGCTTGGGGCGATTACGACAACGACGGCTGGCAAGACCTCTACGTGGTAAACGACGTAGGGCCGGTGACGCTGAGCGACTCAGAGATAGCAGATTCACCGGCCCGTTCGCTGCTCTACCACAACAATCGGGACGGCACGTTCTCTGAAGTGACCGCAGCGAGCGGGATCGATTTCCATGGCTCTGGCATGGCGGCAGCCTGGGGAGACCATGATAACGACGGGTGGCTGGACTTGTTCGTGACGGCGTGGGGAGATAACGCATTCTATCGCAACAACGGGGATGGCACGTTCACTAATCTGACGGTACCAGCGGGCCTTGCTGCCGGAGAGGGTTTCTGGACCGCTCAGGCGTGGGGTGACTTCAACCGTGATGGCTTTCTGGATATCTACGTCACCGGATACGTCGACTATGAGTACCGTGAAGCAACGAGGGCAGCGACGCTGCAATACGAGACAGAGGTGCCCAGAGCCATCAACCCATCGTCATTCGAACCATCTCGCAATCTCCTCTACCGGAACAACGGAGACGGGACATTCAGCGAAATGGCGGCCAGGGCCGGAGTGGTGGATACCCTGGGCCGCAGCCTTGCGGCCACATGGATGGACTTTGACAGCGACGGTTGGCCCGACCTCTACGTGGCGAACGACGTATCGGACAATACACTCTATCGCAACTTGGGGAACGAAACTTTCGAAGAAATCAGCCGCGCTTCACTGGTCGCCGACTACCGCGGAGCCATGGGGATCGCTGTCGCCGACTGGGACGGCGATTTGGACCTGGACATGTTCATCACGCATTGGATTGCTCAGGAGAACGCTCTCTACAGCAGTCTCAGAAGCCAACTCATCAAGCTAAACCCGGAGCGAGAGGGCGTTATCCGCTTCATGGACGAGGCAGACAGGTACGGGCTTGGGCAGATCGCACTCAGCTTCGTAGCGTTCGGGACGGCTTTCCTCGACTACGACAACGACGGCCGACC
>JBDGZZ010000466.1:0-2919 GCA_039588335.1 Gemmatimonadota bacterium | reverse complement strand
AAGACGGTACATTTGGAATCTGGGCTATTCCAGTACAGGGCGGCGAGCCGAGCCTCGTGGTTGCGTACGACGAAGCCGCGATCGCTGCAGAGAGGTGGCTCTCCGTCGGCCCCGACCGCCTCTATCTGACCGTGGTACAAACCGACGCAGACATTTGGGTGGCGGATGTGGAGGTGGAGCGGTAGGGGTGCAGAGTGCAGAGTATAAATGCAGAATCGCCATCAACCGGGTATTCCTACCAATCCCCACTCTGCATTATTGAGGTCAATTCCCGGTAACTTCGTGGCACCCCGGGCTTCCGCTAACTTCGTGGTACCCCGGGCTTCCGCCCGGGGTTAGCCCGATTCAACAAGGCAGAAAGGGTCGGTTTAGTCAGCCCTACCTGGCTTTCGGTATCAAGTCCGAGTGATGTTGGTGCTGGTTGGCTATGTAGGCCTCTACTCTGCGCAGCTCCCTTTTACCCACCGAGGACACGTGATATCCCCTGCACCACTTCATGGCTCCGGGGACCCGTCTGCCTGCCCGATATGAGGCGCCAGACTTGCAGAGTCTTATGAAGTCACTGATGCGTGTTGTCGGATGGTAGCTAATGAGCAAGTGAACGTGATCGGCAACCACAGCAAGCCTCATGCAGCGCACTCTGGTGCGTACACAGGCATTTTTCACTGCTGCTTCTATGTCGGCCGCACCGAGCGAGTCGATGCAGCCGACACGTCGCCAAGTGTGCCAAGTAATGTGCGCGTACAGCTGATATGATTGGTGGCCGGACATTTGAGCCAAAAGCTAACCCCGGGCGGCAGCCCGGGGTTCACCAAAAGCGCGTGGTGCGGTACCGAATTACGAGTTGCGTTGCTTCCCATCCCCGCACTACTTCCGGCGGACCCGTAGTCGCGGCGGACAGGTGACCCGGAAGCCCGGGGCATGAGTTGGCGAAGTGCGCACGTTGCACGCTGAACGTTGCACGACCCCGTAGTATGTACCATGCACCATGCACTGTGCACCTTGCACCATGTACCGCTGCCGGCGATGTCGTAGTTCGCGGCGGTCGCGGCGGACAGTTCGACTGTCGTGAGACCATGCATGCGAACTTGTCAGTCAAATCAACCGCAACCACTGCGCTGAATCGAACTTACGGTGGCACCCCGGGCTTCCGCCCGGGGTTAGCCCCATTTAACAAGGCGGAACGGTCGGTTTAGTCAGCCCTACCTGGCTTTCGGTATCAAGCACGATCTTGACCATCAACCGGTCTTCTTTACCCATCCCCAGAATAATGTAGAATGTAGAATGAGGACGAAGCGAGACGAAGTAAGACGATGTGTACCTAGAACCAACGGTGACACTATGAAGCGGTTGCTCATACTGCCGGCGATTTCTGCTCTGTTTTTGCTGACCGGCTGCAATTCGGACGGCTGGATCTCGCTCTTCGACGGGGAAACCATGGAGGGCTGGCAAGCCTCGGAGAATGACGATTCCTGGCAGATAGAAGACGGCGCGCTGGTGACGAGAGGACCTCGTTCCCACCTCTTCTACGTAGGGGATGTGAACGATCATGATTTCATGAACTTCGAGTTTACGGCGGACGTGATGGCCATGCCCGGCTCAAACTCCGGCATCTATTTCCACACGGAATACCAGGACTCCGGATGGCCGAGCAAAGGATACGAAGCTCAAGTATTCAATTCAGCACCCAACGTTGAACCGGGTGCGTACGTCGAGCGCAAACTCACGGGTAGCCTCTATGGCATACGCAACATCTGGAAAGCGCCGGTGAGAAACGATGAGTGGTTCAACTATCGCATCGTCGTGCAGGGTAGAACGATACGGACGTATATCAATGGGGCGCTGATGGCGGATTATACCGAGCCGGAGGCAGCGGAACGGCCGGAAAGCATGGCTGGCCGCGTTCTCTCATCCGGTACTTTTGCTTTCCAATGCCACGACCCCGAAAGTGTCGTGTACTACAAAGACGTTAAGGTGAAGATACTCCCCGACGATTTGCCCACTCCCGGCGAGCCGGCGGAGGACGCCGAGTACGATGCCAGACTCATTGCTCTGGGCTCAGCGAACTTCCCGCTGATGGATCTACACGTGCACGTCAGGCAGGATATGACGAGTGACGAGGTGCTGGCAAATGCGCGGAAGTACGGCTTCACGTACGGCCTTGCCGTCAACGCTGGGCTGATGATGGGATTCGAAACCGATTCAGCGCTCAATCAGTTCGTGGACAGTTACGACCAGCCCCCGGGAACCTATTTCGCCATGCAGGCGGAAGGGCGAGAGTGGCTGGATCTGTTCAACCAGGAAACTATCGATCGCTTCGACTACGTGTTTACCGATGCCATGACCTGGACGGACGACGCCGGCAAACGCATGCGCCTCTGGATACCCGAGGAAACGGAGGTCGGTGATCCGCAGGCCTTCATGGATCAGCTGGTGGACCGTATCGAGTGGATTCTGAACAACGAGCCGATTGACATCTATGTCAATCCAACATTCGTCCCGGACGAGATCAACCACTTGTATGACGAACTCTGGACGGAAGACCGAATGGACCGCGTTATCGCGGCGCTCTTCCAAAACGATATCGCTCTGGAGATCAATGACCGGTACAAGCTACCGAGTGTTGCGTTCATCGAGCGTGCCAAAACCGGCGGCGTCAAGTTTACGTGCGGCACAAACAACGGAAGTCTAAGCGACCTCGGAAGGCTGGAGTACTGCATCGATATGATCGAAGCGGCTGGGCTCACGGAACAGGATATGTGGGTGCCTTAGAGGAGTTCGACGCTTGATAAGGTGGTCGGCGCGACGCGTGAATTGACCATTAACGCCTCGAGGAACAAAGCACCATAGCTAGAAGAAAGGCTGCCCCCAACACGGAAAGCAGCCTCTTGACATCTACAGCGCTTAGTAGATCAACTC
>JBDGZZ010000465.1:0-2919 GCA_039588335.1 Gemmatimonadota bacterium | reverse complement strand
GATTGTCGCCGCTCCGACGGTGGCGAACACTGCCTGCTCCAGCTTCTCGACTGCCTCGGCCAGAGACTCACGGATGATCTCCTCCTGGTTGGAAACGGCTAGAACGACCGAGATCTCTGGCTGCAGGATCATGGGTGTCACCAAGCGTAGCGGAGGCGATCGGCCGGTATCAGTCCCCTTCCGGTGTGCGCCGGGCGGGGTCCTGCGACGCGTCGAGGTCTCCCTTGAGAAGGTCAAGCTCCCCATCTCGGTCAGGCTTTACGATCTTCGACACACAGCAGCGACACTTTTGCTCACCGCGGGACTCCCCGTGAACGTGGTGCCCAAGCGACTGGGCCGTGACGGGCCAGGGATCACGCTCGATCGCTACGTCGAGCAGGTGCCGAACATGCAGGCGCAGGCGGCGGATCGGATGGAGCGGCTGCTGTCCGAGCATCGCTGAGGGCAGACTCCAGTTTCAGCACGTCGCCAGATTGCCTGCGCCACGAGCCCGAGGCAGCCAGATTCGGCAGTAGTCCAAACAGGTGGGAGCCGACGCTTAGCGCCGTTTAGCACCTCCTTACACGAGAGGAGTTCTCCCTCACATCACCGTGTATAGCCCATTTGGGTGAGGTAATTATCCCACAAGGAAACATTGTTCCAAATTCGGAGAAGATCCTTTCCTTCTCCGGCTGCGCGGCGGTTCTACAGCCGCCTCCAACTGGTCGGATTCAAACGAGCCCGGTTCCCTCAACGCTGTGGCCTCAAACTTGCATTCGGAAAAAGGGAATTTGCCCCAAAATGCAAAAGGGGCGGGTGATCGTTCCTGACCGAATCCAGACCGCAACGGGTAATTGCGGTTTGGACGCACTTCCTAAGCACGGGGAGGAGGCTTCTTCGATTATCGCGAACCGAAATTTGAGCCACTGGGGAACAACCAGTTGCAGCCGGCGCTTTTGCCTCACTTCTTGCGTAGTTCATGCGATGATTCTCCATCCCCCAATTGTCGCGCTGTTGCGCTGAGTCGATTGTCAGAGATAGATGGCGATCTCTATCCGCAATTCGAGGAAATCACGAGATCACAATTGAGGAGGGCTGAAACCGTGAGTGTTAGGTCCACAATAACGACCATGTTGAGTACGGCTACCGTATTCACGTTTCTTGGACTGACCCCTACTCACGCGCTCGTCGAGGAAGATTGGCCCCAGGGGACACCAAATACTTGCAAGGACCCAGCGGATGGTTTCATGGACTTCGAGACGGGTATTGAAGCGGCCGAAATCACAAGCTCAATTCCAGGGCTCGAGTTTACAACCACCTTTGCGCTCGATTGGAGATACGCCGATATTCGGACTGGGAATTACAACGTCGATCCCTATGGCACCCAGGCCTATGAAACCAACGGTAATTTCTTTGCGTGGCTCGGTGTCGAGGGAGACACAGGCCGAATCACTTTCACCGGCGGGACAGCCAGTTACCTGAGCGTCCTGGTCAGCACGGCTTCGGGAGTACAGCTGGACGCCTACGACGCCGACGGGAACTTCCTGGCAGGCAGCGGCTCGGCACCCGACAACACAAATACGGGAACCCTGACTCGACTGACTGTCGAGGCCGATGGGATGGCGTACGTCGACGTACACGACACGGGGAACTATTGGAATATCGACGATCTCTGCACCGATGCTCCGCCCCCTTGTCAACCTCTTCCTGGACGAACGATCGGCAACAACAGTGATCGCCTTAACCTAGTATTCATTGCCGATGACGACTACGGCGGGACCACGACTACCTTCTTCAACCATGTCACTCACAAGATCGACAATCGGTTGGGTGGTCATGCACCGATCACGGGTAACCTCGACAACTTCAATTTCTATTATACCGAGCTCGAAGGTCGGCATAGCGGTACCTATCCGGGCGGCAATTGTGGCGACGAAAGCTCTCTTCCCCCCAATTTCCTGACATTGTGCCCGGAAGGCGATGATTTTGTTGTTCTCCATGCCACCAACAACTTGACAGACTGCAACGGTTCCTCTGGAGCCAAATCGATCTTCTCGGCAGAGGGAGCCCAGGATCGCTCGTTCATTCACGAAGGAGGGCACGGCATATTCGGATTGAAGGATGAATACGATTCGGATCGGGAGGAGAATTCGTGTACCTACACGTCTTACACGGGTGGAGGTACGCCGTCGAATATATTTGCGACAGAGGCGGCTTGTCAGACTGATGCGGCGACAAACCCTTGGGACGCGGATCAGTGTTATGAGTTTACTCCTTGTCAAGGCGACTGGTGGAAGCTCGGCGACGCCTCACTGGAAACTGACGACCAGAAATACGCCGACGAGAATTTCCAGTTCATTATGAAAGACGGAGACGACTTCTCCAAAGGCTGGGGGGACGCTTCTGAAAGGGTGATCACTCACGCCTTCGACAATCTTCCCGTGACACCCGAGGCGCCTCTACCTTCTCCGTCCGGGGAAAAGGCCATCGTACTGAAGCTCAACATTTTCTTCAGTTGCGCGCCGATATGCGACGGGCGGGTTGTTCTTCTCGACAAGAGTTTTGTTCTTGGGCCGGCACCGAAATATCGAGCAGGTAAATACAGTCTCAAGGCGAAGATGCTGCATCCTAGCGGACTGATGTTCGGAGAGTATGGATTTGACGATCCGAGAATGGTGCGAGCTGAGGCGGGGGGCTCAGGTCCGGGCTCTTATATGCGGGAAAGTGCAGACTTTACTCTGATACTCCCCTATTTCGATCACGTCGGGTCGGCGGAGATTCTTGATGACACGGGAGCGCTCTTGCTCGCGGTGGATCTGTCGGACTTCGCGACGCAGGTCAATGCTTCTCCAACCGCAGATGCAGGACCGGATCAGACAGAAGAATGTGCTGGACCGGACGGTGCGCAGGTAACACTGGACGGCTCTGGATCAAGCGATC
>JBDGZZ010000464.1:0-2922 GCA_039588335.1 Gemmatimonadota bacterium | reverse complement strand
GTTCAGGCGGACTCCCTGCACCATGAACTCATGCAGGTCTGTCAACGCCAGGCCCTTTCCTTGGTTCGTTTCGGGGTACTGCTGTGCGAGACCTGCAGCAATCGCATTGCCATCGGCCATGGCTTGTTGGATTCCTACACCGGGTCTCATCCGACCAACGGCCAAGAGACTGTGAGAGTCGCGCCGCCGGTCGATTTCTACGTCCCGATCCATCAGGTGCCACACGTCGACATCGAACAGGAATCGAAAGCGGCGTGGCATCACGCCTACTACGACGTATGCTGATCCGTCCAGGTGGATTGTGCGGCCCACCGCGTCGCGCTCACCGCCAAACCTGCTCTGCCACAAACCGTAGTCGATCACGACGACGTTCCCGACACCCTGTGACTCTTCTTCAGGCAGAAATGACCTGCCCACAATCGGGTCTACTCTCAGGGTCCGGAACAGATTCCAGGTCACGTAAGTTGCCTGCAGCAGTCGGGGCTCGTCCCCACCCGTCATTGTGCGGTCTTGGGTGAACCATCCGAGTGCGGCAAAGTCTTCAAACGACTGGTTGAGGTCTCGGTAGTCGAGGTAATCGGGACGTGAAACCGGCCCGGCAACATTGCCCTGCATTGTCTTGCGACCTACAACCAAGCTCTCGGGTTCGTCAAACGGGATGGCGCTCAACAACACCGTGTGGATCGTGGTGAACAGCGCGGTGCTGGCACCGATTCCAATGGCGAGAATCAGAATGGCCACGGCTGAAAAGCCGAGGTTCTTTCTCATGGATCGGACGGCGTATCTCACGTCGTACAGGAACGTTTCGATCATGATCCCGACCCTCCTCTCACGCACACTCTCCTTCACTCGCCCTATTTTCCCGAGTTCCACCTCTGCCGCGCCGCGTGCCTGCTCAGCGCCCATCCCCGACCTGATCTTCTCTTCGATCAGCAGTTCGAGGTAACTGGTCAACTCTTCGTCCAGGTCCTGCTCCAACTCCCTCTTCCGGAACAGCAGGCGGAAAGTGCTCTTGATGCGTGGAAAGACTGGCATTGCGGTATACCTCAGCCGGTCTCCATGACCTTCGTTATGGCCACTACGGCGTGCGCCCAGTTTTGCTTCTCCTCGCCCAGTCGTCGCCGGCCCGCAGACGTCAGGCTGTACCACTTTGCCCGCCTGTTGTTCTCCGACTCGCGCCACGCGCCCTTTATCCAACCCTCCTCTTCCATGCGCTTGAGCGCCGGAAAGAGAGAACCCGGTTTCACCTGGAAGACACCGTCGGTGATCTGCTCGATGCGACGTGAGACGCCGAGTCCGTGCATGGGCTGAAGTGTCAGCGTCTTCAGGATCAGCATGTCGAGCGTTCCCCGAACCAAAGCTGCTTTGCCGTCAGGCATTCAAACTCCTATCGATTATCTATATGGCCCTCGTATAGAATATCTATATGGAGGCTGGGAGTCAACCGATCTCGTGCGTCACTGCCAGCTCTTCGTCAAATTCAAACCGTGGGTTTCTCCGACCTCGTGCGTCTTACTAGGTAGAACTCGCGAGTCATCAACCGCATTCAGGAGGATTTCAGCCTTGCTGACCGAAGCAGAGCTGGTTCGAGTCTACCGGGAGCACACTGCCCCGCTCTACGCCTTCGTATCGCGTCGGGTGGGAGGTGATCGAAGCCTCGCGGAGGACGTAGTCCAGGACACCTGGCTGCGCGCGGTCGCGGCCTGGCCGCGGCGCGGTACTCCCGACTATCCGCGAGCCTGGTTGATTCGAGTCGCGCGGAACCTGCTCACCAGTCACTTCCGGCAACGGCACCCGCGAACCGTCGATCCCGCAGAACTGGAACTGGAGGACGATCGCTACTGTCCCGAGACGCCGTGGGCGGCGGCACTCGTCAGCTGGGGTCTGGCCCGAATGCGACGCAGCCAGGCCGTCCTCCTGGAAGCTTTCTACTTCGACGACAAGAGCACCCGTGAGATAGCCGAAGAAACTGGGCTATCGGAGCGCGCGGTGGAGGGTCGCCTGCGCCGCGCACGACAGAACCTCGCAAAACGTCTGAGACCGCATGTCAGCTCCGACGCACCCCTGACCGGCGTCACAACAACGCCGGTCGAGCCGGTAGCCGCATTGGAGCTGTCTGAGGGAGGAAAAGAAAATGCATGACAAACACGAACCCGATCCTCGTTTCGTAGAGAGCCTGGAATGGCAGCTCGGCAGTGAGCTGCGACGCCGGAAACGAGCGGGCACGTCACAGCGGACCAGGGTCCGAGTTTTGAAGATCGCCGCGTTGATGATGGGCTCGGTTGCACTCGGTGCGGCGGCCATGGGTGCGTCACAACAGTTGGGAGAGGCTTGGCGCAAGGAGCTGTTGGAAGCACGACTCGAAGTACAGCTGGAGTTGGCGCAACAGCGGGTCCAGATGCAACTGGAGACCCTGGGACTGACGCGCGAACAGGTCGAACTGGGGCTTCAGACCGACCGGGAGTTGCTGATCTTCGAGTTCCAGATCGCCCAGGCTGAGGCCGACGCGAGAATCACCGAGTTGGAGCTTGATGAGATCCGCAGTTCGGGTCGTGAGCCGTTGGGCGAGTTGTCTTCGCCGCTGGTGGACGGGCGCGATTTCGTCAGTGAGAAGATCCGGGTGCGCATGGAGGTCGCGGCTCACCATCTCGACCTGGTCCGCGGTGAACAGGCACGCGTCCGCAGCCGGGCAGACGTCGGCGTCGTTTCCGAAGACGAGGTGCAAGCGCAGAACCTGGTAGCTCGGCAAGCCGAGTTGCAGCTGGAGGGTTTGGGCCAACAGCTCGAGTTGCGACGAGCCTATCTCGACTCGGAAATCAGTGCGGTCGAGGCCGAACTCAAGCTGCTGGAGGCGGAAACCCAGAACCGCGTCATCCTGCTCGATCAACAGCGGCAATACTTTCAGCAGGAACTCGATCGGTT
>JBDGZZ010000463.1:0-2924 GCA_039588335.1 Gemmatimonadota bacterium | reverse complement strand
AAGAGATATCCGCTGGGGTCACCGAACCGTCATCATTCACGTCGCCGTACAGGACGAACGTCTGGTCCGGGGACAACTTACTCGCCGGCCGTTCGACGCAGTCGCTAACGTCGCAGGCCCAAACCGTGCAATCGATGCTGTATGGGCCGAAAGGCTTCGGCGGTTGCGGAATGTCCCCACCAGTTGCCGGACAGGTGTGGTAGTCGAGGAAGTCGGGATCGGTGTCGCAAGCCGCACCCCCAGATACGGTGATGGTCCCGGTCATGCCGACTCCGCAGTGAGGAATACAGTAATAAGGGATCACCCCATCCGGCTCCTCCAACGGCACGGTATACGTGGCCACCGGGTTACTGCCATCGAGCGGCATGTCGAACCGGCCGTCAGGCGTGCATGATGCACCGGACGTGACGGTATGATTCCCGGTCGCGTAACGCCACTCGATAGTATCTCCCGGTTCTACGATGATATCCGCGGGATCGAATGTAAGTCCAATCTGCAGCACTACAGTATTGTCTGAGCACTCGGGATCGTCGTCATCGGTGAAGCCATCGCAGTCGTTGTCGACAGTGTCATCACAGACTTCCACGGCACCTGGATTGATGTCAGGATCTGTATCGTCGCAGTCTTCCTCCGGGCCGTTTGGACATGCTGCGTTCCCGGGCGACCCGTAGCCATCTTCGTCGCCGTCGATGCATTCGGGTGGAACGACGCCAATCGTCAGGTTGGCATCGCTGATATCTTCATAGTCGGTTCCATTATTGTCCTGCCGGACACGTACACGGACCTCGTCTGAGGGGTCATCCGGTACAGTCCAATCATACATGTGGATAGCCCCGCCGGTTGTGTCTCCCGGCGGTAAGTCCGTTGCGATCGGAATCCAGGGCCCGGCCGCACCTGTCGTTGAATACCAGAGGTCCCAATTGAGCGTGCCATGCTGAATCACGACGTGCCACTCTACAGTAAAGACCGATCCGACCTCGAGCACCTCCCCGCCATTAGGCGCATCCAAAGCCACATGACCACGCGCCTGGGCACTGGCCAGCCAAAGGACTCCAAACACAACAACCGGACTGGAAACTCTTTTCGTAACGTGCCAAGATGACATTTGTCAGAACCTCCACTCCTGCGTTTGTAGGCTAGGCCTGCCCGAGTCTCCCCACGCGCTCCGCGATCCACGAAAGGGACGGTTCACAGCCTAAGCTAGTCAGCCATGGGGGCAAGCAGCTTCGCGCGCCCCACCAGCCCGGCGTTCATCGTTTCTGGCGCGGAGTAGCCTCCAAAGCAAGCAGTTTTCGGCAAACGCGCGCTTATCGACACGTTCCAAGGTAAGGGAACTTGTTGCTCTTCTTGCAGTTCCCGGAACAGCAATCGCCATCGGAGTAACAGCCGCCACCTGGCTGGGCACAGCAATCGGGATCGGCTTCATCCGTCAGCCCATCACAATCGTTGTCCACGCCGTCGGCACAGTTTGTTTCCGTGAAGATGTACTGTGGGCCGCAGTCCACCGAGCAGTTGCACGGGGACTCTCCCGGATCGCAAGCGCCATCGCCGCAGCAGTACGGGGCGGGTAGGGCGTCGTCGCAGACCCACGTGTCCGCGTTGCAGCGGGCGTCCGTGCAGTCCACGTCCGCACCGCAGCAGAAACGACTGCTCGGGCTGCCGTTTTGTTTGCCGCGGCAGTCGGAGGCGCATGACAGACAATCCTCGCCGTTGCTCGGCTGGCAGATTCCATCACCACACGCCTGCGATCCGTCGTCGCTGATACAATCGTCAGGGCAACTGTCACAGTTTTCCCCTAAATCGCAAGAGCCGTCGGAGTTGCATGTCGGCGGTTCACACGTATCCCCACTTTCGTCGCAGACTAGACCAGGACATGGATTACTACCGTGGCGGCAAACGTCAGCCACGCACTCCTCGACACCGTTGCAGAAGAGTCCGTCTTCGCATTCCGAATCGACGTTGCATGGTACGAGCGGTTCGAGGAGGAAGGCACGGTAATACTGGTCGTCCGGGGAAGCCCGGCCGGAGCCTACGATCTGACCGGCATCGTTGATGTCCCTAGCCCACTTCAAATCCCACTCGGTGCCTCCTGCAACCAGATCATTCAGATTCTGGATGACGCCGTCCTGCCAAATGAACGCTTTGTTCAGAGGATTGGTGTGGCTGTGCGCCCCGGTTCCGACCACCTGTCCATGGTTGTTGACGGCGCTGGCAGAGTTCAGACCATAGCCGGGTACCGAACCCAGGTCGATGACCGTGCCATTCTCCCACAAAACCGCGCTTTCAACGCTCAAGAAGTACGGAGGCGAACCGGAGTTTGTCGACGAGCCACAGATCTGTCCCACCTCGTTGATGTCGGCGGCCGCGCTGCGGAAATCACCCGGCAGCGGGTCCAGAGCGGTCATCTGTCCGTTTTCCCAGAGGAAGCCGCGCGGCTGCTGGTCGCCGCCCGGCAGATATGCTGTCGAAACTCCGACCACCTGACCGACGTCGTTGATGTCGGTCGCGGACGAGGAGCCGCCCAGCGTGCCCAGGTCGGTCAAGACGCCCGCGTCCCACATGACGGCACGGCCCTCACCGCCCAGGACGAAGGAACTGCCAACGATACGCCCGGCCGAATCGATATCCCTTGCGAAGCTTTCGCTGAATCCCGGCAGAACTCCAATTGGCGTCCACGAACCGTCTTCCCACAAGTACCCCTGATACGACTGTGGATCCCCCTCACCGTAGGCTGCGACTTGACCGGAATCGTTCGCCGCGGCCGCTACGCCGCCGATGGCCCCCGGGGGCGTCCCGAGGTCCACGATCCCGCTGGCATCCCAGATCACGGCGTGCATCTCGCCGGATGGAAGCGTCGCCCATCCGGAGATGATTCCATTTTCATTGATCGCGTGCACTCCGCTTCTTGCCCCCCCCAGCGTGCC
>JBDGZZ010000462.1:0-2926 GCA_039588335.1 Gemmatimonadota bacterium | reverse complement strand
CGTGCCTTGACACAGAGTGAGCAGGTGGCCCGGTGGGTGGCGTCAGTCTCTCCACAGCCCCATTCGAAGGACGTCGTGGTAGGTTCCATCGATCAGGACGTCATTGCGCAGAACACCTTCGACTCGAAAACCGAGGTCCTCGTTCAGACGGACGTTGCGGATGTGCGTGTCCAGGGTATTCAGATAGATCTTCCTGAGCCCGAGGGTCTCGAGTCCGTACCGGATCCAGAGGGCCGACGCCTCCTTTGCCAGACCCTTACCCCGCTGGGCAGGCTCCCCAATGAGCTTGCGCAACTCCGCCTTCGCCTGCCCTCGATCGTAATCGAGGAATGCAACGGAGCCGATCGGGGTGGAATCCGGCAAGGTGATGATGCCCAGAACGCAGTCCTGAGTGTGGATGATGTCGCGAATATCGACCTGCTTGGACGTGGAACGGGAGAGGAGGAAGTGCCTCCCGGCTTCGTCGGCGAGCCATCGGTCGAAGAGCACCAGGTCCCGATCTGGGTCGCAGGCCCGCAGCGTGACGCGCTCGCCCCTCAGCGGCAGATCTGCCAATATCGCCTCCGCTGTCGGCCGGTTGTCGCATGCCTGGTTGACGTCGGCCGATTGAGGCGGCGGTGCATCCGTGGGGGCCACGCTGGTGCCGTTCTGCATGGCTAGATCCAGCAGACAATTCACGAATCTCACGTAGTCAAGGTGCCCGAAGCCGTACCGAGCCGCTTCCTTGAAGAAGCTTCGCGACAGCGTGTCAATCGTAAGGTCCGGGATGTCACGACGGATCGAGGTCACCAGCATGCTCCCCACCTGAGGTTGCGGCATTCCGTACCCGGCACAGGTTCTTCAACATCAAATTCGGGGCCACCTTCGCAGGCCTCAACGAGTGGCGCTCTGCACCCGCGTCGGTGGTGCAATGCACCTTCGGGGTGTCTTCGCTCGGCCCAGTGACCGCGCTCCCACCACTCAGGAAGCTGCCATGCCGATTCGGGGGTCGTTTCGCTAGCGCATCGGACAGTCACGGATCCGGTTTCGACGGCGTCGCGAGGGGCTAGGAGGGATGAGCGAGCTTCTCTGCTGAGGCAGAGCGGGCAAGGAGACTCGAGAGCGAGCCCGAAGCCAGCCGCGACCCGGGATGTCCACCGGGTCGCGGGCAAGGCCGAGATCCACGGTGCTACCAGAAGGACGGTGGCAACGAGGCAGGAGGCGACGATGAACGACTCTTTGTTGCGTGAGCGCAACACCCACAGCCGATGCCGAGGCAATCGAGTTCGCGCCGCGCCAGCCTGTGTTCGATCCCGGCCTTGTTTAAGTCACCGAGGGATGGCAGCGGATTCGGCACCAAGCGTGCATCACCAGAGGCCGCGTTGTCAGCAAGGCTGTTGAGCACCGTTGCCACATTTCGCCGACCTCCCATGAGATGACAGCACCGTGAAAATCACCGTGCAGCCGTTCGCCGGCGATCCGCGAAACTGGAATGCCCTGGTCACAGCGGCCTCCGGCTGGAGCCATTTCCATTTGTACGAGTGGAAGGACGTGATCGAGGCGGTCTTTGGACACGAATGCGTCTACTTGGAATGCCGGACGACGGACGGTGAACTTTGCGGAGTGTTGCCGCTGGTGCGCGTCCGAAGCCGACTCTTCGGCCACTTTCTCGTTTCGATGCCGTTCCTGAACTACGGTGGTCCGCTCGGCTCGGACGCCGCGGTGACGGCGTTGACCTCCGAGGCGGTGGCGATGGCAACCCGCGACCGCGTGAAGCTCCTTGAGCTGCGCAGCCGTGGCGAACTTGCAATCGACCTTCGCGCGTCACATCGGAAGGTGACCACTCTCGTTGACCTACCGGATGCGGATCCGAAGGCGTTGTGGGCGAGTCTCAGCACGAAGATGCGGAACAAGGTGCGGCGTCCCCAGAAGGCGGGAGTGGAGGTCCGCTTCGGAGCGAGGGAGATAACCCCCTTCTTCAAGGTTTTCGCTCAACACATGCGTGATCTTGGGACACCGACTCAGCCAGTGCGCTTCTTCCACACCATTCGCGACTGCTTCCCAGATTCGGCCCTGTTCGCGTGTGCCTATCTGGATGGTGTGCCTATCGCCGGGGGGTGCGGTTTCCGATGGGCAGACGAGTTTGAGATTACCTGGTCCTCGGCGCTCAGGGACCACGCCCGAGTCCGGGCAAACTACCTTCTCCATTGGTCCTTCATGGAGCGGGCCGCTCAGGAGGGATGTACCACGTACAACTTCGGCCGCAGCACGCCGGGCGGCGGGACGCACGAGTTCAAACAGCAATGGGGTGGACGGGATGAGCCGTTGTGGTGGTACTACCTCGCGCGCGGTTCGGTTGCTGAGACCCCCTCGCCCGATCGCGGGCCCTATCAGTGGGGGCCGCGCCTCTGGCGCCACCTACCCGTAGGGCTGGCCACTCGGATTGGGCCGGCCATTGTGCAATACATCCCGTGATGCTTCGCCGACAGCCACCCACGTATGCACCGGTTCCGGGGACGGCACTGCTTGCCGGTGTGCGGGCTCTACCTCGGCCGTCACGTCGAACTGTTGAACGTGTACGCCAGACGCTTCGCGGCTACTATGGGTCTCGAGAGGTGATGCTGACCGGCTCGGGCACCGCGGCGCTGATCTGGGCCATGCGCGGGGTGCGCCAGATGTCCGGAGATGCTCCGTTTGCGCTTCCAGCGTACGGGTGCTACGACCTGGCTACGGCCACCGTCGGTTCCGGCTCGCGCGTCCTGCTCTACGACCTCGACCCCGCCACTCTGGCTCCGGACATGGACTCTCTGCTGGCAGTGGTCTCCGCCGGGGTGTCGGCCGTCGTGGTTGTGCACCTCTACGGTATTCCTGTCGACCTCGAGCCGTATGCCGATGTGCTCGGCACGACGCTGGTCATCGAAGACGCAGCCCAAGGTGCCGGTGCCCG
>JBDGZZ010000461.1:0-2940 GCA_039588335.1 Gemmatimonadota bacterium | reverse complement strand
CGTCGGTGTCGCACTCAATGCCACTCCACCATAATTGTCCTGCCGTAGTGGTGATGACCGGGCCCGAGCACACCAGACGCGGCCCAGGAAGGTTCCCGCTGTTGATAAAATCTCGCAGTACCAGGCTCAGGTAGTTGTGATCGCCACAGTCGCGCACGGTCGTCAGGCCGCTTTTGAGGCCCTTCTGGGCGTTTTGTACCCCCACAAGTAGTATTTGGCTATCCGTTGCTGCGCGAGATTCCTGACCGCTGAACGGCCCGCCGGTCAAGAGAATATGCACATGGGCATCGATGAGACCGGGCATCACCGTGTGGTCTCCAGCGTCCAGAACTTTGATGCCCTCGGGTAGTGGCACCTCGGATACCGGTCCTACGGCGGCGATGCGTCCGTCATCGATGACCACGAGCGCATCCCGAATCACAGGACTGCCTGAACCGTCGAACAGTCGCTTCGCTTGTATAGCCCATTTCACGGTATTCTCCTTTGTTTCCCTCTCTCAATCTGCCTCCACCAGGGGGGAGGGCAGAGTTCTTAGGCGCTTTCCAAGAATAATTTTACGTCTGGCGCCGGATGTTTGGTCAGCGGCAAGGCGGAGCAAAAGGCGCATAGCAACGCTATGTAACTGACGCGACAACGCAGCAGCTGGGCAAACAGACAAGCGAGACGCGTAAATTCTTTGCCGGAAATCGCCTTAACCTACCCCTGGCAGGGAGGCGAGGGAAGAGATGCGTTATGATCGCTCGAGCAACTCTATGCGAACGTCATCGGGTCCACGGACAAAGGCGATTTTCACCCCAGGCCGGATAGTGCATGGTTCCCTCGTGAAAGTCGCCCCGCGCTGTTTCAACTCCGCGGCGGCTTCCTGTAGATTATCGACCCGGAGTCCAAAGTGGTCCAGCCCAAGATATGGATCGGCAGGGGCTGAGAGAATGTCAGCCTCTGGCGGAACCTGCGCAATGAAAATCGTCAGGCCGTTCAGGTCAAGGTCGATCCGGGGTTTTCCGTCTGACTGCACCGATTCGATGATCTTGGCATCGAACATCTGGTGGTAAAACTGGGCCGTTGCCAACGGGTCATGACTGCGGAGATGCATGTGATCATAGGTATAGACTGCCATTCTCGTCTTCCTTCTGTTTGTGGTTGCTCTGTGTTTCCTAGCATACCACTAATCGTGTTCACAGACCAATCCCTATCGCTCTCCCTCTCCCTTTTCTCACAGAGGCTTGCCCTCTAACGCCAGAGGTGGCACAATGATCGCAGACCTGATAACCCAATAGCGCAACGTTTCGGAGGAAACCGCGTACCGAACGACGCCGTCTACTTTCGACCCTTGCGGTGCGCAGCATGTAGGTACCGAATATGTCCAGTGATGGGTCATGTCCAGCACGGAAGAAATCCTCCTTCAAGGTGGGGACACCGCAGCACCTTCGATGGCTGAACGGGATCACGAAAACCATCATTATCATGAACGTTGTCGATGCCCTTTTTACTCTGTATTGGGTCCGAACCGGTCTGGCAGAGGAGGCGAACGTCCTTCTGCGTGACCTGGTGAATAACCACGCTGTAGCCTTCATGTTCGTGAAAGTTACCCTCGTCTCTCTCGGCTCCTTTCTGCTCTGGCAGTATCGGCGACGCCCTTCCGCCGTCGTGGGCCTGTTTGCGATCTTTCTTGCATACTATTTCGTACTTCTCTACCACCTGCGATTTGCAAGTGTCCTGATCAAGCGCGCGGTAAACATGTAGCACTTACCAGGGATTTCTAAGTGCTGCGCACCGCAATTATCGACAGGGTTTGTTGTGGCGGGTTTGCAACCCGCAGTAGGGCTTAAGAGGATCACGGGGCAATCGAAGACACTGGTAATCGGCTTGTTGCTGGTAGCGCTCTGGGAATGTGTCTGCGCGAGAGAAACAGAGGGTTATCCCGGACACCTCACATCAGGTTTCTATCCTACCTGTGACCAATAGTGGTCTACCTGGTCCTGAATATGTTGGATCGCTGCCTCGTTACGGATCGGATCGAAGAGATGGCGGTAGCGGCCCTGTCCTTGCAGATAGGTGTCCACCGGGTGGCGCCGCCGGGGCACATGGGTGTGCGTGACCACGCCATCCACGGCTTCTTTGAGGGCAAAGATACCAGTCTCTACCGCCAGACGGGCATACTCGGCGGTACGCTCCGGATCGTAGAGCCAGCCGGTTGGACATGGAGCGTGGGCAATGAATAGCTTGGGACCCCGTAGCGTCTTGGCTTTGAGGCACTTGTTGGTCAGGTCCACCGGGTAGCGTGGCGATATGGTCGCCAGGTACGCCGGGCGGTGCGCCCGCCAGATTTCGAATAAGTCCTTCTTACCGTGCTCAGCCCCGGCACTGGTCTTGGCGTTCACCGGTGTGGTCGCGGTGCGTGCCCCGAACGGTGTGGCGCTTGACATCTGCACGCCGGTGTTGCCATATGATTCGTTGTCGTAACAGAAGTACCAGAAATCGAGTCCACGGAAGATCGCTCCCGAAGTGGGGGTGAGTCCCATGTCATAAGTACTGCCGTCACCGGCGACGACCACCACCTCGACATCCTCCTCGGCTGCCATCTTGCCTCGCGCTATGAGGACATCAAGGGCGTCACGCACACCCTGGGCACCGGCCGCGGCGCCGCCCATGGTGGTATAGAGCCAGGAGCTTTTGAACGGCGTATAGGGAAAAACTGCCAGGAGGGTGAAGCAACCGGCCGCGTTCACGAAGACCGTCTTGGAGCCAAGCACTTTGGCCATCAGACGCAGGGCTTCGAGCCCGCCACAGCCGCCGCACACGGCGGTGCCAGGCAGAATAAACTCTTCCCGCGAGATCTGTTTGAGATTTTTTATCGCCTGCAGGTCTGGACTCGTGGGTACGCTCATGCGGACACCTCCTTGCCGGCAATATGCAGCAACGTACGCATATGCTCCTGCT
>JBDGZZ010000460.1:0-2946 GCA_039588335.1 Gemmatimonadota bacterium | reverse complement strand
TAGGTGACGTAAGCACCTACTCTTCACTGGCCGCAGGTGAGCTTATTGAGTGGAGCGGGGCAGCATGGGTTCACCAAACGCTGGCTCAGATCGGTTTGTTGGGTGGCGTCACAGATGCCTCAGATGCCGCAGGCTGGTATGTTCGCACGACGGGCGCCGGAACGTGGGTCGCACAGTTGGGGCTCACACAGGCTGACGTGACTGCGCACGAGGCCTTCCTCACGATTCTGGAGAGCCAGATTACGGACGGCACTGTGCTTGCCCGCATCGCCTCTCCGGAAATAGTCACCGGGGCGTGGACCTTTACCAATGCTTCCCACAAGATCGGAGGATCGGCGGCGAGCCCGGACATCGAGATCACCGATCTCGGAACACGCGATCCGCAGATCAACGCGGGGGGCGGTAGCATGTACCTCAAGACTCTGGGCACTACAACTCCTACGGGCGACGGACTGTATGTGGACGACGGCAGCACCAACAAGGCCAAGGTAGCCAGCGTGAAGGACATCACCTCGACAGTCACCGCGCCCACAGGGGACTACCCCTACGGGACGCTGCACTTGATCTATTGAACTATGTCAAACTGGCACGTGCTTGATCTAATGGACTATGCCTAACTGGTATGCGTATGACTCGGCTTGGCATGACATCACCGAACCGTGGGCCTATGATTCGGCGTGGCGACAGATCGTAGAGGCATGGTCTTATGACTCGGCGTGGCGCAAGATATTCGAGGCGGTTAGCTGTGCGACGGCCAGCTACACGGGCGCAGGAATCGCATGGTCGGATACTCCGTGTACTCAGGCTAACGAGTGCATGTACTGCATGGAGTTCAACCCGGTGGACTGCACGGACGAGTGCCATAACATAGACGGTTGGGTGAGTAAGAATGGGGGGAGCTACAAACTTACGGTGAGCTGCAAAAACAAGGCCTGTGCGAACCAGACAGCCACCGACTGCAACGACACGTTCGACTGTGACTTCACAGCAGGAGGCGCGCAGTGTTATGCTGATTCCGATACGTGGCAAGGTAAGCTGGAGATTCAACGAGACGCCGATAGTGGCATCGACGCAACATACACCGCACCAAGCGCATCAACTGGTCCTTGTATAGCCTAGAGGAGGCCCGACATGCCAGCACCTGACGGACGAGAATGGATCCAGCCCAGCACCATGGCAACTAGGCTGGGGCAGGCTCTCATTGCCGACGAGCGCCTGCCGGAGCAGCTACGTCAGTATCTGCTCGACCACAAGACCGTGGCGCTGGAGATCCTGCGGGATACCTTCGGCGCCGCCGGATTCAAGCACGAGCTTACGCTGTTACGGCTGGTCGAGAAGATCAAGGACGCGATTGCCCGGCTGGCGTTCGGGCCACTCTACATCCCAAACACCGTGGATGTCGAAGGCCTGCCAATACCTACCCCGGTAGGCCAGATCTACGAGGCGCTCAGGGACTGCTACGACTGGGACTTCTTGGATCTGTTCGACGAAGATGGCAACTTGCTTCCCCCCAACGGGGGCGGGAGTTAGAATGTGCGGGTGCAGCAGACGTATGCGAACCGTTCTTCGACTGGCGGGCTACACGCTGGATCCCGATGCCGTCTGGCGCAAGAAGGGTGCGGCACAAGACTTTCCCGACGCTCGTGTCGAGGAGGACCACTTCCGCGTCCTCATCGAGACATTGTCCGACCAGCTACTGGGCGCGCGAGCCAACAGATTTCTGCGGAAGTTAGGAGGAGAGTCCCGACATGAGTGAGCGAATCCTTCTCGGCCAGTTGAACCCACACCAGAAGAAGATTCTGGCGGAGGCGAAGTTGCGCGGGGATATGGCGGTGGCACGAGCGCAGGAGGTAACTGCCGTGTGGAAGGCGCTGGTCCAGATGGCCTTTCCCGCGGGGGCAAACCACTTCGACGAGGACACTGGTTGCTTCTACTATGCTCCACCGGAACCACCAGTACTGCCGGAGGACGATCCGGAGCCGCCCGCACCACCGGAGGACAGTCTGGAGCAGGAGGCTGCGAACTACATGGAGTTGATGCCTGACGGCGATCCGGAGCCAGAAACAGACTACGAAGGCAGCCCCGACAACGCACAGGTTGAGGGGGCGGAATTCGGGGACGAGTAGACGAAGGAGGAGTCATGGGGTTCATTCAGAGTATCCGACACTACCTCACGTGCCAGCGTGGGTTCCTCGGGCTGGGCGGAGATAAGGTCACTACGACCACACAGACCCTCAGCCGGGAAGACGCCAATGCCGTCCGCGCAGGGCGTGGAGCGGGACAGGAGGCAGCGGAGGCGGCGCGGGGGGTACAAACGGCTGGGGTGAACCCCTATACCACGCAGGCCATGGGACAGTATGGCGACATCTACGGTCAGTATGGCAACATGTTCGACCAGTATGGCGGGCTCGCTGGCATGGGCCAAAGCGCACTCGGCTTCGGCATGGGCACTGGACTAGAGGGCATGGGCGACTACATGAACCCCATGCTGGCTCAGTACTTCCAAGGCATGGACCCACTATATGATCGTGCCTATGCACAGGCCGGGCAGACCGCGGGCCAACAGGCCACCATGCAGGGGGCCTTCGGCGGCTCCCGCGCCGGGATCATGGAGGGCCAGATGCGCGGTGACGTGCAGCGGGCGCAGATGGCCGACTACGGCTCGCGGCAGTATCAGGCGGCGCAGCAGGCTGCTCAGATGCTGATGGGCGAGCGGGCGCGCATGGGCCAGATGGGCATGGGCATGTCGCAACTCGGGCTCGGCGGGCAGATGGGTGCGCTCGGTGGCATGGGCGGCACGAATCGCGACCTCATGCTGGGCGGCGACTACCTGCGGAACATCCAGCAGCAGGGGAACGAACAGGAGTATCGCAACGCGCTGAACGCGGCGCAGGCAATCACCGGCACCTACGGGAAGGACATCAAGAAGGTCACAGAGGACAGGCA
>JBDGZZ010000459.1:0-2950 GCA_039588335.1 Gemmatimonadota bacterium | reverse complement strand
GGGCCCACCGACTTACCGACTGGCGATGGACGCCGACTTCCCTCGCTACCTGCGACTGGCTCCGCCCTTTCTCGAGCAGTCTCACCGCCTTCAAGCGGCGCTTTTCCAAAGCATGAAAATCTCGCTTCACACCCTTCGGATTTCCCATGCCCACAAGTGTATAGAATGTCACTATATTATGCAAGCCTCAATAGGTTTCCCTAGGTGTGCCTTTGTCGAGGCAAGTCCTCACTAGACACAGGCGGGGTGCCGGCCGCAATACCCGAAGGGGTGGGAGGGTCAGCGGATACTGGGTGGCGGGCCGGAGCGGCTTCGAGCAGCCCTCAGGTTGGGGATAGAGAAAACCCACTCGGGGAGGAGCAGCCACGATAGAGGCTCCAAAGGGTCGCGAACTAGCGTTACAGGCTAGGGGTGCCCGAAGCTTGAAAGGAGACATCGTCGATGAACAGACTGCTCACAAGACTGGAGTCCGTTTCTGCGCTAATCCTCAGGTCTACAATCTGTCCGGCAAAGGCACTTAGGTCCACAGAGCGTCGGATCCAACCGGACGTATTGTTGTCGAAGCAGAGGTCATAGACATCGACGACAATCGAATTGGTGATTACTTCTCCGAAATCATAGCCACAAAGGTCCTCCGATGAGATCCAGTGCCAGTACGTCAGGTAGGGCGCCGCGGCTGGAACCTCTACCTGCTGTTGGATGTAGGCTAACTCGTCGTGATCGCCGCCGAGCCAAGCGGCCCAGTTCCCTCCGTGGGGCACGATCCCCGAGGGAAGTTCGTCCGACGAGACGATGAGCGAGTACCCATGGGTCGAGAACTGGGTCCAAGCCGTGGGCCCACTCTCGAAGTCCCCATTGTCCAGATTCTGGGGCCAACCGCCCATCGGTGCGCCAATTACTGTTGTCAATTGACCCCCATTGAGAACTGAAAAACCTGAGAAGAACTCGATGCTGTTACCAGCGTAGAAAGTGACGTCACCGCCGTCGTCGACTTCGAAACCTCCGGCACCCGCCCTGATGATGTTGCAGGCCTCGAACTCCAACTCTGTTGTCACACTTTGAGCGGGCACATCGTAAACCGACTCCCCACTACAAACGTCGAACAGAACTGTGCAGGTCAGGTCGTCCTCCATGAGAAGTCGACCATCGGTACAGTCTGGGTCTCCGCCAATGCCGCTAAACTGCGAGCCCATTCCCGGGGCGCAGACTAGCGTCACGTCAGACCCCTCGAGGTACTCGTGCTCACAGTCGATTCCGCAGCTGATGCCAGCCGGCACACTGGTAACGGTTCCTGACCCCGTTCCGGACCGGTTCACGTTCAACGTGAATAGCCCCAGACCTTGACCATTCAAGCGCACTCCCAGGTGTGGGGAGGCGGCGTCGGTCGAGTCAATGTTCATGGTGTCGTGGAAGGAACCGGACGTCATGGGCGAGAAAGACAGGTCGACCGTACAGGAGGCGCCCGTAACGAGAATGGACCCGGAGCAGCTCTCCGCGACCATGGTGAATTCCGAGCTCGGCGGTTCGTCCACCGCGAGTATCGTCAGTTCTGCAGCACCTTCATTCGAAACAGTCAGCGTCTTGGTCACCGCGTTACCTGCTTCCACGGCTCCAAACTCGACGGGACTCGGCTCAACTGAGATTTCCGGCCATCCACCTATAGGTTCGACACGGAACCGGAGTACGAGGCCCGCCTGCTCGTACGGGGTCGTAAGAGGGGTCACGTCAGCGCCAGATGCTCCGACGAAGAGATTCGGACCGGCGATGGTTGTACTTGCTCCGAAAAAATACTCGTCGTCAAGGTGGGAAGGAGCGAGTCTCGCGAACTCTCCCCAGTTTCCCGGACCACCGTGATTTCGATCAAAGACGTAAGCCGCGCCAGAAGAGAGTCCCCAGTCATCATCTTTGGGAGATCCCACTGCGATGATGTTCCCGCTGATACCGACAGACTCGCCGAAACGATCCCCGAGCCAACCGTCTGAGGGGGTGATTCTCTTGGCCTGCTCCCAGTTGTCTGGCCCACCTTGGTGCCGCTCAAAGATGTACGCTGATCCCGCCGTGCTTTCGAAATCGCGATCGGGAGCCCCGATGACAACGGTGTCGCCGCTGATAGCCAGCGACCATCCGAAGACTGGCAACGATGGGTCGCCGGAGGGCGTCAGTTCCTGCACTAAGCCCCACTGATCTGTGCCTCCCCAGTGGCGCTCAAAGACATAGACCTCGCCCCGAGAGATCCACCTAGTGGCCCCGACTATCAGCGTATCGCCACCCAAGACCGCGGATTGGCCGAAGTACGGAAAGTCCGGATACGTCCCTGGATAGACAATGGTCTTGACCTTTCCCCATCCATCCAACCCCTCGTTCCGATGGAAGATAAAGACAAGCCCTTTTTCAGTACCTGGCTGGCCCACTGCGAGGATATCGCCGCTGACTGCTACGGACGATCCGAAGTCATCGCTCCAGGACTGGACGATTGGCCGCTCAATGATCGTGACCAGCCCCCAGTTCTCGAGGCCACCCTGATCTCGCTCGTAGATGTACACCTTCTCCCTCACGGGGTCTCCAATGGCGAGCGTGTCAGCGTCTATGGAGATGTGAAGGCCGAATTCATCAAACTCATAACCTTCCAATTCTCTCACTTGCCAGTAGTAACCTGCCTGGTCACGCTCGAAGATGTAGGCGCTCTGATCTGCCCCAACCACCAGCGTATTGCCACTGATCGCCATCGCCACCCCGAAGTGCTTATACTGGCGTAACGGATCGGCAATTAGCCACTGCTCCTCTGTCACAGTCTGACTCAGAGTTGGCTGGGAGAAGGCGAGTACAACCCCAATCAGAGTGAAACAGGTTCTTGCCAGCTGAAGGCATTCTTTCTTCATACCTAACCTCCTGAGGTTCCGATCGGGTGGCCCCGGGCGGTTGCCCACCCGGGGCTCCCACAGATCCGGAC
>JBDGZZ010000458.1:0-2952 GCA_039588335.1 Gemmatimonadota bacterium | reverse complement strand
ATGCCTTTATCATCGGCGTGATCTTGTTTTCCTCATTGTAAGCGGCGATGCCTGGCGCACCCTGCTTCCAGCGCTCGCCGTCGCGAGCCTCCTGCCACGCCGGTGACCTCCTGGCCCGATAGACGTGGAGATTGAGCTGCAGACGTTCGGTAAGTTCATCGACAAACTGGTAGGTTTCAGGAAAAAGATAGCCGGTATCAACCAGCACGACCGGCATTTCAGGACTTTCCCGTGTCACCAGATGAAGGGTGACTGCGGCCTGTGCGCCAAAGCTCGAACTCAGCACGTGCTGTGCCGGCAGATTGGCCAACGACCAGCGCACGCGCTCCTCTGCTGACTGCTTGTCGAACTGCCTGTTGCAGTGCGCAAGCGTCATTTGGCGGCTCTCCGCCTCGCCAACTGTTATGCGATCATTGATCCCAACGGGCGAATCACTTGCAAGTGCGCATGACATCAGCTTGCCTCCGCACGCGGCGCGTACGCGCGATGGGCAAAATCCCCGAAAGATTCCTGGTCGCGCCGGGCAGCCGCAAACTGCCCCAGCAATCCGTCGAGTATTTCCAAGATGCGAGCCTCATCCAGGTTTTCGTGCACCAGGCGATTCAGGCGCCGCCCATCGGGGCTACCGCCGAGGAACAGGTTGTAACGACCGGGGGCTTTGCCGACCAGTCCGATTTCGGCAAGGTACGGACGCGCACAGCCATTCGGGCAGCCGGTGATCCTCAAAGTGATCGCCTCATCGATCAGGCCGTGCTTACCAAGGAGCGCTTCAATCTTTTCATTCAATTCGGGCAGGTACCGCTCGGCCTCGGCCATTGCCAGCGCACAGGTCGGCAGCGCGACGCAGGCCAGCGCCTGTTGCCGCAGCGGAGAAACCTGCTGCAGTCCAGCGACACCGTAATAGTCGAACAGTCGCTCAATCGTCTGCCGCGCACTGGGGTCAATGCCACTGATGATGAGGTTCTGGTTGGGAGTCAAGCGGAAGTCGCCTTTGTGTATACGAGCGACTTCCCTCAACCCTGTCAGCATTCGACTTTCATCGTTATTCTGGATTCGACCTTGCGGCACGAACACAGTCAGGTCCCACCGACCATCCAGGTTGCGTGACCAGCCAAACTGGTCTCCACGGCTCACGAATGCGAATTTCTTTGGCTCGGTAAGTGCGTAGCCGAGACGACTAAACAGTTCCTCACGGAACCAATCCTGGCCGCGATCGTCGATCGTGTACTTGAGTCTTGCATGTTTGCGGTCGGACCTGTCGCCGTAATCACGCTGCAAACCGACAACGTGCTCAGCTACTTCGACCGCCTGATCGACCGTGCAGAAACCGACGACATCCGCAACTCTCGGATACGTTTTGGCCTCGCCATGCGTCATTCCCATGCCACCTCCGGCAGTGATGTTGAAGCCGATCAATTCGCCGTTTTTCTCGATCGCGATGAAACCTAAATCCTGCGAAAAAATATCCACGTCATTTGACGGCGGAATGGCAACGGCAATTTTGAACTTTCGCGGTAGGTACGTAGCGCCATAAATCGGTTCCGCGTCAGCAGTACCTACGACTTTCTCTCCATCGAGCCAGATCTCGTGATAGGCACGCGTCTGCGGCGTCAGATGCTCGCTGATGGCGGTGGCAGTGTCGTAAGCAGCACGATGAATCGCTGACTGGCCAGCAATCGGTGAGCACATGACGTTGCGATTCACGTCGCCGCAGGCTGCAATCGTGTCGAGCAAACTCTCATTGATACCGTGAATCGTGTTCTTCAGATTTCCTTTGGCAACGCCGTGAAATTGAAACGCCTGCCGCGACGTTAGGCGCATTGTTTTGTTGCCATACTCTTGTGCCAACTCGTCCAACGCGAGCCATTGTGCGGGTGTCGCAATGCCACCGGGCACACGAACGCGGATCATGAAGCTGTAGGATGGCTCCAACTTCTGCCGCATCCTCTCGTTTCTAATGTCACGATCGTCTTGTTGATAAAAGCCGTGGAACTTCGAGAGCTGTGTATCGTCTTCGGCCAGTCCGCCTGTAGCTGCGTCAGCAAGACTCTCCACGATTGTGCCACGTAAAAAATTGCTGCGTTGCTTGATACTTTCGACGGGCGTCAGCACAACTGTTGATTCGTTGGTCATCCCTGTCTGCCTAGTACACGTCGCGTTGATATCGGTGCGCAGATTTCAATTCGCCGAGATATTCAGCAGCGCGTTCCTCGGACAGGCCGCCTTCGTTGCACAACACCGCCAGCAGTGCCTCATTGACGTCTCCCGCCATACGAGCGGCGTCGCCGCAGACGTAAATATGTGCCCCGCGCTCGAGCCACGAATAAACACGCTTCGCCTGCTCAAGAATGCGCTGCTGAACATAGATCTTGTCTTGCTGGTCTCTCGAGAATGCGACATCCAGGCGCTTTAGCGTGCCGTCCTTCCGATACCGCAACCACTCGATCTGATATAGGAAGTCCGTCGACAGGTTGCGGTCGCCAAAGACGAGCCAGTTATCACCACGCTGACCGTGTTCGCGGCGATGCTCAACAAAGGCGCGATAAGGCGCAACGCCCGTTCCGGCGCCGATCATGATGACTGGCGTATCGCCCTCGGCTGGTAGCCGGAAATGATCATTTGGTTCAACGTAAACCGGTACGGATTCCGCGCCGCCAATGAGGAAGTTCGACGCCGAGCCCCAGTGAGACCGACCAAACTGCTCGTACCTGACAACAGCGACTGTCAGATGCGCCTCATCCGGGTTGGCATCGAGACTCGATGCAATCGAATAAAGACGCGGAGTGAGTTTTCTTAATGCATCGACAAATTCCTGCGCCTGCCAACGCTTGCGGTAATCACCAATAACATCGATAAGCTGCCGGGTATTGAAGTACTCCGCTAATTTGTCGCGATCCGCGACGATTCTTTGCAGATTCTCGTGTTCGGGTGCAACCGCCTCCAGGAACGGCC
>JBDGZZ010000457.1:0-2967 GCA_039588335.1 Gemmatimonadota bacterium | reverse complement strand
CCCGTACCCGGCATGTAGGTGTCGTGGCGATGCGGGTTGATGTCGGTGACCCAGACCGAGTTGGCGTCCGCTCCCAACGTCGTCAGGAAGGAGACGGCCTTCGAGCCGGAACCCCAGATCACGACCTGTTTGCCCTTTGCCGCGGCCCGGCGCAACCTCTCGCGCCAGCCGTCGAGCTTTTGGGGCACCTCCCGTCGAAACCGCTCGACGTCCGCCGCCACGTCATCCAGGTCGTTCTCGAGCTCCAGCCGCGAAGCGGGCGACCCGTTGCGCAGCCTGCCTTCGATCAGCAAGTATTGGCTTCCGAAGTCCTTCTCCAGATTCAGCAGATCAAACCCGGACGAGCGGAAAAGGCGTCCGATCGAGCCCGCGGTGAAGTAGGAGCAATGCTCGTAGTAGATGTCCCAGAATGCCTCTTCCTTGAGAACCCGTGCCGTGTCGGGCACTTCCACGCAGACCACGGCGTCCCCACGGCCTCCCAGCGAGCGCCGAATGATCCCGAGAAACTGTCTCGTCAGTTGAATGTGCTCGAGAGTGTGACGGCAGCAGACAAAGTCGGCCTGCAAATGGGCATACTTTTCGGAATAGAAATCTTGAATGAACTCCACTTTGGATCCCGTAGAGGGGGCTGTGCGCTCCGGGACGTAGCCGGGGTCGATTCCGACGCCACGGTTGTCCCCGATCTCGCACAGCATCGACAAGAACTCTCCCTTGCCGCATCCGATTTCCAGTATCGTCTTGCCGTGGAGATCGTAACGGTCGACCAGGCGCTGGCACAGCTCTCGCATGAAGTCGTTGAAGGTCGGGGAGAAGCCCTGCGTCTCTTCGTAACGAGTTGAATACTCGTGCACACGCGGTTGGAACAACAAGTTCTGAATGAACCCGCAGTCCGTGCAGAACCCGAGTCGCAGATCACGTCTGGGGTATTCGACGGCCTCTTCGTAGCTTCGCATCAAAAGCACGCTGTGGACAGGAATGTCACGCACTTCGTAGAAGACCGGCAGATCCCATCCGCCGCAGTTATGACACTGTTCCGGCACGATTGAAGCTCCTACTCAGACGATCTCCAGTGTGGGAATCGGTACGATGAACTGTCCGCCCCGTTGGTGGTAAGTCTGCTGCTGACTGATGATCTCGTCTCGGAAATTCCAAGCAAGGAGAAGGAGGTAATCCGGCATCTGCTCGAGGATCACGGTTGGATCCACAATGGGAATCCGGACGCCCGGCATGAACCGTCCCTGTTTGTGCACATTGCGATCGGCTACAAAATCTATCCGCTCCCGTCCGATACCGACGTAGTTCAGCAGGGTTGCGCCTTTCGCGGCAGCACCGTACGCCGCCAGGCGCTTTCCGCGTTGCGTCAGCTCCTGCACCACATCGGTCAGTCGAGATTTTATCGTCATTACACGAGAGGCGAAATCTTCGTAGAATCGCGCGCTTGCCATCTCGGCTTGTTGCTCCTCCTGCAGCAATCGTTTGACCGAATCCCGGGGTGCGGTCTGCTTTGTCACGAACAACCTGAGGGAACCGCCGTGGATTGGATACTGTTCGACGTGATTCAAGGACATGTCGTGGCGACGAAACAAGCGCGAGAGAGCGGTCACCGAGAAGTAGCACAGATGTTCATGATAGATCGTATCGAACTCGCAGTGTTCAATGAGATCGCGCAGATAGGGAACCTCGATGACCGCTACGCCCTCGTCCTTGAGCAGAATGCGTATCCCCTCGACAAAGCCGTTCGGGTCCGCCACGTGGGCCAAAACGTTGTTCGCTATGATCACGTCGGCTGCTCGACCCTCCTGCCGCAGCTGCTCGGCGAGCGAGCAGCCGAAGAAAGTCTGCAGCGTCGTAACGCCTTTCGTTTCGGCGGCGCGTGCCGGGCCTTCCGCCGGATCGATACCCAAAACAGGTATCCCGTCGCGCAAGAAGTACTGGAGCATGTAGCCATCATTGCTGGCCAGCTCGACGACCAGGCTGCTCGAGTCCAGCTTGCGGCTTTCCATCAAACGCGTCGCGTTGGTTTCGGTGTGGCGCAACAAGACATCGGAGAAGGACGAATAGTAGGGGTAATCCTGGCAGAACAGCACCTCGGGAGGCACGGTCTCGAGGATCTGGACCAGTGCGCAGTCGCTGCACAGTGCCACATCCAGTGGATACCGCCTCTCCGGAGTCTCCAGCTCGTCTCGTGACAACAAGCCATCGGCAAGGGGAACCTCTCCCAAGGAAAGGAAGAGGTGCAGATCAGAGGAGCCGCACGATCGGCAAGCCTTCATCATCCTGCCGACTCCGAGGCACCGCATCCTCGTCCTCGAGGTTGCTCTAGCCAACGCAGCTGGGCATCGAGCATTCCTTGCTGCTGGAGCTCGCGCACGTGCTTGATCCTCAGGTATCGAGAGCTCAGGAATTCCTCGTGTCCGAGTCGCTTTGTCTTGTAGGCGCCGTGGAGCTCCTTCACCCCTTTGCGAACGGTCCAGCTGGGCCTGAAACCGGGTAGGGTTTGGAGGATTTTCGTGCAGTCCACGCGGTAGTTGCGCTTGTCCGGCCCACCCCCGGCGGCATAGGTCACCCTGCTGTCGGGAACTTGCTGCTCGACCATCTCCGCGAGTTTTCTCACCCGGTAGTTCTCCTCGTTCCTCCCGACGTTGAAGGCCTGGTTGTGGACCTTTTCCCTTGGCGCGTGCAGCACGGCGAGGAAAGCGAGCGAAATGTCCCGGATGTGCACGAGGGGCCTCCACGGCGTTCCATCGCTCTTGATCAGGACTTCGCCGGAGGTGTGTGCGTATCCGACCAGGTTGTTGATCACCAGATCTCCGCGCAGGCGGGGGGAGACTCCGTAAGCCGTCGCGTTCCGCAGGAAGGTAGGGCTGAATCGCTCATCGGCCAGAGGGCCAACGTCCCGCTCGACGAGCACCTTGGACTCACCATACGGCGTGACCGGGTTGAACGCCGCTTGCTCGTCGAGCAGAT
>JBDGZZ010000456.1:0-2968 GCA_039588335.1 Gemmatimonadota bacterium | reverse complement strand
AACGCCGAGGAGCTCGAGGACCGGATCAGTCCGTGGGGTCCCCGGATGACGATGTAAGCCGGTCCCGGCCCGAGGCCGGTTCAGGCCCTTGCCGGGCCTGATGAACGGGGCGCCCTCGAGCGTGTGGGCGCCCCGTTCTCATTGCCCTGCTCGTTGCCGGACGTTACACGGGATTCCAGCGGTGGGGAGCCGACTTCGGCCGGTCGCCGTAGACGCCCTGTTTCTCCCCCCACGAGATGCCGTCGATCGATGACAGGCTATCCTCTACACCCGTCTTCCAGATGGCATAGAACCGGAATGCCGCCGCGGCTGCGAGGAGCACGAGAACCACCCACATGAGGCACCGCTTTCTATGAAGAGCGTGGCCAGCTCTTCCCTTTGTGAACAGCCTTGTCAGGTCGGTGGTGGCGGACCCTTACCGACTGGAGAGTACACGGTAACACAAATGCATGCAAACTGTTGTGCGACTTCCACAAGGAAAGGCTACGTCCTGCGACGCCTGTCGCGGCGGGACCACGACATCCGGTCGCCACTGCCACAGGTTTTCCGCTGTCCGCCCCGGTTTTCAGGCCCGTTTCCGGATCCTGAAGGCCGGCGGCTAAGGTGCCGAGTCCGCGACACAACGTTGGGACAAGATGTCCGGTTTTTCGGCAGCTACCCTCGAAAAGCATAGCGGAAAGCGAGGCGGATTCGCGGCTGGTCGGTATCCACGGCGGCTATACGGTACACGACCACCGGCACACGTTCGGCGTGAGCATGGCACGCATCGGGATGCCGATCCCGCAGCTACAACGGCAACTTGGACACAAGCACATCACGGTGACGATGCGCTACGCGGAGTTCCACCTCGAATACTCCGATAATGCGCCGTACTTCGACGCGTGGGGACAGGCACTCCATACCCCCGTTCATGCCCCCGTCGAAACAGAGCGGAAAGGTGAAACGCTGTAAGTTAGCGGAGGGGCAGGGATTCGCCGTCGAGCGAAGCGAGACATTCGGGCATGCGCCAGCATGCGAGACTATCCTGAAGCCGTGAGGGCGCCGGTAGTTCGCAGGCGATGCCTGCTCAATGTCTCGGCGTTGCACGCCTCGACATTCGAGACCGATCGCGTCGTGCGGTGCTTCCGAAAATGCTCCTTGGGCTCAGGATTGATATGTTGAAGTTGGCAAGGGCAACAGAGGCAATCGGCAAGGGAGGCGTCGGGTGTCTTCTCCGCTTCCGTTCTGGGCAACAGGGCAAGACCCGACGAGAGAGCGGATGGCGCAGCACCGCTCTTACTGAGACTCCGGCGTAGCGCGAGGCCTCCCCGAGTAACTCACTCGTACATCATCAACGGATTTGGGCCGTCCGCCGAGCCGATACGCGAACACTTGAAGCACGGGCAACTATGGATCTCTGGGCAGCACTGCTGAACATATTGATCCTGCTCGCCGCAGCCATCGTTCTCGGTGCGCTGTGCGAGCGCTTCAGGCAGAGTCCGCTGCTCGGATACCTCCTGGCCGGCGCATTGCTCGGTCCCAATGCGTTCGACCTGCTGCCGAGCCACGAAACCGTGACCGCGATTGCGGAGTTGGGCGTCGCGCTCTTGCTCTTCACCATAGGCCTTGAGTTCTCATGGCGACGACTTCGAGACATCGGTCCCGTGGCCCTTGGCGGTGGCACGCTTCAGGTAGTGCTCACGGCTGCGATAACGGCCGGAATCTGCCTGGTTATCGGGCTCGGTCCGCGCGCCTCGTTCGCCTTCGGGACCGTGATCGCCTTGAGCAGCACGGCCGCGGTCCTGCAGCTTCTCACGACCCGCGCCGAGATCGACGCGGTTCACGGACGTAACGCGGTGGGGATCCTGCTGTTGCAGGACATCGCGGTTGTGCCGCTCGTCCTGCTGATCACGGTCCTGAGCAGCGAGGGATCGATCGCCGAGGCTGGTTGGGATATTGCCCGAGCCGTCGGGTGGGCAGCGGTCCTCGTCGGAGCCCTCCACTTGCTCATCAGCCACGCGCTGCCGGTACTCCTCGGTGCGAGAATCGCCGAACGGTACAGCGACCTGCCGATCCTCCTCGCGGTTGTCACACCAGTGGGAGCGGCGTGGTTGTCGCATCAGTTGGGCTTCTCACCCGTACTTGGGGCTTTCGTGGCGGGCATGTTGTTAGCCGAGTCTCCGTTTGCCACCCAGATCCGCGCCAACATCGTTCCGTTCCGAACGGTCTTTGTGACCTTGTTCTTCAGTTCCATCGGGCTGCTCAGCAATCCGGGGTGGGTCGCCGAGCATTGGCTGCTCATGGTGGGCGTTGTGGCCGCAATCGTGATCGGGAAGTCTGTCGTGACTACTGCCGTCGTCCGAGTCTTCGGTACACCAATCGGCCAGTCACTCGCGACCGGAATCGTCCTCGCTCAAGTCGGGGAGTTCTCGCTGGTCATCGCCGTGCTCGCCCGACAGGGAGGTCTGATCGGGCTCGGAGAATTCGAATTGATCGTCGCCGCGATGATGACAACGCTGCTCCTCACGCCGTACATGATGAGCCTCGGGCCGCAGATGGCTCGGGTAGTCGGAGGGCGCCCGTCTCGCTCCTGGGGCATCGCGGAGGGCCCAAGCGGGAGACCGGGTGTACCGGAGAGACTTTGCGATCATCTCGTGATCGTCGGTTTCGGACCCGCCGGACAAAGGGTTGCCGAGCTGATGTTGGCTGAGCGCGGTCTCGAACTATTCGTCGTGGAACTGGCACGTCGCACGGCGGATCTCGCCCGGGGCTACGGACTTCGGACCTTAATTGGAGACGCCACGCATGACGAAGTTCTCGAACGCCTGCATGTCCGAACAGCCGCCTGCGTTGTGATCACCATCCCGGATCCAAGGACCGCCCGACACATCATCCAACAGGTGCGCGCTCTTGCGCCCAATACACTAATCGTCGTGCGCGCCAGATACCATATCCACCGATGGCAATTGGAGGTGGCCGGAGCAGACGC
>JBDGZZ010000455.1:0-2987 GCA_039588335.1 Gemmatimonadota bacterium | reverse complement strand
GCAACTCACGACGACCGCTCGTCGCCACGCGCGGTCGCTCCAGCGCAAGCGCGACCTTCTCCGATCCTTCCTGAGACACAGTCCGCTTTCTTTACGCCTCAAATAGGACATTACTTATACATGTATCAATAGTCCCGCTTTCCCCTGGCCTCATAGATTAGTCGGAGCATCAACCCGAGCCCGAGCGGCACGGAGCTGGCGCTTCTCGCGAAGGGTAACCTTCGGGCTGGCGAGACGCTGTTGGTCCCGCTCTCGCTGATCGAGTCGGCGAAGCTCGCCGGGGTTGAGCCGCAAGCGTACCTTGGCGAGGCGGCCCGACGGGCGATCCGAAATCCGGGGACCGTGACCCTCACGCGCGACTTCAAGTAGCCAGAATCGCAGGAATCTTGGACGTTGACCGATTGCTCTCAACGGGGGGAAAATGGCGAGGACTTACATTTGACTACATCTCTCCGGGCATTGTGCCCTAGATTAGGTGTCCACTCTTCTGGGGAACTCCCGCCGTGGCACAGCGCGTTCCAATCGGAGTCTGGTAGCCTTCTGGCAGCAACCATGGGTGCCTCAGCAACCGCGGGCGGCCTGTGCCACGCGGCTGAGCGCCCGATCCGTTGGGCGGCGAGCCATGACTCTTGAAACCCTTGGCAACGTTGGCGAGTTTGTTGGTGGAATTGCCGTAATCGCCTCGCTGCTCTATCTCGCATTCCAGATCCGCCAGAACACGATATCTCTGCGAGAGACGATCTCGCGCCAAATTCATGATGCAAACGCTCGCGTGACGCTGCTCCCCGTGGAGCATCCTGAGGTGTCAGAGATCGTTCTTCGAGGTTCCCAAGATCTCAATAGCCTCGATCCGGCCGAGAGTTTTCGCCTCCACCTCTACTTGATGGCTGGGTTTCTTCACTATCAGGACACGTACTCCCATGCGAGTCGGTCACTCATCGAGCGTCACTTGTGGGTCGCACACGAGAGCCACATGTTCGAATTCCTGGCATCGCCGGGCTTGAGCGCATGGTGGAGCCAGAACCGGCACCGCTTTTCGCCAGAGTTCGTCGACTTCGTCGAAGCTCACCGTTCGTCTGAGGAGTAGTTGGTCCGTTGGTCCTCCTACACGGAATCGCCGCCCAACACACCGCTGAAGCGATGGCCGAACAGTGCAGTCCAATCGATCCTCGGAGGAGGTCAGGGTTCCCCGGGGTGGGTCGCCCGTTAAGCTCAATGCCGGCCGCAGCTTAGCGGCCAACCGTTGGGCGACATAGGGGGATCGTGTATTGACAACTTCCGCGCAGTGGCAGTTAGCGCGCGACGCTGCTGAGCGCTACGAACGAATCCTGATTCCGGCGATCCTTGGGCCTGCCGCTCGGGCACTTGTTGAGTGGTCAGACTTGCGAGATGGCGACGCTGTTCTAGATGTGGGCTGCGGAACAGGGGCGGCGGCACGTTTCGCAGCTGAGAAGGTAGCGGCATCGGGCCGAGTGGCCGGCGTTGATCTGAACGCAGGCATGATCGACGTGGCCCAATCTCTGCCCGCTGGCGCAGGAGCCGCGATCGAGTGGTTCCAGAACAGTGCGTATGAGTTGCCCTTGACGGAAGGGGAGTTTGACGTAGTGCTCTGCGCTCAAACGCTCCAGTTTCTGGAGGATCGACCACGGGCTTTGGCGGAGATGTACCGGGTCCTCAAGCCAGGTGGCCGCGTCGCCGTAAGCTTGTGGTGCGACATTCAGGAGAGTCCCTACTTCGATGTGCTCGTGCAAGCGGTTACGCACCATATTGGCGCGGAGACGGCTGCGGCATTGCGAGCTGCCTTTAGCCTTTCGGATTCAGAGACCATCGGTGCGCTGTTCACGGAAGCAGGGTTCAACGATCTAGAGGCAATCATGAAGCAGCTTGATCTCGACTTGCCGGAGCCGCCTGATTTTGTGCCCCGGCATGTGGGTGCAACACCGATGTCAACGGGCTTTCGTGCGGCCCCGATGGAGGCACGAGAGGCGGTGATTCAGGAAGTATCAGAGCGTTTGGCACAGTACAAAACAGCTAGCGGAATCCGTGTACCGTTCCGAACGCATCTTGTGATGGCCACCCGATGATTTCGCCGCCCAACCAGCACTTGCACCTGACGCCGCTCCGCTACGCTTCGCGGCGCAGGTGAAGCGCGAGCCGTTGGGCGGCCCGAAGGTAACTCGATGAATTGGGATGCAATTGGAGCCGTAGCAGAACTGCTCGCTGCGTTCGGCGTCATCGCGTCACTTATCTACCTCGCCGTACAGATTCGCCAGAATGCTGAATCGGTGCGGATGGCGTCTCACCACGGAGTCACCGATCAAGTCCAGCGGAGCAACCTTGCATTCGTACAAGACGCTGAGATTGCAGAACTGCTGGCGCGAGGGCTACCAGATACGTCATCTCTCTCGGATGTTGACCGCATTCGATTCGAGGGGATTCTCCTGGCCATCTTTCGAACGTACGAGGAGCTCTACCAGCTTCATCGAAAGGGTCTAACCGATGACGAGCTTTGGGATTCTCGCGAGCAGTCCATGATGCGCTGGCTATCTTATCCGGGTGTGCGCTCTTGGTGGTGCGGTGAGCGGAGCGTCATGGTCTTCACCGCCTCGTTCAGTGCTCACGTCGAAGGTCGACTCTCCGAGGCCGCCGCCCAAAAACGGCATGAAGCGGACGTTGAGCAGCTCGTTCAAATTTCCGCTGTACCCTCTGGTATCAACCTCCTCAGGCTCGGCGCACTCGGCGGCCTCTTCGCCGATGAGCTGCCGCGGATGCTCACTTCTGACCGAAGAAGAGCACGAACTTCTCGTGTGACCAGAGCACGGTGATGGCGTCGAAGGCAGCGTGCTGCATGTACACGAGCTGAGCTCGTGTTGTCTCGGGAAGGTCGTTTTCTCGGTGATCCTTCAGGACGTGGGGGATCCGATCTTCTTCGAGCCCCTCGTTGCGCATGAACTCCACCCAGCCGTCGACATGGAGCTGCTCGATGT
>JBDGZZ010000454.1:0-2998 GCA_039588335.1 Gemmatimonadota bacterium | reverse complement strand
TGTTCTATATGATGAGTCATCCAGTGGAGATGTCAGCGACGAATCAAGTCCACAGGACTTGGGCACACTCGGTACCGGGACCTACACTATCCTCGGATCGCTGTGCTTTGGTGGTGCCTGCGGGAGCTTCGATCCAGGCGACGCGTACTGTTTCGAGGTCCCCACCGGACTTGAAATCTCCAGCGGGCAAGTCACCATCACCAACGTTGTCGGCGTCGGAGCGAACGCTCGGATACGAGAGTGGGATGCAATGTGCGATTTGGTATCTACCGTTGAAAGTCTCGGCACTATCGGTCAGGGTGAGCATTCACTGACTGCGGTACCGATCCCGGGAGACGCTCGTTACGGGCCCGGGATGTTCTTCGGGACGGGCACCGTGTCGGATGATAGCTATCAGTACGAATGGCGTTTCCAGGTCACCGAGATCCTGGTAGCAGTCGAGAAACGTACTTGGGGCCTCATCAAACTGATGTACGACCGGGACTGAATCTCCCTCGCCGGCACCGTCACCTGGGCGGCTCAGTCCCAAGGCGTTCGAAAGCGCTTCACAACGAGGCCAGAAGGTGTCCAGCCTTCTGGGGGGAAGCCCAACGACACAGCATAATGTGCCCGAAGGGCTGGAAGCTCACCGACGACGACGACGCGGAGGGCGACGCCTCCGACCACGCGGGCTTCCACGTTCACCGCCGGACCCGGTAGGGTCGAGGACTGGCGCGGTGATCGGTAGGACTCCCCTTGTCCGTATCCGGGGTTTCCCCTTTCGTGCCCGTGTAGGGTCGTCCGTAATCCCGTTTCCAGCCCCCGCCACATCGCACGCAGCATGCGGATTTCCCGCACTACGCGCTCCTGCACGCTTCGCATCAAGGGTTATGAGACCTATCGTGCTGGAGCCGCTTTCAGCGTTGGACGATAGCGCCGGACTCGGTAGTCATCAAACAATCCGAGTCCAGCGTAGATCCACTGTCTACTCCACCGCTTCCAGCCAAAGCCATGGCGCAACCGAGCCCGGTTCAGGTGGCGACGAATCTTCTTCTCGACCCAGTCCCGGACGGACGAAAAGCATCGACTCGAGTTGCCGATTGCAAAGTATTGGACCCAGCCACGTAGGATCGAATTGATCGTCTCGATCAATTGCTCTGTCGGCTGGGACCGAGAGCGTCGGAAGAGTTCCTTGAGTCGACGAAACAACAACAGCCGCGCCTTGGGTAGCGGAGTTCTCAATGGCATCCACTTGCCCGACCGGCTGCGTATTCGGCGAAACGCAAAACCCAGAAATCCGAAACTCTCCCCTCTGCTGAGATCGACGACTTGTGTCTTCTCCTCGTTCACTACGACTTGGATCTTGGCCAGCTCCTCGCGTAGTCGTCTTTGTATTGCCCCCCGTAGCCACCGGTGGCGAGGGTGGGCATCCACCAGGATCACCAGGTCATCGGCGAAACGAGCGTACTCGACTCTCGTCCAACGACCGGCACACGTGACCTCCTTCGCCCGCTGTAGCATCTTGTCCACCTCGTTCAGGTAGATGTTGCTGAGCAACGGAGAAATCACCCCACCCTGGGGAACGCCCCGCTTCCCGGATGACTTCAGAATCATCCGCAGAAGCCGTAGCACTGCATCGTCGCTCACTCTCCTCGCTACCTTCGCCAGTACGATGTGATGCCGCACTGTGTCGAAGTAGTTTTGGAGATCGAGGTCGATCACATACGTCTTCTCCTGGATGATCGCATCCGAGACCCTCTGAATTGCTTCCTGTGGCGTTTTCTTGGGACGATAGCCGAACGACCCCGGTTGGAAGTCGGCCTCGAAGATCGGCTCCAGCATGAGCTTCAGTGCTCCCTGGACCACTCGATCCCGGATGGATGGAATCGATAAGCGGCGCATCTTGCCGTCGCCTTTCGGAATCTCCACCCGTCGTACTCGGAGGGGAAGGTAGTTGCCCGTAACAAGCTCCTCGCGAAGCTCTGCCAAGTAGGAGTCCGCTCCACGCGTCTCGATCGCCTCAAAGGTCACTCCGTCGATGCCCGGAGCGCCGTCGTTTCTCTTGGCGAGTCGATACGCCTCAAGGAGCGTCTCCTCCTTGCACACGTGCACATACAATCCCCAGAAGCGCCAAGACGGTTCAGCCTTCGCCTTGACGTATATCCTCCGTCTCAGGTCTTGCAGTTCAACAGGTGCTTTTATCACTACACCCCTGCCTCGCGTGTTGACGAAGAACTCACGTGTAGCAGGGTCCCTTCGCTCCACGGGAGTTACCCCGCTTCATCGCTACTACGGACCCAGCCGCCACCGTCTCGCCTTCAACCGATTTCCCGGTGTCTCCGGTTATACGATTTACCTTGCTCCACCAATTTCTCGATGGGGCGAGGACGGCTTCTCCAGTTGCTCAGCGTGTCCTTGTCACCGTGCTGCCCCTACTACCCCGCCGGAGTGACGCGCCGCGTCAGTCAGATTGCGACGCGCCATGATGCCTTCGCCCGACACTAGAAAGCTCGGCCTCCGGAAACTATTTTCTGACGAGGCCACCTGTGGGTTCACTTACGTTGCGGCCCGGTGACTTGCTCACCCTCCTCGCGAGGGCTTTGTCGATCGGCTTCATCGGCTTCGTTTCCTCCACCGATGCAATCCAAGCTACGGGGACTCTGACTCCTCCCCCGGTGGGACTGACTCCCACTGAACACGCCAGCCTTCGCTGGACGCACTAGTGTCCGAAAATACGAACAACGCGTTCACGCGGCCCTCCGGTGATAGTAGCTCAGCATTCCGCCAAGCCGCTGCCTGACCTCGATACTGCCCTCGGACTGCGGTACCGCCCCGCTGACGATCCGGTTTCCGATTCCCTGGTGACTACGCTCCTCGTGGTAGTGCTCTACGAATTCCTTGACGGCCCAGTCGAGAGACCGCCGCCCGACAAGGACCATCTGGCCGAGACACTCCGACTTGATCCGTAAGCGTTCGGCGTACGCGTTCATGTTCGGTGCCTGGTAGGCCGCGAGGAGAA
>JBDGZZ010000453.1:0-3008 GCA_039588335.1 Gemmatimonadota bacterium | reverse complement strand
CAAACACCGCATTATCAACTCCGCCAACGCAGGCGGTACGGTGTCCCGATACTTCGTTACCGGCTCCACGGCCTGAGTCACGTGTGCTGCGAGTATTTCCTGCTGTGTGGTGCCCGTGAACGGTGGTCTTCCGGTGAGTAGCTCATACGCGACAGCGCCGACTGCGTAGATGTCTGCTCGGTGATCTATGTGAGGATCAGCCGCAGCTTGTTCCGGTGCCATGTACGCGGGTGTGCCCAGCGCAATACCAGCAGTAGTCAACTTGTCTCGCCCTGTCGCTTCGCTCACAGCCTTTGCCACGCCGAAGTCTGTCACCAGTGCGTGACGGCCCGAGAGCATCACGTTGTCGGGCTTGATGTCGCGGTGAACCACACCCTGCTCATGAGCATGAGCCAACGCATCAACCACGTCCCTCAGAATCCGCACGGCTTCGGTGATAGGCAGTTCGCCCTCTTTGGCCAGCTTGTCGCCAAGTGATTGGCCTTCTTCGTAGGGCATCACGTAATACAAGAAGCCGTCAGCTTCACCGGAGTCGTAGAGTGGCAGAGTGTGTGGATGGTGCAGGTTGGCAGCGATCCTGATCTCGCGCAGGAAGCGGTCGGGACCGAGTGCTGCGGCAAGCTCGGGTCGGAGGACCTTGACCGCGACCATTCGCTCGTGCCGGATGTCGCGTGCGAGATAGACCGTGGCCATCCCGCCACTACCGAGTTCCCGCTCGATCCGGTAGCGGTCAGCTAACGCAGTCTTCAAACGTTCTAACAGGTCAGCCATGTGATGGCTCTCCCTGTGGTCCCGCTCTAAGGTACGGTCAACAGGTGAGGACGGCCACTGCGATCCGCAGATCGTCGCCCGTTGCCCTGCCTCTTCACAGCATAGTGAACACAACTCCAAAGTCGCTACGCGCTCACCCACCGTCTCCGTGGTGCGGGTTGCCGTAGCCATATCCTTGTTGTAGGGCACCTCAACTCCCCGCCCGATCTACTGGCCAGCCACGACATCCACAAGGTGAACGGCTGGCCTTCGTGTATTCAGACCACAACAAGGAGGCCGTATGTCCCGCGCATACGATGCAATCACTGACCGCATCATTGCCAAGCTGGAGGAAGGTGTCGTCCCATGGTGCAAGCCATGGTATGGCAAAGCAGGTATGCCCAAGAACCTCTTATCTGGCAACCAGTACCGAGGCATCAACGTGTTCATGCTTCACTGCCTCGCGTATGAGTCGCCCTACTTCCTCACCTTCAACCAAGCCAAGAAGCTGGGTGGACACGTTAAGCAGGGCGAGAAGGGATGCCCCGTCGTGTTCTGGAAGCTCATGGATGTACAGCAGGAGACAGACGAGGACGGGAAGAAGACTCACAAGGTCAAGCAGTTTCCTATCCTGCGATACTACACCGTCTTCAACGTGGCCCAAACTGAAGGCATCGAGAGCCCATCGCTAGAAGTCCCCGAGCGAGATCACACACCTATCATCTCAGCAGAGGAGATCGTGCGAGGGATGCCCAAGGCCCCAGAGATCAGGCATGGCCACACTGGAGCCAGCTACAGCCCCACGAATGACCTAGTGCAGATGCCAAGACCTGAAGTGTTTGAGAATGGCGAGACATATTACTCAACCGTCTTCCACGAGCTAACCCACAGCACAGGCCATCGGTCACGGCTGGACAGGAAGTCTGACCGCAAGCTGGCCGCGTTTGGCTCACCCGATTATTCCCGTGAGGAGCTAGTAGCCGAGATGGGTAGTGCGTTCCTCTGCGGCGAGGCTGGTATCCTAGACACCAACATCGAACAATCAGCGGCCTACATTGACGGCTGGCTGCGTTCCTTGAGAAACGATAGGAAGCTCGTAGTCGTGGCAGCAGCCCAAGCACAGAAGGCGGCAGACTACATCCTCGGCCATACCATCCCCACAAAGGAGGCAGCGTGACTGCCAAGATGCGGGGCCTAGGTGAACCTGCCGCCAATGGCTCCAAGGCTGTGGGCTATGTCCGAGTGAGCACCGACGAGCAGGCCCGTGACGGAGTGAGCTTAGAAGCACAGAAGGCTCGTATCCGTGCATACGCGGAAGCCAAAGGTCTGACACTCGGTACGCTACTGGCTGACGAGGGCCACTCAGGCAAGAACCTCAAGCGCCCAGCCATGCGGGAGCTTCTCACCCTCTGTGAACGTGGCGAGGTTGGCTCTGTGATCGTACTCAAGTTGGACCGGCTCACACGTCGCACTCGTCATCTGCTCAGCATGGTAGAGGATGTGTTCCTCGCCAAGCAGATAGAGCTACACAGCGTGAGCGAGAGCCTAGACACCTCTACACCTCATGGCAGGTTCGTGCTGACTCTGTTTGGCGGCCTTGCCCAGATGGAGCGTGAACTAATCGCAGAGCGCACCAAGGCTGCATTGGCCTACAAGCGGCAGCAGTGCCAGCCCACGAGCCATGCGCCTCTCGGATTCAAGGCCAACGGCAGCCGAGAGCGCATGCAGCCAGTGGCGGAGGAGCTTGAGATAGTGTGGCAGATCCTCGCCATGTGGAGGGCTGGATCATCCTACGCCTTCATCGCTGCCACACTCAATGATGACGGGGTGCCTACCAAGCGAGGAGGCCGCTGGCATCACTCTACAGTGGCGAAGGTAGTAGAACGTAGGGAACTGTATGCAACACTTCTCAAGCGATCCTAGCGCGTCGCCTGACACGTCCCACCGGGCGTGTCAGGGCTAGGCCCCTTCACTCCCTCCAAAACACCTTCCTTCTACTCAATATTCTTCACTACGACCCCAAACACACAGCCCAAAATCACACTCAGGCGAGCGATCTTGGAATGCACTGTCTTACCGACCTGAGTTCTAGCCGGTAGGTTACACTCGTCTCGGAGTCGCCCTCCAAAACCTAGGAGGGATTTATGCGCCGTCTCGTATTTGCTGTGCTGTCTCTGGCCTTTCTGGCCGCTTGCCAACCCGCCACAACCGAACTGACCGAAGAACAGAAAGCAGAGATTGAGGCGGCGGTTCGACAG
>JBDGZZ010000452.1:0-6974 GCA_039588335.1 Gemmatimonadota bacterium | reverse complement strand
TCGTCACGCTTCTGTCGCTGCTTGCCGTGCCCGGTGCCGCACAGGAGGCCGTGACGGTGGAGGCACGCGTGGATACGGCACGGCTAACCGTGGGAGATCGGGTCACGTTGACGGCAACTGTCGAACACGACCCCGAGCAATCGGTGACATGGCCAGCGCCGGCAGATGCGTTGGGGGCATTTGAAGTGCTCGATGTTCAGACTGCGGCGGCCGTCAACGTGAACGGGCGTGCGCGGACCAGCGCCCGATATGTCCTTACGGCGTTTGAGCTCGGTGAGCTCGAGATCCCACCGCTCGAGGTGAGCGTTTCCAGGTCGGGGGACGCCAACCCATTGGTCGTCAGCACAGATCCCGTGACGGTGACGGTACAATCGGTGGGACGTGACGACACCGGCGACATTCGAGCCATCAAACCCCCGCTCGAGATTCCCCGCAACTGGCTGCTCCTAGCGCCGTGGTTCCTCATAGCCCTGGCGTTGGGGGCGCTCGGCTATTGGTGGTACCGGCGTCATCAGAAGCGGGCCCAGGGGGTCAGCGACCTGCTAACACCGACGGTACCTCGGCGTCCCCCCCATGTGGTTGCCTATGAAGCCCTCGACCGTCTCGCGGCAGCCGGTCTGCTGGAGCGAAGGGAGATCAAGCCGTACTTCATCAATGTCTCCGAGATCATCCGCAACTATCTGGACGGTCGATTCGGCATCGATGCGATGGAGATGACCACGCCTGACGTACTCGGCGAGCTGGAACGAGTCGAGATCGGACACGAGGTGTTCGAGCGTTTCGTGACGTTCTTCGAGCGAAGTGACCTCGTCAAGTTTGCCAAGTTCAGGCCGGATGTCTCAGTCTGCCGAGAGATGATCCCCCTGGCGCGTCAACTCGTGGATGAGACGCGGGCGGTTGAAGTGACTGCGCCGGAAGCGAATGCGTTAGCGTCGGTGAGCGCGGAGCTGAGCCGCAGCAACCCTGACGACGAACAGCTCGGCGACTAGAACAGACCATGGTATATCGATTCGCAGATCCCCAGTATCTCTTTCTCTTGACTGGTCTCCCCATTTTGGGGTACTGGTACTGGAAGTGGCGGACGCGACACGGTGGGACCATTCGCTATTCTCAGCTGGACATCGTAAAGCCCGCTGTTAAGGCGCGCGCGATGCGCTTTCGCCACGCGCTGTTTGGGCTCCGCGTGCTGGCCCTGGCGACTCTGTGCGCGCCCACAGTCCGGAATTTCCGGCGAGGACGTTATCACTGAGGGAATAGACATCATCCTGGCGCTAGATATCTCGAGCTCGATGCTGGCGGAGGACCTGACCCCCAATCGCGTGGGAGCTGCAAAGCAGGTGGCCGCCGATTTCGTGGGAGGGCGCCGCAACGATCGCATCGGGCTCGTGCTCTTTGCGGGTGAGGCGTATACCCAGGTGCCGCTCACGCTGGACTACGGTGTCGTGTCTGACCTGCTGGGCGAGCTCCAGGTCGGCATGATCGAGGATGGAACGGCCATTGGGATGGGGCTGGCGACCGCTGTCAAACGGCTGGAAGGCAGTGACGCGGAGTCGAAGGTCGTCATCCTTCTTACGGACGGACGCAACAACCGGGGTGAAGTGGATCCTGTCACCGCTGCACAAATGGCGCAAGCGTTTGACATTCGCGTCTATGCAATCGGAGCCGGAACACGGGGTGAGGCGCCGATCCCTGTGAGCGATCCGATGTTCGGCCGGCGCTACGTGCGGATGCCCGTCGACATCGATGAGGATGCGCTGCGAGAAGTAGCGACGCTCACGGGCGGGCAGTACTTCCGTGCCACAGACCGAGAGAGTCTGGAGAGCATCTATCGCGAGATCGACGAACTGGAGACGACCGAGATTGAGGTTCAGCACTACACCCGCTACGGAGAGTTGTTTCACTATCCTTTGGTGTTTGGGCTACTGCTCGTCGTGCTGGAGGTTGGGTTGGGCAACACGGTTCTAAGGAAGATCCCGTAGCGAGTGCTGGGGCACGGAGAGAGGGAGAGTTGCGGTTGGGAATTAGCCACAGATCAACGCAGATGAACACTGATGTTTGTTGACTGGATGTATGAGTAACGTCGGCTGCAAAATCTGTATGATCTGCGTCAATCTGTGGCTTTTCAAAATATTTCAAACCGCGTTCATCCGCGGCCGGTATTTTCAGGTTGGTTCGTGGCGAATGCTGAGCTTTAGGACGAAGGGACGGATGTGGATTCTGGTTTTGGCCACAGAGGGCACAGAGAACACAGAGAGTTTGCCACGTGACCAGCGCTAGAAGCGTGGTGGACAAGAGGGATATTTGGAAGTGAGCCACAGATTTACGCAGATGAACATTGATTTCTCGCGAAGTGTGACTCGTGGTAAAAGGGCAATCTGCGGTTATCTGCGCTCATCTGTGGCTAATTCAAACCCTTCAAACCGCATTCATCTGCAGCTGACATTTGCAGGTTGGAAGCCCTTAGCTAATGCTGGAGTCTGGATAGAAGGAGACTTGCGGTTGTAAGTGAGCCACAGATCTACACAGATTGACACTGATGTTTCGCGTAGTAGATGTGAGGTTGAGTGTCGACACAATCTGCGTAATCTGCGTCAATCTGTGGCCGATGAACAATTAACGGACGTAGCCTAGAACTCATGTTCCGATTCGGGTTCACCGAATTCTTGTACGCGTATTTGCTGGTTCCCGTTCTTGGAGCGTTTCTGTGGTATGCGTTCCGCCTGCGGCAACGTGCGGTCGGACGATTCGGCGAGGTCGAGTTGATGCGAAGGTTGAGCGAGTCGGTGAGTAGTCGCGGGCGTTTGGCGAAGACAGCCTTGTTGCTTATCACGGTGCTTTTGTTGGTGACCGCCCTGGCGCGGCCGCAGTTCGGTACGAGGGTGGAGACGGTCAGCCGTGAAGGGCAGGACCTCATCGTAGCACTCGATGTGTCGGCATCCATGCTGGCCGAAGACATCGCACCAAATCGCCTTGAGAAAGCGAAGCACGCGGTGCGCTCGCTGCTGGACCTGTTAGAAGGCGATCGGGTCGGTCTCGTGGCCTTTGCGGGAGAGGCTTTTGTACAGGCTCCTCTCACCGTGGACTACGGCGCTGCCGCCATGTTCCTGAACGCGATGGGGCCGGATCTGATCCCGCTGCCGGGTACCAACCTCGGTCAGGCGCTTGAGACGTCGCTAGATGCGTTCGAGGCGGGTGAGATCGACGGCAGTGTGCAAAGGGCCGTCGAGGAAGGCATCCGCATCTACACGGTGGGCATCGGCTCGGCGGACGGCGTGCCGATTCCGGACTTCGACGCGAGCGGCCGGAGGCGAGGTTTCAAGCGGGACGAGAATGGCGAGGTGGTGACAACGAGGCTCGATGAGGCGACCCTGCGAGATGTCGCGGACGCCACAGGGGGTCGGTATTTTCGAGCCAGCGTTTCAGAGAGCGAACTCGACCAGTTGGTGGAAGAGATTGCGGAACTGGGAGGCCGGGAACTCGACGCGCAGGAGCTCACGCAGTTTGAGGAGCAATATCAAATCTTTCTAGGATTCGGGCTGGTCTTCTTGCTCATCGAGTTTTTGGTGCCCGAGCGCAGGCGTGTCACTACGGCATGGACTGGGAGGTTTCAGTGAGATTTCGGGGTAGCGTCGTACTGGGACTCATCGTGGTTCTGTTCACTCCCTCGATGCTGTGTGGGCAGGAGGGACGTGCTGAAGTGCGCGAGGGAAACCGGCTATACGCGGAGGGGAGATACGGAGAGGCGCGAGAGAAATACTTGGATGCTCTTCGTGAAGCCCCAGACGCTCCTCTCATCCGCTTCAATGAAGCCAATGCCTTGTACCAGACGGAAGAGTTTCAGGGAGCCCTTGACGGTTATCGACAGGCGGCGGAGGCCGAGACTCCGTCCCTGCAGGCCAAGTCCTGGTACAATCTGGGCAATGCGCTGTACCGGCAGCAACAGTTGCAGGAGAGTGTCGAGGCGTATAAGGAGGCGTTGCGCATCGACCCGACCGACGCCGATGCCAAGCACAACCTGGAACTCGCGCTCGAACAGCTCGCGCAGCAACAACAACAGCAGGAACAGCAGAACGACCCGGATAACCAGCAGAGTGATTCGGAACAGGACCAACAGGATCAGAATCAGCAGCAACAGCAAGAGCAACAGCAAGAGCAGCAGCAACAACAAGAGCAACAACAGCAACAGTCCGAAGGGCAGCCCGAAGAGCAGCAGGAACCTCAGCAATCGGATCAGCCGCAGCCTCGTGAAATGAGTCGCGAGGAAGCGGAGCGCCTGTTGCAGGCAATCAACGAAGACCCGAACGAGGTTCAACGCCAGCGGCTGCGGGCTGGACCTCGAAGGAAAGTTGCTAAGGACTGGTGACGGGTGTGGCAGCGATGTTGCATCGGTGTGAAACGAGGATCATGAGACTACGAGCACGGTGGACGACATGGCGCGTCGTCCGGTGCGCGGTGCTTGGCATCCCCGTGTCGGCGATCTTTACGCAGTTGTCCGCCCAGGACGTCGCGGTTCGATCCTACCTGAACAGCGCGCAGGTCGTGTCCAATCAACAGTTTGTCCTTTCCGTCGAGATCTCCGGCGCCCAACGCGTCGACCGGGATCCCGTGTTGCCGGATATGAGCGAGTTTGCAACGTACTTGGGCAGCAGTTCCTCGAGTCAGATGCAGATCATCAACGGACGAACGTCGGTCTCCATCACGCTGCAGTACCGGTTTCAGGCGATCGCGGAAGGCAACTTTGAGATCCCGCCAGTCCAGGTGGAGGTAAACGGCCAGGCGTTTGCGACGGATCCGCTGCAAATCGAGATCACGACGGGAGCGGCGCCCACGCCCCCCCCATCCCAGGCTCCTAGGAGACCGGCCGGTGCACCACAAAGCGGCCAGCTGGAAATCGCCCCGGAGGATCTCTTCATCACGGCGACGGTGAGCAAAACCAGGGTGCACCAAGGCGAGCCCGTGATCGTGGAGTACCGGATATACACTCGCGTCAGCGTAAGCTCATACAGCGTCATCAGAGCGCCGGGAACTGCCGGGTTCTGGGCGGAGGAATATCCGCAACCACCATCTCCCACGGTCGATACCGAGGTGAGAAACGGTATGCAGTACGCCGCCGCCACCATCAAGAAGACGGCACTCTTTGCGACCAGCGCAGGCAGGAAGACAATCGATCCCATGACGGTCGAGGCGCAAGTGCGGGTCCGTCGCCGCTCGTTCGACGTGTTTGATGACTTTTTCAGAGGCGGCTCACTGCTCGGCCGCAACGTAGCGACTTTGGTGTCGTCAGAGGCGCTGGAGGTTGAAGTGATGCCGCTCCCAGAGGCCGGCCGTCCCGCTGACTTCGGTGGATTGGTGGGGGATCTCGAGATATCGGCATCCGTAGACAAGGTCGACGCGGAGACCAACGAGGCTATTACGCTCTCCGTCGATGTAGTGGGCGAAGGCAACATCCGGACGCTGCCGGCGCCGGCTATCGACTTTCCCGCCGACTTCGAGGTGTATCCACCGGAAATATCAGAACAGGTCGACTGGAGTGGCGATCTCGTCGCGGGAAGGAAGACGTTTGAGTACGTTCTCATCCCGCGTGCCCCCGGTAGGAGGACGATCCCCGCCATTGAGTTCAGCTACTTCGATCCGGACCGTGGATCGTATGAGCTGGCGGCCTCGACTCCGATCGCAGTGGAAGTGACCGGTGAGCCGGTGCTGGGACCGGTCGCGGCTGGCCGCGCGCGGGGAGCGATAGAGCCGCTGCGCGAGGACATTCGGTTCATCAACATTCGAGAGCCGTCCTTCCAGCCGGTGGATCGCTCGCTTGTGACGGAGCTCGGCTTCTGGGTTGTGTTCCTGGTGCCGCTTACGATCGTGGCGGGCGCGCTGGGCGTACGACGCCACCGGGACCGCCTACAGGGAGATGTGGCGTATGCTCGCCGCCGCCGCGCGAGCCGAGTTGCCAGGAAGCGCCTGTCGCATGCCCGCGCCCTCCTGAACACCGACACACAGCATGAGTTCTTTGCAGAAACCGGCAAGGCACTTCAAGGATTCATCGGTGACAAGCTGAACATTGCTGAGGCCGGGTTGATCCGCGAAGATGTGAGAATGCAGTTAGCAGAACGAGGCGTGTCGGACGAGGTGACCCGAGCGTACTTCGATTGCCTGGGAGTCTGGCGTGTCGGACGAGGTGACCCGAGCGTACTTCGATTGCCTGGGAGTCTGCGACCGCCAGCGCTTCGCACCGTCAGGAATGGATGCAGCAGAGATGCAAGCGTTCCTTGCCAGGGCCGAGCAGGTCATGACGGATCTAGATCGGGAGATAACGCGGTGAGTTGCGCACGCGCGTTGCGGTGTGCCATGGTGACGGTCGCATTCCTTTTAGTCCCTGCAGGCGGGCGTGCGCAGCAGGGATTCTTCGAGGAAGGGAACCGGCGGTATCAGGAAGGTGACTATCAAGGTGCGCTGGAGAGCTATCTGAGCATCCGTGACGCGGGATACGAGAGCGGAGAGCTGTATTACAACATTGGCAACACGTATTTCAAACTTGGGAACCTGGGCCGATCTATCGTGAATTACGAGCGGGCGTTGAAGTTGATGCCCCGTGACGACGACGCCCGTGTTAACCTCGAGCTTGCCCGATCACTCGCCGCCGATGAGATCACACCGCTGCCGGGCTTTTGGCTGTTTCGGGCCATCGACTGGTGGGTCCACGCGCTTCCGCGGACCTGGCTCCTTCTCGTGGTGGCGGCGGCATATCTCTTTGGCTCGGCGGGCATCGTCGCTCACGTGTTGGGTGACGGGCAACTGATCGTCAGTTGGGGGCGCCGCCTGGCAATAGCCGGAGGGGTCATGGTCGGCCTCCTGGGAAGCAATCTGGCTGCCGTCGAACTCCAGATCGGCGAGCCGCTGGAGGCCGTGGTCTTGACCGAGGAGGTGCTGGTACAGAGTGCCCCCAGCGAAGACCGGTCATTGCAGGTCTTCGTGAT
>JBDGZZ010000451.1:0-3028 GCA_039588335.1 Gemmatimonadota bacterium | reverse complement strand
GCCCGAGACCGCGACCGGCACGTTGCTGCCCGTGTTCGTGCCGTCCCCGAGCTCGCCCTTGCCGAAAGAGCCCCAGCAGTAGGCGTTCCCCGCCGTCGTCACCCCGCAGTTATGGTCGTCCCCGGCGCTCACCGACTTGAAGGTGAGCCCGCCGGAGACCGCCACCGGCACGTCGCTAAGCGTGTTCGTGCCGTCCCCGAGCTGGCTTTGGTTGTTAAAGCCCCAGCAGTAGGCGTCCCCCACCTCCGTCACCCCACAGCTGTGGATCCTTCCGGCAGAGACGATCACTTGTACCGCAGGCGGCGGAGGCGCTTGTGGACCCGTCGGGCTGTCCCCGCAACCAACGAGCACTGAACCGGCCACGGCCAACAGGCCGAGGGGCCAGAGCCCGTGTGGGGACAGGCCCCTATTGAGTCTGCATATGGAGAATCGTCGCATGATTGACCTCGTACTGTGTCAGTGACGGTCGCCCACGGAGGTCAAGCGACAGTCAAGCGAGCCACTGCGGCAGGCCTCCTATCGAGCGTCCACTCGCAGTCTGAGATCACCGAGCAGCACCTGATTCAGCCTAAAAGACGGGTGCGCCGACGCTAGTCGGGAAATTCTCTATTCTGCGGCGTACGGTCGGAGGACGAGATCAGGAGCGTAGAGGGCTAACCTCGGTGGCTGACCAGACACCAGGTCGAGCGTTGGATGGTCAAAGGCCGCAGGCGTAAGTGAGTTGACCCGGCGCGGTGCACGCCTGTCCGAAGGGCAGACGTTCGCCGCCTCTGGACCTGGCGATCGGGCCGGCAATGTCAGAAGCAGTGACAGCTGATGCGTGAGCAGCGGGCGCACGGGCGGCCCCGAAGGAACCGCCCCTTACAACGACGTATTGTGAAACTTCCTTACTGCTTCTTCGTGTGAATCACGATAGATCCACCGCCGATGGCTTGGTCGAAGCCGTTGTCATATACGACCACCTCGCCGCCGTCCTCGTACCAAATTTTGATACGGAACTTGTCCGGTGCGTCGTCACCGGCCCACAGCATGAACCTGTAATCGCCTATGCCGTTGATGGTGCCCGAGCCCTTGAACCTGGCGTAGTGACTGCCGGTGATCACCAACCAGTCATAGCTGGAACTGTGGAAGTTCAGGTCCCCGGCCTTGAACTGGAACTCCGTGTTCCCGGTGGGGGTCGTCGCACCCTTCTTATACTTGGAAACGAACCCGAAGTTGGCTTTGCCGGTCAGACTAGCGTCCTCCATGTAGGCTCCGGCGGGTGAATCGATCCAGCCGCCTCCGGTTACGAATCCGCCGCTCGGATCGTAGATGACGATGAACTCATCTGCCGCCAGGCTGCCACTACCGCCGTCCTTATCCGTGACCTCAACGCTGACCGTGTAGATGCCAGCCTCAGCGTAAGTCTGGTCCGGGCCAGTGCATGTCGTACCGGAGGATACCGTGCCGGTCAACGGCCCGGCACTGTCACCGTAGTCAACCGTGCAGGTGTACGTCTCGTCCGCCGTCAAGGCCGGGTCGGTGAACGTACCGCTCGCTGAGATCGGCTGGTCACCGATGGCGACCGGCGCTCCCGGTACGGTGAGCGAAGTAACGGTCGGAGCGACGTTATTCACCGTCAGAGTAAAGGAGGTCTGTGCGGTTCCGCCGTTGCCGTCGTCGGCGTCGATCGTGACGGTCTGGCTCTCTGCCGGACCGTCGCTCGTCCCGAAGCTCCACGACCACGTGCCGTCGTTGTTGTTGGTAATCGTGCCCACAGACGCGGTCAGAGTGACAACGTCGCCATCGGGATCGCTCACGGTGCCCGTGTTGTTCGCGGTCTGGCCTTCGTCCACGGCGACCGGGTCGGCGTCCTTATCTACCTCAGGCGGTTGGTTTGTGGGCGCCACCTCCTGCACGCACACATTGTCGATCAACGCGAAGCTCGTGGCCCGCGGATCGAAGCTGCGAAATGCAATCGTGGTAGTCGCGGCCGTGGCTTCGAAAGTGACTGCAAAAGGTGTCCAGTCGATTGTGCCGCTGGTGGTGGTGAGGCTATACGGGTGCACGACACCGTCGATGAGCACTTCGAACGTTGCGCTACCGTCTGCGAAGAGCTGTACCGCGGATCCCGCGTAAAAGCTCAGATCATAGGACTGGCCCACCGTGGTTGGGATCGTCTGCTGGACGCCACCGCCCGATCCTGGTAGGTGCGAATCGGTGTTCAGGTCCATGACGAACAGCCCGTCCTGCGCAGGCCCAAAAGGGGGGTAATGCACGGTCGGACTGAACCATTCCGCGCCGAACAGAATCGCCTCCCAGCCTGGTATAGCTGGGTCGCCGGCGAGGATAACGATCTGGTTACCGTTGGGGTGGCCGATTTCGAAGCTCCCGTTAGTGACGAGGCAGCTAGTGCTCGTGGACACGGCAGCTCTTGCCGGTCCCGCTTCGCCGTTCGGCTGGGTGAGCCGGCCAGAATCTTGGCACGCTGCTGCAACGAGAACGAGGGCGGAAAGAAACAGCAACCACTTCATCGGTGACCTCCAGGCGCACGAATCCATTACTGGCGGTGACTCTTATCGGCTGTGCAAAAGACCGCGGGCGGACGGGCTAGGATCTTGACGGGCCCGGTGGGTGGGCCGATCGATAAGTCAACTCTAGGTGCAGCTTTTACCACAACTTACCTCGGTCACGGGGCAGTCAATCCCGGACACAGAATTGACCACGATGACCGGAGGTAGTAGCGGGCGCAAGAGTCGAAAGGACGCAACGCTGTGGTTTCGTTGCACCTACAGGTAGGGCTGCGACGGGCGGATGAGGTCGGAGCATGCAGGCAGAACGCACGGGATTCCGTGTCCCGTGCGAGCTGGGAGTTGAGCCTGGGGCTTTACTGCTTCGCGGGCAGTTGGCCGACTGCTGGCGAGGCAGGAGGTCACCTGCTCAGATCGCTACGGTTCGGGCCGCAGTGTCAGGCGCAGTGCCAATGAAGACGGCATCGCAACCCTATCAAACAGGCCCAGTCAACAGCCCCTGCCCACCGGAATCTCAG
>JBDGZZ010000450.1:0-3030 GCA_039588335.1 Gemmatimonadota bacterium | reverse complement strand
CAGGGTGGGGCGAAGAACCCTATCATCGTCTTGCCTGACGCTGATATGGAGATGTCTACGCGTATCGCAGCCGATAGTGCATTCGGTTGTGCGGGGCAACGCTGTCTGGCAGCATCGTTGGCCATTACCGTCGGAGACGCACAGCATAGCTTTACCGAATCCATAGCTGACGCGGCAGCCAACCGGGTTGTAGGTTATGGTTTGGACAATGGCGTAGAAATGGGGCCGGTGGTCACAAGTCAGAGCAAAGCGCGCATCGAAAGAATGATCGCCAACGCTGCCGACGAAGGGGCGGAAATCCGGGTGGATGGGCGCAATTCAACTGTCGCCGGCTACGAGAACGGTAACTTCGTGCATCCCACTGTGATCCAGGGTGTCCGAGAAGGGAGTGAGCTAGCTCAAACCGAGCTTTTCGGCCCGGTGTTGGGTCTGATGCATGTTGACACGATCGATGAAGCAATTGCGATGGTCAACAGCGGCCAGTATGGCAACATGGCCTGCCTTTTCACGACCAACGGGGCCGCAGCTCGCCAGTTCCGTTATGAGGTGCAGGCCGGCAACATCGGGATCAATCTCGGCGTCGCCGCGCCGATGGCCTTCTTCCCTTTCTCTGGATGGAAAGAAAGCTTCTTCGGCACGCTGCACGGACAAGGAATGGATGCTGTAGAGTTCTTCACACAGAAGAAAGTTGTGGTTGAGCGTTGGCCGCAGGAGTGGAACCGCAAGTTCTAGCGCTCCGCCAATGCTGGCCACTCGCCACTCAGGTCTGCGTGCTCTGGCCAGTTTTTCTTTCCACTCCAACTCTCGATCCTAATTGCGTAGACTGATGTTCTGGCTAGTTCCTCGTCGGTGATCGGTCGATACTCCTTCCCGGATTCCATACTCGGGAAGTATTTGTCGATCAACCCATACAACGCTCTTCGTTTAGCTTCGCTCGCCTCGATTACACGTGCCGTCCCAAACGCGATCACTCCCGCATGCTGAACTGTGAACTCTAAGGCCACATTCGATGGCAAGAAGTCACCATTCTCGCTTGTCTCGAAGCATACCCGCGCGTGGTGCTCAATGTTGGCGCGGACGCGCCCAACGATGTTCGAATGAAAGATAATCTCACTCCTTTCCTCATCAAACCAGAAAGTGCTCGGTGTGATAAACGGTTGGCCTTCCCAGAGCGTGGCAATGTGCCCAATTTGTGCCTGGTGCAGGAAACTTCGTATCCACTCATCATCGCGCACGTACTCGGGAATGCGTTGCTCATTGGGGGGTGTAACGTCCAGACTGTAGTTTTTCGACATACCTTTCCCTCGACGTTGATATCAACTCATAAGAACAAGATGGATAAAATGGAGCACAATGGTCTCGAGGCTCATCTTTCAGGGATTTGAATTCTCTTTTATCCATGCGCCTGCAGAATTGCTAAGCAATTCTGCCAAGCTATCCGGCAGAGCCGGATAGCCGTCAGTTGCAGCGAGCTGTTATGCAGCGGCAACTTTGACCGGATCAGGCATTAGCCGCTACATCTCTTGAAGGGCTCGATCGAGTGCATCAGTAAGTTGCAGGGCGTGGTTTTCGTCAAAGACCAGCGGTGGACGGATTTTTATCACGTTGGCGTGGGGTCCGTCGATTCCCACGAGCACCCCTAGCTCTCGCATTCGGTTGACGATGGCAGCGGTCTCTTTCGTTGCCGGCTCGAGGGTTGAGCGGTCGCGCACGAGTTCCACGCCGATGAACATGCCTGCCCCGCGCACGTCACCGATCAACGGGTGTCGCTCTACAAGCTCTCCGATCTGCGATCGAAGCTGGGCACCGACACGCCTCGAGCGCTCTTGCAGCCCTTCTCGTTCGAGAACATCGAGCACCGCCAGCCCCACCGTGCACGCCACAGGGTTGCCGCCCGTGGTAGAAAAGAAATCACTTTCTTCGACCAGTGACGCCACGATTTCAGGTCTCGTCACCACTGCCGCCATCGAGTAGCCGTTTCCGATAGGTTTTCCGAGAGTGACGATGTCGGGGATCACGTCATGGGCGGCGAAGCCCCAGAAGTGATCGCCAGTTCGTCCAAACCCCGATTGCACTTCATCGGCCACGCACAGCCCCCCGGCGGCACGGACTTTCTCGAATGCCGCAGAGAGGTAGCCCGGGGGCGGAACGAAAATGCCGTTGCTGGAGAGGATCAAGTCGAGGTAGAAGGCGGCTGGTGCGAATCCTCGTGCCTCGAGTGAGGCGACGGCGTCGTCTATGCATGTCGCGTAATGGGCCGCGTATTGGGGGTCGTCTTTGCGGAATTTCCCTCGATAACCATCTGGCGCGGGCACAGCGTCGACATATTCAGCAAGCGGCCTGCCTTCGCCCTGTTCGGCGGGCGAGAGTTCGTAAACGGCGTCTGTGGTTCCGTGATAGGCATCCTCGATCACGATGGCGCCGGCATTTCCGGTATGGGCTTTGGCGAGACGCCATGCGAGATCATTGGCTTCGCTTCCCGAGCAAACGAACATGCAGACCGAGAGATCACCGGGCATGGTTGCTGTGAGGCGCTCTGCATATTCGATAGCGGATTCGTAGAGGTAGCGCGTGTTGGTGTTAAGTGTCGCAGCTTGCTGGGCAAGGGCCTGAACCACAGTGGGATGACAGTGGCCGACCTGGGGAACGTTATTGTAGGCATCGAGATACGAGCGCCCCGAGGCATCGATAAGCCACACCCCCTCTCCGCGCACAACGTGAAGGGGACGATCGTAGGAGAGGGTCAATCCCGGCCCGAGGCGTTGTCGGCGTCGCTCTACCATCGCTTGCAGATTTTCTTCATCCGCTGGTTGCTGGGTGATATCCGGAACCGAGACGGAAATCGGCATCGCACAGGCGCGGCGAAGCCCGGTAACCATGCGATCTCTCTCCCAACCTTGCAACTGCTCGAGCAGCGTGGCGAACTTCTGGACACCGGACATGATGTAATCGGTGTTTTCTGGATGATGGCCGACCCGCCAGCTGGCGATGGCCATATACATTGCGCATCGCGTGGACACGAGGTCGAAG
>JBDGZZ010000449.1:0-6886 GCA_039588335.1 Gemmatimonadota bacterium | reverse complement strand
GGCGTGTCGGTGGACTCCGACTGTCCGTGAACAAAGCCGCGCCGTTCGCGCTCGGGTTGTCGGTCGTGTTCTAAATTCCAGCGTTGCAGCCCGGGCGTCACGCGGCGCTCGGGGCTTCTTCAATGCAGCGCCAATAGGCGCAGACCCCAATTGGACCCCAATTTCTGTACAAGGGTGTACGAAGGCGTACAAAGTCGGGTTTGAGGTTGTCTGGGACTGATTTGGTTAATGTGTTGTAGGGAAGGGGATTAACGAAAACAAAGCATTGGCGTTTTTGTACGGATCTGACTGTTTGTCGGTCTACGCTTGGACTCAAAATCCCGTGGGGGCAACCCCGTGAGAGTTCGATTCTCTCCTCGGGCATTGTAAGGAAGGTCAACGACTTACGGCGGTCTGGCATTGGCTAGCTAGTCCTGCCTGAGCGTTCAGATTGTGCCCAATTTGTGCCAATTCGTGTTCAGCGGGTTGGGCTTCCTTTTTCCTTGTCCTCTTTGGTTGCTCCGTGGTACTGCGTGAGCTTCTTGGCTGCGCCTTCTCCAATCACGCATTTCTTCGCTCCCGCGTTATTTTCCGATCGTCACGTTCATCGATAGAACCGCCATGCCATTTGTCGTAACGCGACGGAAGCGGACCAGCATCAGCCCCCACCGCCCTTTGCGCCTGGTACTCGGCCGTCAAAAACGTGTGTTTCGCTTGATAGGACTCGCAGTAATACTGCTGGCAGTCATGGCCATTTTCGTCGTCGCTGCGCAGTAGGGTCAGCACTGCCGTCCTATGGCCCGACGTTGTTGCCTGCGGCGCTGCCGTCCCCGATGTTCATACCCTTCCCCAATACCTGCAGTTAACTTTCAAGTCCCTCGGAGTCGCCCTCCGGATCTATGCGCCGTCTCGCACTTGCCACCCTGTCCTTGGCCTTTCTGGGAGCGTGTGCACGCCTTAGCAGTCAACAGGCGTCGGACGCAGAGGGTCAGGGTCGAGTGTACTCGGGGGGCGAAGTGGATAGCCCACTCGGGGACGCGGATTGCATGGTCCCGAACCCACCGCAAGGGGCAGGTGTGCGAATCGTTACATTGACATTTGTATTGGGAACCGATGGCCGCCCCGAACCTAGTTCCATTGCGCCAGCCAGAGTGGGAACCTCGAGCATGGCGTACGTTGATGCGGCAAGGCAGCGGTTGTTGGGCTGCCAGTGGGATCCGGCCATGTTGGATGGCAAGCGAGTGCGCATGCGGATGGCGTGGTCGGCAAGGTTTGAGATAAACCCCTAACCACATCCCCACTTCGAGCGGCAACCCCGTGAGAGTTCGATTCTATCCTCGGGCATCAACAACGAACACAACAAGAGGGTGCGGGCTTCATGCACTTTTCGATGGGCTGTGAGGGTGCCCCAGATGCCGAGTACTTCGCGCAGCTCGGTGCGGAGCAGGCGGTCTACGAGAAGGTGAAGGGCGGGCGTGTCCGGAAGTACGTGCAGGTCAGGGACAGGAACGAGAGCATCGATGTCGAGGCGTTGGCGCTTGCGGCACTTCGCCGGCCCTTCTCGTGGGACTACCCGTAGAGATCGAAAGGAGGCTGGGATGGTTCCCTCGAGATGAATGCCGTCCGGTTGCACGCGTGGCACTTCAAGTAGACCTGTCCCTCCAACTCCCCTAAACCTGATTCTTCAACCTTCAGGCTACTTTCGCACTTGGGGCACAATATCGGTTTGTCCGGGGTGTTGAGCAGCTCGCGGATCACGCCAACTTCGGTGCGGGAGAATGTGATGGGGGTCAGTCGCCCGAACTGCTGGGTCATGGATAAGGCACGTTCTGATGCTTGAAGGTGATTGAGAAGAAACGGTCCCGACCCAGGGCACGGATCCCGACGCGAACGTAGGCTGGCATGGGTTGTGTCTGTCCGGCGTCACCAAACGCTCGGCCACTCAACACATCCAGCCTGCTACCAGGCCTGGTGGAGAATTCTATGATCTCATGTTCCAGGCCCGAGATCGTGTAAGTACCAATTGGTGTCTCTCTTGATGACGTGACGTTAGGAAGTTCCATCCCGGGTGCCCAGCACTCGGCCCTGATCCCCAGACTCAACTCGAACCTCCTTGGATTAGGCTTAAGTCTCAGTATGTTTTGCTCAACCGGCCCTATCAAGATGCTCTCTGTGCCGACGCCATATTGGCTGTCGCACGGCCACGTATAGGCCAAGCGCGACGTCAAGCCACCACCGGGAATCTGGAGGCTGCTATCATTCACCGCTGCGATCCGATATTCACCGCTGAGGTGATAGAATTGGTCTGTTTCTGAATTGCTAGTCCAATTGCCGGGCAGTTCGGTGCTAGGTTCCGTTGCGCAGGCCGCAACGACGAGCGCTGCGAGCATTGCCATTTCTTCAACGAGCTGCTTGAGGCTCATTACATCTACTCAGCCCAGTGTTTCTCGGAAACAATCATGCAGTGTGCGCCCTTTCGCTTGTTCTTAACTACCTTCTCGATCTTCCGACCGTGAGTCGAATACACCCAATCCCGGCTACCCAGAAGACCGACTACGAGGATAGTCGAGATCCATCGTGATCGTCTTTTGTGGTCGACCACCACAGCGCTCAGCGGCTTTCTCGCACGCACGCCGATCGTCGCTGCTTCGCTGCCCCACCGGCAAGACACATCGCAGAACCCGTCGGTCGCTGGCGCGACGGTCTGTCCCGCCGCGGCGATCCGGAGTCTCAGATTGGGTACTTAGCTGATCGGTCGTCATTGGGCGGGTGGCTGCTTAGGCGGTTCCGACCCAACATCAGGCTCTGGCCGCGACGACTCTGCGCGCCAGCGCGCACGCAGGTAGACCAGACCGGCCAGCACAACCACGAGAATGAGCCACCACCAGCTTGCAATGAAATTGCCCATGAGGTTGACCCGTCCTGTTCAGGGTTGCGGTCCCAAACGCATGGCCGCAGGACTGCTTTTGCGGGAGGTCTGAGGGCGACGGGCCTAATATGGGGCGCGTCCCCGATGCTGCAAGAGTGGCAGAATGTCAATGGAGGCGCTGGGTGGGAAGCCGGGGATGAGCTACGGCGGTTTGTCCGCGTGGCGAGCATCTAGCGGATCTCGGCGATCTCCTCGCGGGAGAACGTGACGGGGGCAATGGACATCAAGTCACCGCGCCTGTGTGGTGCCTAATTTGTCGCGACCGAGCCTCCACGCGGTTGCATCGAGATGAACCCGCCCCGGTTACATACTTGGCAATTGACATGGAACTGCCCAGCGAAATGCTCTTGGGGCACAATATCGGTTTGTCCGGGGTGTTGAGCAGCTCGCGGATCACGCCAACTTCGGCGCGGGAGAATGTGATCGGGGTATCGAATTTCCCTCGCATGACCGGCCCTGCAATCTGTCGTTCCTAGGTCGCGAAGCTAGCACCATTTCTCGTGGTGACAATAGCCGTGACAAACGGTTTTGGGGGCCTCTGGGTATCAGTGGGTAACAACATATAGGGAATGGGGGGTCGTGTAGGGAAGGGAATCCGGTGAAAACACTGGGGAATGTGCCCTACGTGGACAGTCTCACGAGTCTCAAAATCCCGTGGGGGCAACCCCCTGGGACTTCGATTCTCTCCTCGGGCATTGAGTAAGCAAAGAGGGCCGCAATGACTTGCGGCCCCAGTGTCTTACTACATCACAATGTCAAGGAACATTGACGACGGTAATCCCCGCCCACTCTCGCCCAGCAACCTGAGCCACCCCACGCGGTTCCCGACCACATCAAGGCTAGGCCGCCATCATCGCTCGTCTCGTCCTTCCGGCATGTCTTTGATAGAGAGCAACCGGCGGCACACCGGACAGGTCAGCGCCCGAACCGTGTACTGCTTGCCACGCACTTGATGCAGGGCGACGGGGCCAATCGTCAAAGCCTCGTCGCACCGCGGGCATCTCGGCGGTTCCGCAGAAGTCCTCACCACCTCACGGATCTGCTTTGCTTCCTCCCGCGAGAAGACAGTTGGGGTGTCGTCGGAAACCATGTTATTTGATCAATCCTCCCTTACTCACCGATCACACCGGAGGCGTGGTCTTGGCGATGAAGGCGCTTCGGCGACAGCCTTGGCATCTAATGGCGCAGCCACCGTCTAGTGGTCCACCGATGATCGGTCCGTCAATCCGCAACTCCTCCTCGCACCTGGGACACGATGCCGGCTCGTCCGGTGTCTTGAGCATCTTGTGGATCTCGCCCATCTCCGCGCGGGAGAACATGACGGGAGTGTGGAATCCTTCTGGCATGATTGGTCCTGCAACCGTCGTTTTCCGTTCGCGAAAGTAGCACTGCGGCACGCAGCGAGCTAGATGAGGAGGGTGCTGCCGGCCCTTTCTCGTGGCATTGGCCAGTGTCACTCCAGGGCATGTGTCACCGTAATGCCGCGGTCTTGCAGCGCCCCAAACAATTCGTCTTCCCGCTCGCCAATGAACACCTGTTCCGGAAAGTGCACTCCGGTCTCTGGAATCCTGCCATCCGCAATCATGCGTGCAGCTTGGGCAGCCGGGAAACCAGTGGTGCGAGCCATGGCGGTGTACTTCGTTTGCGGGTCGAAATAGTCGATCAACTCGAACTGATGAGTGCGTGGCTCACCGTCCTTGACCCCGGCCACGGTCACCCGCATTGCCAGGATGTCACCCTCGGGGCCGAGTGTCAGTTTGGGGGTGAGCTGGCGAATGAGCAACTCCACAGGCTTCACCTGTGTCGCTCCGACGGTCACAGCCCGATCGCCCAACAGGCCGCAGTCTCTCAGGAAGCGAATGCGGTCGGCGAATCCTGGATAACGGAGCGTCTTTTCCGCCAGCAATCTGGTCACCCGCCCCTTCATGGTTACGGCCAAGGAAGCCAGACCGTCGGTGTAGAACGCCTCCAACGTGCCAATGGGCTCGACAAAGTCGAGGCGCTCCAATCCGGACAATGGCTCGACCGATGTTTCCGCTCCGGCGGACAGGATGCGCGCTGGCCGACCGCATGCTGCAAACACGCTCTCCAGGGCATAGACGGTTTGATACTCCAACCGCGGTGTTCGCTCCTTGGGGATGCCGCCCACATAGATCACTGCCTCGTGCGCCTCGTCCAGCCAATCGATCCCGCGCGCCACGAGCACATTGCTCAATCCGGGAGCGACTCCGCAGCCGGGAATGACGACGATACCTGCGGCCTCCGCGACTGGGGCAAGCTCCACGCGACGTTCCGGTGCGCTCCCCACCAGGTCAACAGATCCGGACATTGGGTTCTGTACACCATGAATGCCGACGGATCGGATGTTGAGGCGCTGACAGAAGACCAGTTCCGGTCTGTTGGCCCTGTGTGGTCACCGGACGGCACTCACATTCTCTATGTCTCGAACAATGAAGAAGATTGGGAGGATGTCTGGGTGATTCGCCCTGACGGCACAGGCAGGAGAAACGTGACGAACACGCCGGCAGTGAACGAAAGTCATCCGCACTGGGGGCCAGAGAGTCAGGGTATCATCTTCAATGCCACCACGGACGTCACAGTCGAGGGCAACGAAGAAGTCTACGAGATGACCCGTGATGGCTCGAACCCGCAGGAACGAACCCACTACGACGGCTGGGATACCTATGCATCTGTGTCACCCGATGGCACGCGGATTCTCTGTCGGCGGGTCCTGACGACTGGTGAATCCTGGCGCGAGGGTTGGAACTCCGAGATCTTTGTGATGAACCGGGACGGCACCGAGATCCGAAATCTCAGCGGTCATCCGTCCTTTGACGGTTACCCGACCTGGTCTCCTGACGGCACCCAAATACTGTTTTCGTCCGACCGATCAGGCACATATCAACTGTACGTCATGAATGCGGATGGCTCCGATGTGCAGCGACTCATCGAGAGTTCAGGCGAGGATGTGCGTCCCTGCTGGTCCCCGGATGGAACCAAGATCGCCTTCAATCGCGATGCGGAAGGCTCGATCGAGATATTGGTCGTCCACCTGCGTGACGCGTTGGATGCGCAGCGTCGCTAGACGCCGGGCAGTAAGACTGCTGCCAACTTGGCACTCCACGACGGCCATCGGGGTGCTCGAGTCGAATTATGAAGATTATGAAGAGACTCGCCACCTGTTGGAGTGTTGTTCCGAGTTCCGACCAACTCACCTGCAGCCGAATCGGCAGCATCGGGACAAGACGCACGAACAATTTGAAAGGTCGTCTGTGGACGGGGCCATTCCAGGAGTCCGGAAGGGGCTCGCCGCTACCGGGATAGGGGCAAAGGTCATAGATCTCTGTGCCCCCGGCGCCAACATCCTCACGTTCATTTACCCTGATCTTCCAATGGCCAAGTCGCTCACGGTCGCCACATTCCGGACACATGATGTTCCCTACGTTGTGCCGATCGGATTGCCATGAGAAAGTCATGAAGTGTACGCCGCAGTGAAAACACTTGAAGCTGTGGATGAAGACCCCTCCTCGCTCCTGTCGCGGCACCCCGGTCAATCCCCCTCTCAGATCATCAACATGGACGATATGGAAACCGGGTTTCCCGACGACCTTGGCACGCCTCAGCCCCACCGACCATTCCTCCAACTCGGCTCCCTCTGCGTCGGTCAGCTCGCCTTGAATCGACATGACATGCCGGCGAACTTGGTCCTTCCCGCCTTCCAAGTGATGCCGCTTCAGCTCTTCTTTGATGCGGTCGATGTCAGCCAAGGGTCACTCCTTCTTCTCGTTCATCGCTGCTGGGTAGTGAACACCAGTGGGCGCTGGTCATTGATCCACGGTAAGAGAACAATCACTAAATCTGCAGTGTCTCAATCGTGGTCACAATAGCGGCAGGGAACCCGGGGCTGTTTCTAGTTGTCGCTGAGAAGGTGTGGTCCTGTCCGGTCCCGCAGGGCTCTACATCGTTTGAAACGAGGCT
>JBDGZZ010000448.1:0-3036 GCA_039588335.1 Gemmatimonadota bacterium | reverse complement strand
CATCGCGTTCGGAATGTATTTGAGTGATGCCCTCGCTTACGCGTAGCTCGATCATGAGACCCAGCACGTGAATCCAGCCATCCGGCGGTGGGCCGTCATTGAGCAACAGATTGTCAGGATCGATATTGATGTCGATCTCTTGTGCCTGTTCGTTGCCAATCACTGATATTCTGAGCGCTGTAAACGCGGTGTCACTTGGGTCCTGGGGAAGATCTCGTGGGGCGCGCTCAGCTTTGATGGTCGGGGCCTCATCGAATGCGACAGATTCGGATACGTAGCCCACAAACTGTTCGAAACTCATCTCGTCATCGCCCTTACGGAACGTGGTCTCTTCATTGAAGTCGACCACCAGGCCGCCGAGGTCGAGCACGAGGTATCTTGCATCTCCTTCGGGCTCAATTGAAGTGACCCTGCTGACGATTTCTTCTTCGTTCTCGAGCGAGGCGCCGGAACGCACCTCGACCTCGCGCGCAGCCATTCCGTCTTCAGAGATGATGACCTCGACTCTGGCGCTGCCCTCTTGGACCAACTGTTCGAATTCGGGTAGCGTTACCTCGCTGAAAAACTGGTACTGAGTGTTGTCGTCCGGCCCGGTTCCCGGAGTGATGTCGCACGCCGAAATTGTCGCGACCAGTCCGAGGAGGCCGGCGGCTGTGAATGTCCGCCTGACGTTGGCAGCGTACATAACCAACCCTTCGTCAAAGTGATGTCCCGAGCACAGGTGCGCATGTACCGCGCTGAACGCGAGGTGCCTTACCCCGCGTCCCGGGACGCGTCCGTGAAGTGCCAACATGATTGGGGGTACAGGTGTTACGCGGTGACAGCTACAACGCGTCACGCGTGAGCGTGCTCACGCGTGACGCGGTCACATGTCGGAAGTGTATTGACGGTATGGCGTTACCAGCCAGCACTCCGGACAAGTGGATATAGGCGCCCGGATTTCGGCGAACTTAGGGCCTGTTGGGCCACTTTTCATCGACTACTCGACCAATCGGCTGCTGTTGCGTACCGACTCGGAATGCCTCCCTCGTTGCGAGGTCGAATCGGTCACCTTGAACCACTATTGCCGTGTTCTCGTCCAATCCGATTCCCAGGAGATCAGGGTGGGCTTCGATGATCTCTACTAGATCGAATTGGCGGTTGCGCCTGAGCAGGTGCTGATCGATGGCCGTGTCTTTGAGAAACCCCATTCCCTCTTCGTGGTCGCCCATCATGATTGTGTTGGTCCGGGTGTCACCGCGCGCCAAGTAAGACCCTTGGATGGTCGCACCAGCGGACGATCCGCCAATGACCCCACCCCGTTCCAGCAGAGCCCATAGTTCCTGGTGCACTTTCGTGTTCAAGTACGAGTCGGCCAATCGCCATTGTCTCCCACCCCCGAACCAAACACCCCGGGCCTCACGAATCGGCTGTGCGAAGGCATCCGTGTCGGATTCAGCTCGGTCAGTAGTGTGCAACACCGTCAGATTGGTGGCGCCGGCGGCCTTGAACTGAAGTAGACCCCGCCAATATTGGTCGTACTCTTCTCCGCCCCCGGCCGTGGGGATCACGACAATGGGTGCGTCCGGGCCTCCGGCGAGGTTCAAGAACCGCTCAACGATCGCTTGGTCTCGCATGGCACCACCGACTATTACGAGGGCGCCGTTGGATGGGCCGATTTCTTGCGCCTGCGCACCAAGTGGTAGCAGGGAGGCGGCAAACACTGCAATGACGAGTTTGTTTGTCACGGGTGATCTCCGGCTATGGTGAGTGGACAGGTAGTCAGGCCCGCTGGGAAGTGCGAAGGATACCGCAGGAGCACGGCAGATGACCAGGCCGCATCCCGCTCCCGGCTCCCTGCTTCCCGCTTACATTAACCCTCATGAAGAAGTCCTACGAAATCGTCACGTTCGACTGCTACGGAACGCTGATCGACTGGGAAGCCGGGATCGGCGATTCATTCAGAGCTGCAGCTCGGGAAGAGGGGGTCGCCCTGGAGCGGGATGCGATCCTGCGAGTGTACCACCAGGTGGAGCCAACCATTCAAGCGGCCGAATATCTGCCGTACCGCGACGTGCTCGCGGCCACGGCCATCGCCGTGGCGGAACGGCTCGATTGGCACATCGATCGGGAGCGGGCCGGTTTCCTCGCAGCCAGTCTTCCGGCGTGGCCGCCGTTCATAGATACGAACTCGGCGCTGGAGCGATTGAAGCGAGACGGTTACACACTCGGCATCCTGTCTAACGTCGATGCGGACTTGCTTGCTGGGACACTGAGGAACTTGAGTGTGGAGTTCGACTTTCTCGTCACGGCAGAGCAGGTGAGGTCATACAAACCGGCGCACGGCCATTTTCGCCGGGCCCGAGAGATCGTCGGCAAGCGGGCCTGGCTGCACGCGGCGCAGAGCTGGTTCCACGACGTCGTACCGGCGTGCGAACTCGGAATTCCCGTCGCGTGGGTCAACCGCAAGGACGAGCCTGCGTTGCAGAACGCCCATCCACAGGCTGAGGTGGCGACCCTGGCGGGGTTGTTGAATTGGGTGAGCGGTGAGCCGTAGTCTCTCCCGCTCCCTGCTCCCCGCTCCCCGTTCTCCCCAGTCACACCTCTGCGAGGGCGTACAGCATGTCCACATACGCCTTCTCCATCTGCGCCAACCCGGCGATCCTTGACCCTTCCTTAGGCTCGATCACCATGTATTCGTTGGGAGCGTGAGCGCCCGATCCGTGTCCGAGCGATGCCAGGACCAAGGGTAATCCAAGCCGCTCGGTGAACTGGTAGAACGGTGCACTGCCAGCCAAGCGGGGCCACACGGCTGGCGGGTATCCATGCTTGTTGAACACGCCAATGGCTGCTTGGACGAATGGGGCTTCAACTGATGTTTGAGACGGAGGGTATCCCGAAAGCTGGCGTACCGTGATGTCACCGAACCCTTGGGCCTCGAGGTGTCTTCGAATCAGAGCCAATGCGTCATCCGGCCGCTGGTTGGGAACGAGCCGGGAATCGACCTTTGCGGTTGCCTTGTGTGGCAGGATTGTCTTCACTCCCTCGCCGGTGTAT
>JBDGZZ010000447.1:0-3040 GCA_039588335.1 Gemmatimonadota bacterium | reverse complement strand
ACACGGCTGAAGATCCTCGATGCGTGGGCCATGGGAAAAGCGGTCGTCAGCACGTCGATAGGATGCGAGGGGCTCACGGCGGAGCATCGACACAACATCCTGATCGCCGATACCCCTGGGGACTTTGCCGACTGCACCTGCGAAGTGCTGCGGGACGCATCGCTACGGCAGTCTCTGGGAAATGCGGGCCGAAGGACCGTCGAAGAGAGCTACAGCTGGGACGCCATCGGGTCAGCAATGAACGAGTTCTACGCCGAGCTAATACCATAACGGGGACCGCCCGACGGTCGCACCCGCCATGCTCCGATCGGGCTACGGGCGGCAGGTACCGTCAAGACGCTGCCACGCCTACCGACGCCCCCTGCTGTGCTTCGCACCACAAGTAGACATTCGCAAGCAGCCACAGCAGCTCACCGTGATCCCGTGTGCCCTCTCGATGTTCCCTCAGCACTCGAGCGAGGACACGTCCGTCGAAGTAGTCCGCCGCAGGATGGGATCCGTCCGACATCCGCTCAACGAGGGGACCGTACTCGGGGCGCCGGAACCAGCTATCCAATGGCAGGCCAAAACCAGACTTCGCGCCATGCGCGATACGAGGGCTCAATGACCTCGCCGCAAGCTTCCGCACGACGTGCTTTGTGGAGTGTCCGCGGAGTTTGAGAGCTGATGCGAGCAAAGACCCCCCAGTCCACCAGCTCAATGTCCAGAAAAGGCACACGAGCCTCGAGCCCGACCGCCATCGACATCCTGTCGATCCTGTCCAGGGCGCTGACGAGATAGGTCAGGCGTATCGGGTGCGTCCTTCAATTGGCCGCACGGTAACTGCCTGCAAATCGAGCAGGGAATGGGGGTGGGTGTTCCCGGTAGCGTGTTTGTTGGTGACGGCCAGATGAACTCCGTGATACCAGCGAACACAGACTACTATTTCCGCCTGTACGTCAACGTATGGGATGTCTACCTCAACAGGTACGGCTCTCGTCATCCAGTCAACGCAAGTCTGCAAACAATGTTGACAATGTGGTCGTGCAGGGACGCAACACCAGACAAAAACCAATACCAGCCCGGGTTAATGCGGGCGTACACGTTGAACGGTGGTTCACAGGGGGATTTCAATGACCCATCTGGATTCATGGGTGGGTTCTGGTGGCCGGGCCATTATCCGGTCGAGAACAGTCCGACATGCGGGGCGAATTTCTGGCTTGACCAACAGCACTGGTATCTGTTCGAGGCACACATTCACTACCTCGACGTGGCCCAACAGCGGTTCTTCTTCGGGTCGTATGGCGTCTACGATGCTGAGGACAATTACGCCCAAATTGCCGACCTCTCGAACTATTCAAATGGCTCGACGGCCGGTGGGGCTAGTCTTGAACAGGCTCGCCTTGACGGCGCGTTTGTCTATAAGGGGCTCCTCACGTCAGACGACCCATCGGAGATCATTGTCTATCCCTATACGGGAAGTACTTATCCCTGGCAGATCATGATCGGTACCGAGGGTAATGCCGCGCAAGTTCCAACATTCCCGTATGAGCGGCACCTGTATGCGGCTCCAGCAGTAGCAACCGGCGGATTCCCGCCACGGTTGGCGGCACTGTAAAAGGAGGTCCTACTCGGAGCTGATGAATGGCTTGGCAAGCAACAGAACGAGCGACATACGACAATCCAGTACGGAGTTCACCGACTGACACGTTTACCGCTACCGCGCCGTTCAGTGTCAGTGGCAACCGGTTATACGTCCTTGTTGTATGGGTGACTGACCCAGACGTGACGATCAGCAGTGCCACATATGACGGTAGCGGTCTGAGTTGGACGGCCGTCGAGTCACGAGTGTCAGCGACTAGCGAGCCGAATACGCGGCTCATGTGGGTTGTAGGTCGTCAGACCGAATGGGACAATTTACCGTCCCGATCTAATGGACACATTCTCTGATGGATGACGGCCTGATCACCTCCTCCTCTCTCAGGGATTCTCCTCGATTATAGCCCGCCCGCCGTCGCCTTGCTCTCCCCGCCGCCTGCCTCCGCGATCCGGCTGCATCCAGCAGAGCGTGTTCCCGACCGAAGAGCTCACTCCTCGCGTTGAGGCGCCGTGATACGAGTGCCGTCGAACTCATGCAGGAACACGCGGTTGGGTGAGTCCGGAAGGTCCCGGTAGCCGTATCCAAACTCGTCCAGCAAGGCCTGCACCTCTGGGGACTGTCCCTCGACGATCAATACAGGATGGTCACGCCGCAGGATTCGCGTCATTCCCTTGAGCACCTGCAGCTCGTGCCCCTCGACATCTATCTTCGCGAGTTTGATTGGCGTGGGTAGCGTCAGGGAATCCACGGTCATCGCAAGAACCTGGACATCGGACGCTGATGGGGTCACGTGCGCCATGTAGAAGTTCCCGAGTCCGGTCTGGAACACCGGAACGGTCATGCCGACCACGTTCGCTCGATCAGACACCGCAGCATTGAAGAGAGTGACATTTCGGTACCGCAATCGCGCCATATTCGTGGCAAGGAGTTCGAATGTCTCTGGAATCGGCTCGAAAGCCAGGACCCGGCCGCGAGCACCGACGAGTTCGGACAATCTTGCAGCGTAATGTCCAACGTTTGCGCCAATGTCCAGCACCCAGTCACCGGGCTTGACCCATTCGTGAAGCCGCGAGAACTCCGGGTCGTCACCCCTGAAGGTTCCCTTCCTGACATGGTGTCCCCACCACAGTCTCTTCAGCTCCTGCTGATAGGCCAGGGGAAGACGGCCGACGAGACGCTTCAGTATCTCCATCACGTGTGATTCCTCATCCTGTCGGGTACGGTACTGGCTGAATGGGAACCTGCTCATCGAACACACGAATGTTCTGCTTCGAACCGGCGCCAACCCAACGCTGCGATTCGATCAGTTTCTGATTACACCGTATATCGGTGATGGATCTCCCGTGGACCAGTACATGTGGGTGGACGATCTCGTGGTTGCCACGGCCAAGTGATCCCGGCCACCCATCCAGGTCGAGTGTGACGGAAGCCGACGTCGGTGGTTACCACTGGGTTGTGCCG
>JBDGZZ010000446.1:0-3674 GCA_039588335.1 Gemmatimonadota bacterium | reverse complement strand
AGCGTGTACGCTGGTTCCGAGTGGCTCTGACGAGTTGCCCGGTGACTACGAAACGATCGAGCCACGTACTCTCGAGCGTAGGTACATCGTGTCGGTCCCGGGTTTTGCAGAACAGCACGGTTTCGTCGCGGCCTATCTCAAAGCCTGGGACCGGACGGCATACCTGATGGCGAGCTATCAGCATCGGGTACGGTCGAACTCTGGGCGGAACTCGATGGCTGTTCGTTGGTGCCCGAGATCGTCCAGCTTCCGGACACTACCGATGAGGGGTCGGCAACCGAGCGCACGCGTTACGGCCAGTGCGAGCGAGATGTTGAAGTAGTACTTTATGTAATCCTTGGTGGACGGCACGCCTAGCCCAGCGTGGCGAGCAGAGCGATCGTGGAGTTCTCTGCAAATGATGGCAAGATCCCTGCCGTCCCCAACAAGTAGTAACTCGGACTACGGCAACCAGAGGAGTGAAATGAAGAGACTGATCTACGTGGGTATCGTGGCGGCAATGTGCTCGTTTCCCACCGCGTCGAGCGCTCAATCGTGGGGCTTCGCTCCACATTTCGGTACCCTTGGCGTTGGAGTCGACGTCGCCGTATCGCTAGACTCACACGTGGGCGTGAGAGGTGGGATCAACATCTACCCCTTCGACATCAACGTTGACGCCTCCGACATCAATTACAGCGCTTCCATTTCGTCGCCCATGCTAACAGCCGTCTTGGACCTCTACGCGGTCGGTGGTTTTCGGATCAGTGGAGGACTGCTGTTGTCCAGTGACGACATCATACTCACTGGAACGCCAATTGAGTCTGTGGAGATCGGGAACGAGATCTACGACCCGAGCGATATCGGAACCGTCACCGGTACTATCACCCGCAACACGCTTTCACCGTACCTGGGAATCGGGTTCGGGAATCCAGCGGCCAGCAAGATCGGATTCTTCCTCGACCTGGGAGTGGGTTACCATGGTTCGCCCACGATCGCCATCGAGATTGATGGTCCCATCGCTTCAGATCCGATTTTTCAGAACGAACTGGATAGAGAAGTACAGGAGCTGCAGGACGACATAGAAGGTTACCGCTTCTATCCTGTCGTCTCGCTGGGCTTCTCGATCGGATTCTGAGGTTTGGCCCCCGCGGGCGCCCTGCGACAGACGGTCACATTAGGCCCGGTCGTCCAGAACCAGAAAATCCGGTGAGCCGCCAGCACCATCGAGCACTATTACTGTTCGCACCTGTCCCTGGTTGAGATCGATCGCAACCGACCCCAGTTCTGCAAGGGTACCAGGTTCTCTCAGCTCGACGATGTACCGACCAGGATCACCCTGCTGGTATTGGGATACCGTGCCGAGTTGAAACGGGAACAGCAACCGAAACGGAGACCCAACTCCGGGCTGTGTCAACAAGATGTCTACATCGGGCAGCTCAGAAGCAGAGTGTATCACCCTGAGCTTCACCTGCCCTGTGGCCGGTATGAACGCAGTGTCCGCAGCAACCCCCAACATCATGTCGCCGGGCGAACCGATCACTACAACCGTGAACGCATCGTCCACAGCGAAATCCATATCCTGTGATAGCAGCACCGTACCTGAGATAGCATACTTCACTTCGAGAGTACCCGACGCTGCAGCACTGACGTACCCCGTGGATTCCTTGTATGCGATGCTCGTCCCCACCGCAACACCGCTCATGTCGATTCTGATATTAGAAGCCCAAGACACCCCGTGCACCACTCTCAGCGAGACAGTCCCGCTCCTTGGATTCGTACTCTCGTTGGTACACGCAGCCATTAGCAGGACTCCACAGACCGTCCCGATAACTGCTCTATTCGTCATTACATGCCCCAGTTCAAAGGTCATCGACTTTGTGAGGTGAGACCCTCTACGGCTGCTTCTGTTCCAACTCGTCCGGGGTACTCGGCCAATCTGACTTTAGCAGCCTCGAGAGAGCCCGATCTCGCAGCAGGCGGCCGCCCGTTTGGCAGGCAGGACAATAGTTGATCTCATTCGTCGCGTATACGATGCGCTGAACGGTAGTGCCACATGCAGGACACGGTTCTCCGTATTTGCCGTGCACTGCCATCTCCGGGTGGAAAGCAGTCACCTTCTCAGGGAACTTGTCGCGCGCCTGGCGCCTGAGCCGATCGGTCCACTCGCGCAGCGTGGAACGGATGGCTTCAAACAGCCGTGACGACTCTTCCGAGGTCAGAGTTCCGCTCAGCTTGAACGGTGAGATACGGGCTGCGTGCAGTATCTCGTCGGAGTACGCGTTGCCAATGCCGCTGAACAGTGCCGGATCGCACAACGCGCGCTTCACCGTATGATTCCCGACCGTCAGCCGCCGGCTGAAATCCTCAGCGCTGCATTCCATGACGTCCAGACCGCCGCGGTCATGCTCCGATAGTCCTCGCCTCCCGTGAGCCACGTAGAGCGACGCACGTTTCTTGGTGCCTGCCTCGGTGAGGACTACCGTACCGCTGCTGAAGTCAAAGGCGCAAAGGCCGATCTTCTTGTGTACGGCACCCTGCCGGCCTTTCCAGCGCAACCGACCGGCGATCATCAGATGGAGTATGAGGAAGTAGTCACCCTCAAGGCATACGACGATACGCTTCCCCAGGCGACTCAAATCAGTGACCGAGCGCCCGAACGTAACGTCGAGGGACGGCTCAACACTGCGAAGCAGGAACGGGCTCACGAGCCGTATCTGCTCGAGCGTTGCCCCGAGGATGCGCTGCCTCAGGGCATGGATGTACAGCTCGATATCCGGGAGTTCAGGCACTCCTTATTCGTATCGCAGAATCCCTACCGGATCAACCCGACTCGCACGGATTGCCGGCAACAGGCTCGCTAAGGCGGCGACTATCAGGAACAGACCCAGCACTACAGCGAAGGTGATCACGTCGAAGGCGCCGTTGCTCACTACCAGGGAAGCCGCTATGCCAACACCCAGGCCGATTGAACTCAATTTGAGCCCCTCGCCAAGGAATAGCCTGCGCACGCCACCAGTTGAAGCCCCCAACGCCATGCGTACCCCGATCTCCCTACGCCTCTGAACCACCGAGTATGCGATAACACCATAGACACCGAGGCTCGCAAGAATGAGCGACGCACCGCCTAAAACCGCCAAGAGGATTGAACTGATGCTCCACGGTAGCGCGTTCTGGTCCACGATGTAGTTCATCGTCATGATGCTCACCGGTAGGTTGCCATCCACTTGGAGCATGGTCTGCCGCACCGGATTCACAATCGCGTTGCGCGATCCACCAGCAGCCGCGACAATGTAGCGGTGGCGACTGGAGGTGTTGTTTATCGGCCGATAGATCTGCGGGCGCTCATCTGAGGTCATCCCTTCGAACCTCACGTCACCCACCACACCGATAACGGTTGCTGTCGTGGGCTGATCTGCGTCTTGGGCCAACAAGATGGACTGTCCTACGACACCCTCACCGGCCCAAACCTCATTCGCCAGTCGTTGGCTGACGACGACTACCGGTGGGCCACCCTCCGAGTCTCCCGCTTGGAAATCGCGGCCACTCACTATTGGGATCTCCATAGTGTCGAAGAACCCCGGGGAGACCGAATTGCTCACGCCCAACGACCAGTCCTCGATGGAGGCAGGCGCCCTGGCGGGATGGGAATATCCCAAGAGAAAGACCTCGTGGTTCAGCGGTAGCCGGCTCGCTGT
>JBDGZZ010000445.1:0-3060 GCA_039588335.1 Gemmatimonadota bacterium | reverse complement strand
GTGACGTTCGACGCGCGTCCGGGGGACGGTGTCGCATGGCTCGAGGACGTCGACTTTCACAACGGAACCATCGAGATCCTGCTGCGGGGAAAGAACGTACAGGGGAGTAGCTTCTTAGGCGTAGCCTTCCGTGGCGCGGATGATGAGACGTACGACGCCGTTTACTTCAGGCCCTTCAACTTTCTGGCTGACAACGAACTGTCTCGCAGCCACCAGGTCCAATACATCTCTCACCCGGTGAACACGTGGTTCAAGCTGCGAGAGGAGCATACCGGGGTGTACGAGAACGAGATCCCCGATCCGCCGGACCCGGGTGGCTTTTTCAAAGCCCGCATCGAAATCACCAAACCGGAGATCCGGGTATACGTGAACGATGCCGCTGGGCCGTGTCTGGTTGTGAACGAGCTGAGTGACAGAACCGGCGGGCGGATCGGGCTTTGGATGGGGAACAACTCGGACGGATCGTTTGCAGAGCTGGTGTTGAGACCTGCCGGATCACCTTAGGTCCCGCTGACGAGCCAAACCGTTGCGCCACGAATCTCCGCGAGAGACGGGCCAACCAACGATGTACTTCTCGGCCCGCCACTTCACTCCACTGTACATGTGGGGAGCGATTCGTGCCGCCGTGGACCCCGTCACGTTGGCTCGCCCGCCGGGTCCGGCATGAACTCACGGAAACGCCGTGCCGCGCTGGTAGTCCTGGCGCTAGTCGCTGTGCTGATGCCCGTCGGCTCGTCGGCTCAGACCCGTTGGCGATCCGCTACGCTTCAGGCAGGGCTGGCCCGTGGCTCCGACGGTTTCGCTGGGCTTGGCCTCTCGGTGGCGGGAGAGGTGGGAGTATTCCATCACCTCCGTGTCGTCGCGCAGTGGACGAATTGGCAGGCGCTCGCCGGCTGCAGTGTTCAGGACGCGCCGAGCGAGTGCAACGCTCATGCAAACCTGTGGGAGCTGGGACTGCGTCAAGGAATCGGAGTGGCGCCACAGGTGGCGCCGTACATCGGTGCCGGATTTGGCCTGTACCGTCGCCGCACCAGCTTCGACGACGATCCGACGTATAGCCCGTACCTCTCCATCGAGGCAGGCATCGATACTCGGGTCAGGGCACCATTAACCATCCGGCTCTCGGCCGTTCACCAAGAGCTGTTCGACGACCAAGTCGAGGAGATCTATAGCGCCGGCATTCGCTTCACTGGCGTACTAGTCGGCATCGGGCTGGCCGTATGGTGATTTGGCGTTGGTGCCGCCAACACCTATAAGGCTTCCACAACTACCCCTTCATTGTGCGACTCTACGAGCGCTGTTGCCCCTACCTGCCCTCGAGCGGCGTCAACAAAACGGTACGGAAATGGATGACACCACCCTCGGACTGCAGACCGATCCTGCCGGGCCGAACGTCGACGTCTGTTGCATCGTTGACCTTCTTGCCGTTCAATATCAGGGCGATCCTGTCGCCATCGACGGTGATCTCGTACCTGTTCCACTCGCCGGGTTCGTTCTCGTTCCCCTCGATCTTGGCAAGCCCCCAACCCTTGAGGCTCGGGATCTCTGATAGACGGTCCGCTTCGCCGCCGATCTTGAAACCCTGGAAACCGTACATGTCGCCGGCATTGCCGCTCTGCAGCTGCGCCTCCACACAATTCGGCAACATCATGGGCTCACCCGTTATCCGCATGAGCACCCCGCTGTTGCCCGGCGTTTCGGGCCAGCGCCATTCAACGACTAGCCTGAAGCTCTCGTAATCGCTCTCCGTGTAGAGATAGCCACCGGGCTCTCCCTGGACGACCAGGATACCGTCCTCGACGCTCCAGACGTCCTCCATTTCGGCGTCCTCATCGACGAGGAAATACTCCCATCCGGAAAGATCCTTACCATTGAACAGTCTGATGTCCTGAGCCCATGCTGGCGTCGAAGCTGAAAAAAGGAGCCCCGCCGCAATCGTGAACGTCACCAGTCGGCTCATCGTTGTAGTCTCCTGTCTTGTCGCACAGTCGTGTCCGCGGTGCGAACGGCAGACAGCTTCCCTGCAGGGTACATATACTCTTGGCTTCTCATAGTGCTACTCCAGGGGCGGATTGGCCTACGACACTGTCGGGTAGTATTGAGCTGGCGTTCCGCAGAAGCAAGAGAGCTCCGGAGAGCCGGGCCGGGAGGCTGCGCTTCGCACTATCTCGCTTGGCTCTCGCAGGATATCGTTCACTGTAGGACTGGGTCCGTCGGCGTAACTCAGCACGATGATGGTGCTTAGGACCAACGCGTCTGGGACGATCGTCAGTTCGCGCGACCCAAGGGGGTAGCGGTCGACCGTGACGGCTACATGTACGTCGTGGACGCGGCGTTCGAGAACGTCCAATTGTTCAATCCGCAAGGCGAGTTGATGCTCTTCTTCGGAGGGCCATACGAGGGACCCGGATACATGTGGTTACCCGCAAAGGTCGTCATAGACTACGATCATCCGGATTACTTCCGTCAATACGTCGACCCACGGTTTTAGCTGCAGTATCTGATCTTCGTCACGAATCAGTACGGTCCCGACAAGATCAGCGTTTACGGATTCGTTGGACCATCGTAGAGCTCGTCGCCGGGCCTGGACCATCCCGGAGGCGATCGTGCGCAGATCCGCTCTCGTCATCGTCCTTGGACTCACCTGCGAAACGCGTGATCTGCATGACAGGAAACCCCGGTATTCGGGCGTTTGCTGTCTGGGCGAGACGTCCAAGCGGGCAAGAATCAGCTTAAGTTGACTGTACCGCTACTTTCGTTAGGTGGGGTACAGAGGAGGACCAATTGTGAAAACGGTACTGCTGGGTTTCAAACGTCACATGTTACCTATCCCGCAAGCGCTTTTCCAAAGGGCGATGAAAGCCGGTGCCAACAAGACCCATCGTGCCCTTGGGGGGCTCGACGACGAGCAACGACGCGTTCACCACTTCGTGGTTCGAGATCTGCCCCGTCTAGCCGAACCTATGCCACCGGAGCACATCGCCGAGGCCCTGGAGATGGACCTCAATCGTGTGATCGAGATCGTCGACGAGCTCGAGCGACGCCTGATCTTCCTGTTCC
>JBDGZZ010000444.1:0-3066 GCA_039588335.1 Gemmatimonadota bacterium | reverse complement strand
TGGTCCTGCTCCCGATCATGTGGTCGCGCTGGAAGGTGTCGGGCCGTGAGGGTGTGTTCCTGCTGGTGGGATTCTCGGTCTATCTCGCGTGGGTATTGGTGACGGGCTGACCGCGGCTCCAGCGGTAGCGGTACCCCTCTGGATCAGGAGAGTCGGCCCGGTGTGAGCGTTTGTGTGAGTGTCTCTCACCTTCCGGTGCTGGCACCCCGCTCGGACACGCCCGTTCGGGGGGCACCGTATACCTCAAGTGGGACATCCGTGGGGTCTCTGAGAGGTCTGGGTTGCCGCCGCCCGCAAGGTTCCCCCAAGACCGCTGAATGGTGCTCTGTACGTGAAGACCCTTCGGTTCAGCAGGTGGGTGTGGATCATCGTGAGGCGAACCAACGGACACGCCCGACCGGGTGTGTCCACCGCCGGTCGCAAGCCCTTAGGGGTTCGAGTCCCCCGCCCTCCGTAAGGACCTTCGGGCCCGTCGGCCCCGAGGACGGCAGGGCCTTGGTCAGCAGGGACAGCTACACTGAGATGGCGGTTCTTCGGGTCCGTCTCGCTGCACCACGCTTCACTGGGATCAAGGACGCTCCTCACGGCTCGACCGGCGTCACTGCGATACGCTGCCTGCGCAGTGACAATCTCTGTGACAATGACTCGCATGTCGTTCTTGTACCTTGCACACCTTTGGCCTCGCGAGCCAATGATCCATAAGAGTGGGTCTGGGTAGCCCCTCATGGCCATCGAGGATCGACTCCGGCAGATGGTGAACGCCTTGCCCACCGAGGCGAGTGTCCTCCTGCCGGTGTCACTCATCCGAAGCTGGCTCGTTCAAGGGGGCTCGACCGCCACTGACCACAACGCGGACATGACCGTGGCTGAGGTCGCCACACTGTTCAATCGGTCACCACAGACCGTACGGGCATGGATCCGTCACGGGGACCTGGATGCCTACCGGCTCTGGGAGAAGGAGTATCGTGTAACGAGGGATGCTCTGGAGGGGTTCTTGGCCTTCCAACGGGGGCGAAACACTCCCCGAGGATCGTTGCGTTCGTTGAGTGGACAGCCAGCGAACCTACAATCTTGGAGGAGCGCGAGGAGCAGCTAACCCCTGTACGCCTTGCTGGTCACGCGCTTCCCGTCTACGGGATCAACTGGACCCGCCAACCGCAGCGCACTGTCCGAAACCCCTAAACCAAGCATCAGGTGAGGGGCCGCGCCGGGGATCTCTCATCCCAAGTGAGGATTCTACACGGCTACTTGAAAGCGTCCGTTAAGGTCGCGCTCATGGACGCGGGGAACGCCACAATGATGATCCGCTTGACGGCCAGCAGGTTGTCAGCGCCCCAGGGACACTGCTGAATGATCGTCAGCAACGCGCCCACGACCACCAGTGACAGCAGGTATATGACAAGGACGCGCTTGACGTATTCTGTTACGAACTCCCTCAAGTAGAAGCGGTAGAAGTTCAGGTATACGAAGACGGCGATCGCGGCAATTGAAACGAGAGCCAAGTAGAGGACGTTGGCCGTTGGCAGGCGCTGGCCTAGGTTCCATACCTCCTCGGTGAAGCCGACGGGCACGGCAAGGATGGCGGAGCCTACCACGATCTGAACGACATCCCTGGGCCTAACCTCGACCATCAACGGCTTGGCAATTCGCTGGATCACGCGTCCAGACTTATCGAGGATCGGGATGATGGCATGTAGGTAGCGCCCGCGACCGAGCCGTTCGACGGTGACCTGGGTATCTGCAGAAGTGTCGTTCATAGATGGGCCGTCCCATGAAGCTTCACGTGGTTGCGGGTTGAGCTTCGCGGTAGCTGCACTCGCATTCTCCTACTTCTTCTTGAGGACGGCGCGCCACCCTGTCGGATGAGGTAGCGGCATTGCGTGTCCGGTACGTGAGAACCGATCAACGGTGTAAAACACACGCGGATCGATCGCAGCGACGGCTGCCGTCAAGTCCGGGACGCGCCTTCGTTGACAGGTAGTGAACATCAGGGTTCGTGGCCCGTCGCGGCCATGACCTTCGAAGGTCGTCAGTACGTGTCCCATCGTTCGAAGTCTCTCGGCAACGTCACCAGCACGTTCGCTGACGATCATGCGGACTACGCACAAACCGATCCCAAGTCGCCGCTCCAGCACGATGCCGCAGGCGTTTCCCCCGGCAAAGCCAGCGGCATACGCCAGGGGGAGGATGGGGCTTTCGGTTATCCTCGTGACGACCTGTGAGATTGCAGTGACCCAGATAAGGATTTCGAAGAATCCGATGACGACGGAGAGTGCAATGCGGCCCTGGACGACGGTTAGGGTGCGCAGGGTGCCGAGTGACACATCGATGATGCGAAGGGTGAAGATACAGAGTGCCACTACCCAAACTGGGAAGACCTCGATGAAGTCCATGAATTCAAGCCTCTAAGTGACTATCAGAACCTCACGACCATAAGCGGAATAGGGCATTGCTGAAACGCGCATGAAGCTCTGCCAAACGCGCCGGCTCCACCGAGAGGGTGCCTCGGTCAAACCACTGCGGGTCCAGGTACAATGATCGGTTCATTTCGATTTGGACCCAGGGCACTCGTCCCACGCCGTGGGTTGTCGTGATGTACCCGCCTTTGAAGGGATTGTTGAATCGGACATCACTCATGCGGCACTCGAACGCCATGGCAAGTGCCTCTCCGAGTGCGGTGAGTAGGTTCGGTGGGCAGGTCAAGCCGTCTCGCGTTCCGAGACAGAAGAGCGGACGGGGCTGACCCGCGTCGGGTGCAACCGGCGGGGCCGTTGCGGCCATGGAGTGACAGTCCAGGGCAAGAAGTATCTCTCTGTTGTGACTTGCCGCGCGCAGATCGGCATGATACGGATAGTAGTAGCACTGCAGGATACGGCCGTAAGCCGCTCACTCGGAGCGTTGCCGTCGCTGTAGACCGGACGGCCCCAGCAGGTATGCGACTTCACGACGCCATCGGGGTTTGTCGGAGGCCGGTCCAGCGGCGCCCGGTTCAGGTCGACAATGGCCCGTGCCACGTCGGCCTTGATGACCGAGGTCACCTCCGTCCCCAAATCAAAGATCTCCCGG
>JBDGZZ010000443.1:0-3704 GCA_039588335.1 Gemmatimonadota bacterium | reverse complement strand
CACCGCGAGAGCACATGTTGGTATCTCTCCACCCCAACGTGGCGAGCCGACCCGACGCAGGTGTGGCGAATCCTCCGGAGTCTGTCCGAGGTTGACGAGGATGTTGCCGACTCGAACGACGCCCTGCAGCGCTACATGCAGACGCGTGATCTCGTCGAGCGACGCCTGCGATTCGTTCCCGGATTGCGTCGCGGCTTCCGCTGGTTGCTTCGTGCGCTGCGTGATCTCACCGTCTTTCGGGAACTCAGTCATTTCGACCTCACCCGCGTGCTCGCCGCCCTACAGGACATCGCCTCCGAATGGGGACGCCGTCTCGTGGAGCAGGGCTCGCTGGAGACGGCGGATGATGTGTTCTTGCTCACCCACGATGAGGTCAACGATTGGTTGCTCGGTGCTCCACCCGACCGCGCCACCGCAAGAGATCTACTGGCTCGTCGCCGCGCGACCTATCAGATCGTCAACGCCCGCTGGCAATCCGAGGATCACGTCAAGGCAGCCGACGTTACGCTGAAAGGCATCGCGACAAGCCCGGGCGTCGCCACCGGCAAAGCATGCGTCATCCGCGGCGTGGATGAATTCGAGCGTATCCGCCCGGGGGAGATCCTCGTATGCCCGTACACTACGCCGGCGTGGACGCCGCTCTTCACGGTCGCGGCCGGAGTAGTCACGGAAACCGGGGGCGCAGCATCACATGCGGCGATCGTCGCGCGGGAATACGGAGTTCCCGCCGTTATGAGGATTCGCGGGGCAACACGGTTTGCTTCCGAATCTCCGTCGCTCGTCGTCGACGGTGATCGGGGTACGGTCAGTCGGATCGCACCCCGGCCCGAGTAGGCTGTTGCGTATAGGGTGCGACACCGACCGGAGGACGGACTTCAATCACGTGGCACGACGCAGGGAGCAACGAGGAGAGGGAACGATGGTGAAGACTGGGAATACCCGGCGCATTCAACCGCTCCCTACGGGACTCGTCAAGCTCGCAGCCCTGCAGCTCTGGTCGTCGTGGCTCCATACACTACCGCGAGAGGCTCTCCCGCGGCGAGTTGCGGCACAGGCACCCGCAGGTCCTCTTTCATGCTGCCCTCGTCGAGTCGCAACGATGATGGGACGCCTGCCGGCCCGCGGAGCCATCCCGGAGGCTCAGCATCGGGGGACCACCAACGCCAACCCTCCGCGGCCCCACCTCAGCTCCGTGACCCACAACTCGCAGTCGCCTGTCGCGTCATCCTTGATGGTCTCGTCAATCCCCCAGCCGACTACTTGCGCCACGAGGTGGAGCAGTGGACCCCCGCCCCTCGACCTATCGATTCCCAACCCGGTTTGGCAACGCGGGCACCATGTCGGTTGGAACGCGCACTATGTCTCCCAACCCACGTCGATGTGTGGTGAAGTACAGGAACCGACCATTAGACGAAACGAACGGGCCGTATTCGTAACTAGACGAGTTCACCGGCTCGCCCAAGTTGACGAGATCCTCCCAGGAACCGTTGCGCCGAGCGCTGAGCCAAAGATCGTCGCCCCCGATGCCACCGGCCCGCTCCGTGGCGATCACAATGAGGTACGACTCATCCGGACTCACGTACACATCGGTCTCTTCTCCCGCCGTGTTGATCGTGGGGCCGAGGTTCACCGGCGTTGCGTAGCCGTCACCCTCTGGCTCGGCTCGATACAAATCGTATTGGCCGTACCCGCCAGGTCGATTGGATGAGAAGTACAACGTTCCGCCCGCGGTTGCCGCCGCATGAAAATCATTGGTACGCGAGTTCACACCGGGAACCGGGCGCGGATCCGACCATGCCCCCTCGGATGATCTGGTTACGAACCAGAGGTTGAACGAGCCGGCACGGCTCGATCTCGCATCCGGCAACGGTCGGTCGGATGAGAACAACAGCATGCTTCCGTCCGGAGACACGAACGGAGCCCGATCGTTGTACGACGAGTTGAAGGTTGCGGGGCTCGGCGCGGTCCACTTTCCGTCCTCGAGATACGATACCACAATATGGAATCCGGTCCAGCCACGTTCGTGTGTGGCGAAGTACAGACTATTGCCGTCAGGCGTTAACGATGGGAAAGCCTCACCACCGTCTGTCGACACCACACCTGCGGCAACCAGCTCGAGACGAGATGGAATGCCCGACTCGCTCTGCGCTGACAGATCGCTCGGGAGCGCCGTGCTCTGAATGGCGACAGTGATCGCCAACAGCAAGGCGATTCCGGTGTCAACGTCATTGCATTTCATGGTCTGATTCCTCGCGTATCCGGATTGTCAGCTCGGGGCCGGCGTCTGCGACCGATCGCCGGTTCCCTCCGCCTTCGTAATAGGTAGGCTGCGCATGGCGTTGCCGGCGGCCAGCATTCGCTCCATGGTGTACTACCTCTCGAGCACCTCTTCGAGTTCCCCGCGAATGCCATTGAGCTCTTCTAGAATAGCAGCCGTCGCTCCGGTCTTCTCATCACCCTTGCGCAGACGTTGCGTCACTGCGCGACCTATCGGGCCGAATGACACGAAGGCTATTGCCCCGAAACCGGCTGCAATCCATGGAATCGACGCGAAGATGATCGGCCTTATCAACCACTCCAATGACATTCTGTCTCCTTGCATCTGCTGGCGATCCGACAGACCGGTAGGAACTGGACCTGGCGCGCGTGGCGATAACTACAGACGCATACACTACCGGAGTTCGTTGCGTATAGCCTGAGGGAACCATTATGATTCGATGCCGAACCCATCGCGGTGGTATTCAATGTTTCAAGAGGCAACACGCCGGGCGTCGCGTTTGTGAACAGTCCATCCAATACCAGCGTGCAAGCATTCCGAGTCGGAACCTTCCTGGTAGAACCGGCGCTCAACCGTATCTCTGGACCTAGCGGACCGGCTCAGGTCGAGCCACGCGTTATGTCCGTCCTTGTAGAACTGGCTGAGCATCCTGGTACCGTCCTGAGCCGGCGCGATATTCTGACGACTGTGTGGCACGACAGCGTGGTGAACGACGAAACGCTGACCCGTGCCATCTTCCAACTCAGACAGCAAGCGCCCATCAGGCCGGTTTCGGAAGAAACGCGGACCGGAGGATCCGACGACTCCCCCGGCGAACAGGCCGTACTGCCGGTTTCACCGGTCTGGCGCAGGCGACAGGCTCTGCTTGTGATTGCCCTCGTGGCTGCAGTCGGCATAGCCGCCGTCTCAGTAATCGAGCCATTTACCACGGGACAAGACTCGTTGTCGGCCCTGCCGATGGCGGTTCCACTCACCAGCTACCCCGAGCACGAGCGCTATCCGGCGATCTCACCGGATGGCTCCTTGGTCGCGTTCACAATGGGAGACGATGCGGGTGGGCGTGCCAACCTCTACGTCAAGCACGAAAAGACCGAATCGATATTGCAGCTCACACAAAGCCCGGTCGAAGTGAGCTTTTGCGCCTGGTCACCTGATGGCAGTCAGCTAGCGTTCGTGCGGACAGACGAACATGCCGCCGGCATATACACCATACCCGCCATCGGGGGAGCGGCGTCTCGCGTTCTGGTTCCGAACTCGGTTGCGGGAGGGATCTCCTGGTCACCGGACGGCAAGTCGCTCGCGTATTCAGACAGATCGGAAGAGGACGGCCGTGAGTCGATTCAGCTATTGAGCCTGTCAGACGGCCAGACGAAGAGATTGACGATCCCGTCCGACAACGACTTTGCGGAAAGGCGGCCGAAGTTTT
>JBDGZZ010000442.1:0-3076 GCA_039588335.1 Gemmatimonadota bacterium | reverse complement strand
CCGATGGATTTCCTGAGACCAAGTGAAACTGTGACGGGATTATAAGCGTAAGTATATACATACTCGTATAAACCGTTACACAGGATCTCGACTGAACGGCCGGACGCGGAGAGCCCAGTGTCGAACGAAACACCACGAAAGCCGCTCAAACCCCACTGGTTTCAGATACTGCTCGCCCTCGCTGACCACGATCTCCATGGCCTCCAGATCATGGAGGAAGTGAGTGATCGTACGGACGGTGCGGTCCACCTTTGGCCGGGCATGCTGTACGGCGCTCTCAAGAGCATGTTGGAAGAGGGCCTGGTCGTGGAGAAGGATATTCCCGAGAGCGCGCAAGTGGCGGGAGGCCGCCCTCGCTACTACGGCATCACCCGACATGGGCGTAAGGTCCTCGTTCAAGATGTACAGCGCCTTTCCAACTACGTGTCCGCGGCGCGCGCGAAAAACCTCGTTCGGGGCAGCGATGCCTGAGCCCGCATGAAGCCAATCAACACTCGGATCTTTCGGCTACTCCTGCAGCTCTACCCTGCCGATTTTCGCAAGAGGTTTGGTCTCGAGATGGAAAAGTCGTTCGTCGCCTCCGTCCAAGCCCACACTGCAAAGAGAGGGCGTCTTGGTTTCGCCTACGCGTGGAGCGGGGTGCTTTGGGATACGGCGCGGCACGCAGTGAAGGAGCGCTTTTCAGCTAACGGTGTCGGTCCAACGCGATCGTCGGGTACGTACTTGGAGGCGGTCCTCCAAGATGTGCGGCTCGCATTCAGGAGAATCCTCAAGACACCAGGCTTCACGATAGTGGTGGCATTGACTGCGGCTCTGGGCATAACCGTCACAACGCTGATCTTTGCGATCATCAACGCGTGCATTCTGCGCCCGCTCCCTCACGTCGTGAATTCGCAGGAACTCGCCTTCATCCACCGCGAATTTGCATCGCGTGGGACTGCACGGATCCCGATCTCTTACCTGGACTTTCTCGAGATCCGCGAACGCGCAAACACTATGACGGACGTTGCCGCGGTCATACCAGAGCTGGATTTCATCGTCCGCATCGGGGCAGACCTCGAGCGAGAGGTTTTGGGCGCGGAGGTATCCGAGAACTACTTCCAGCTGTTGGGTAGACAACTGATCCTGGGTGGCGGGCTCAATCCCGGTGACATCGCATCACGTAACGACCATGTTGTGATCGGACATGGACTGTGGCAGCGTGAGTATGGTGGCGCCAGTTCGGTTCTTGGTGAAACGATGCAGATTGACGGCCAAACATACGCCATCGTGGGCGTGGCGCCGCCAAGCTCTTCATGGGGAATGGTGAGCGGGACAATGGAGGCCGCTGTCTGGATTCCCATCAAACAGCGCAGGAGGAAGGCCGGATCCCGGTCAGCGCTCATCGTAGTCGGGCGCCGTGGTGAGGGCTATACCATCGACCGCACCAAGGCCGAGCTGGAGACCATCGGCGCGAACCTGGCCGAGGCAAATCCCGCACAGTGGGAAGACCGATCAGGAGAGCGTGCGAGGCTCGTGGCGTTGACCGATATGCAGTCGCGGATGCCGAGTGGGGCAAGGACAATGCCGAGCGTGATCATGTATGTGGTCCTCGTTGGGCTTACCATGCTCATCACCTGCTCCAACGTTGCAAACCTGCTGCTGAACCGAGCATTGAGAAGACGCACCGAGATCGCCGTACGGATGTCTCTCGGCTCGGGACGGGGGCGCCTGGTGCGACAGTTTCTAATCGAAAGCATCTTGCTATTCGGATTCGCGGGCTCACTCAGCCTCATGTTCATTCACTGGCAAACGCAGCTGCTGGCAAGTGGACGAAGCTTCTACCCCTTTCCTGTCGACATCACAGTCGACCCGACGGTCGTGCTCTTCGCCGCCGCCTTGACCATTGCCAGCGGTATCGTGTTCGGACTCGCCCCAGCGCTCCAGGCATCCCGTCCGGACCTGATGAGCACGCTCAAGGGCACCAGCAAAGCTGTTCAGTTTCGCAGGTTTGGGGCGCGCAATCTGTTCGTGCTCGCGCAAGTCGCCGGCTCCATGGTTCTGGTGGCGATCTCAGCGCTCATGGTCCGCGACGTCCAACGAGCAGATACCGTTGACATCGGGTTCGACGCCGAGAATGCTGGCATTCTGTCATTGGATCTTTCCCTCCGTGATTACGACGAAGAACAGGTGCAACAGTTCTTACAGCAGCTCACCGAGCGGTGCGAAGGGATCGCCGGACTAGAAGCAACGGCAGTTGCAGGCTGGGTACCGCTCTCGGAAAACCGTTGGAGTTGGGGCGGTATCGCGCCGGAAGGTTTTGAGATCGGTCCAAACGAGTCTCTCTGGGCCAACTACAATCCCGTGACACCCGACTACTTCGACTTGATGGGGATGCCGATCTTGCGTGGCCGCGGTTTCACGGACGAGGACGACGCGGATGGCCCCGCTGTTATCGTCGTGAACGAGTCATTCGCGGATCGGTTCTGGCCGGACCAGGAGTCCGTGGGTAAGACGGTTGCGCTGGAGGACGACCAGCCGGCCGCCGAAGTAGTGGGTGTAGTGCGAGATGCAAAGTACACCAAGGCCGATTTTGTCAATGAACGCCCCGATCCACACTTCTGGCTGCCGTGGTCACAGTCAGCGACTAGAGCTGTGGAGTTCCATTTCAAGACAAGAGGAGATCCCGCACGACTGTTTGGAACTGTGCGGGAGCAAGTCCGCCTGCTCGATAGCAGGCTCCCAATCAAAGGCCTCCAGAGAATCGAGGATGTAACCGCCGCTGCCTTGCTTGAAGAGCGTATCGCGGCAGCGGGACTTGCCGGGTTCGGACTGGTAACTCTGTTCCTAGCGGTACTGGGTATATACGCTGTGATGGGTTATGCGGTCTTGGAGCGCACACGTGAACTGGGAATCCGCCTTGCTTTGGGTGCGCGTCCCGGCAAGGTAGTGGGAATGGTTGTCTTGGAGGCACTGGGACTCTCGGCTGTGGGAATCGTTACCGGACTTTGCCTGGCCGCGTTGGTGGCAAGGGGAATTCGGGCGCTGCTGCTGGGTATCGGTACGCTGGACCCGATTTCGCTTCTGGGAAGCATGG
>JBDGZZ010000441.1:0-3083 GCA_039588335.1 Gemmatimonadota bacterium | reverse complement strand
ATAGGACAACGACGCTGCCGATTGTTGGATCCACCTATCATGCCTGAGCGCAATCGCCCGCCATTGCGCGACTTGGACGAGGGTATTGTTCTTCGCACGATTCTCGAGGGAACCGCTACGGAGACAGGGGAGGGATTCTTTGCAGCCCTCGTTGAGAACCTGGCGAAAGCGCTGCAAACACACGGGGCGTGGGTTACCGAGATTCTGGAAGAGTCGCGCCGGCTCCGCGCGCTCGCGTTTTGGATGGGTGGCGAGTGCATTTTCGACTACGAGTACGACCTTGCCGGAACGCCCTGCGAGCCAGTCATCGATGAGCTTCGTCTCGTTCATGTTCCAGACAAGGCCCTCGAGCTCTTTCCCAACGATCTCGATCTCAAGAGAGCCAGTGCCGTCAGTTACATCGGTGTTCCCCTCACCGACGTCGACGGGAGCATCCTCGGCCATCTTGCGGCACTCGACACCCGACCGATGCCAGAGGAGCCCCACATCCTTGCTGTCTTCCGGATCTTTGCCGCCCGGGCAGCGGCCGAGCTACGACGCCTCCGTGCCGAGTCACAGGTACGCGAACGGGAAGAGAAGCTCGGCCGTCTCGTGGACAGCGCTATGGACGCCATCATCGAGCTCGACGCCGACCTCCACGTCACCCGAACGAATCCGGCTACCGAGAAGGTGTTTCAGTGCACGGCCGAGCAGATGCTCGGCAAGGATTTCACTCGGTTTCTCACGCACGACGGGTACGACAAGCTCACCGACTTGATTCAGGAACTCGCGGCCCGCCCGGCTGGTGAACGGTTTCTCTGGATCCCCGGAGGTCTCAGTGCGCGGCGCGCGGACGGTTACGAGTTCCCGGCGGAAGCGACTCTTTCCCACTTCGAGATGCAGCGGGAATCCTTTCACACGCTCATCCTGCGTAACGTAAACCAACGCCTCGAGGCGGAGCAGAAGATCCACTCACTCACTGTCGAGGCGGAATACCTCAAGGAAGAGATCAAGGAACTCCACAACTTCGATGAGATCGTCGGCCAGAGTGAGACCCTTCTTCGAGTCCTGAAGGATGTCGAGCAAGTGGCGAGCACCGATGCCACCGTACTCGTCTTTGGCGAGACCGGCACCGGAAAGGAACTCATTGCAAGAGCGATCCATGCCGCAAGCCCACGACACGACCAACCGCTCATCAAGGTGAACTGCGCCGCCATCCCCGCGTCGCTCATGGAAAGCGAGTTCTTCGGTCATGAGAAGGGTGCGTTCACGGGTGCCACCCAAAAGCGGGATGGCCGCTTCGCCCTCGCGGACGGCGGCACGATCTTTCTCGATGAGGTGGGAGAGCTTCCCCTCGACCTGCAGGCGAAGCTGCTCCGAGTGTTACAGGAAGAAGAGTACGAGCCAGTGGGTAGTTCTAAAACCAAGACGGTGGACGTGCGCGTCATCGCGGCGACGAACCGGAATCTCCAGCAGACGATGCAGCAGGGAAAGTTCCGGGAGGATCTCTACTACCGGCTTAATGTCTTCCCAATCGACGTGCCACCGCTACGGGAACGCCACAACGACATCACCTTGTTAGCGTCGGCGTTTGCGAAAAGGTGTGCCCAGCGAATGGGGCGCACCATCGAGCCTCTCTCCGAGGAGTGCATGACGCGGCTTACCGCGTACACCTGGCCCGGCAACGTGCGCGAGTTGGAGAACGTCATTGAGCGCGCGGTGATCACCTCGCAAGCCGGTGGGCTCAACCTCGATCGAGCCCTGCCGGAGACGGCCACAGGAGCGACAGCCGAGACCCCCATGTCATCCGTCGAGGCACCCAACAACATCCGAACCGTCAAGGAAATGCAGGAGATCGAGCGACGGAATCTAGTCCTCGCCCTGGAGTCTTCCGAGTGGCGGGTGGCCGGCGAGAATGGCGCGGCAAGACGACTCGGCATGAAGCCTTCCACGCTGGCATCTCGCATGAAGGCCCTGGGCATCGAGCGTCCCGGGAGAGCTTAGTGACGAGATCTCGTTACTGCACTTGCGAGATCTCGCGCCGCAAGAAGCCCCAGCTCGCGAGCCAGTTCCTCCCGTGCACCCGTAACTCTCAGTCATAATTGAAGATAGCTGATCAGCTGCGCGCTGGCACAGGCCGTGCCATGCTCATCATGCGTAATCGATGAATCGAGCAGAGCAACGACCGATGGAACACTTCATCAACATTGCAAACGTGCTATATCTGCTTTCGTACTTCGTGCGAAACATGTTATGGCTGCGTGTGTTCACGGTCGTCGGGGCATCGTGTCTCATACCATATTTCTACTACCAGCCTCAACCACTGCTTGGTGCTATCTGCTGGAACCTGTTCTTCATCGCGCTAAACGGCTTTTGGATCGTACGTCTCATCCTCAAGACGCGAGCTGACCGCACACCGCTTGCCGTGCCCGTCGGACTTCCCGCAGCCAGGGCGGACCGGATCACGTTGGCCGTACCCTTCCTGGCACACCAGGTTGAGTTCTACCACACACAGGACAGCCCTCGCACCCACATCCGCCGCCAAACGCCGGTGGGCGCACATTCCCAGGTCCTACCAACGAGATCTCACCTCTCGCGAAATCTCGACACCATCCCACGGCCCGCTCTCACGGTAAGTCACTGCTAGTCATGGAGATATGTGATCTGGGCGGAGCGACCAGGTCGCGGTGGGTCGCTCGGGTCGAAATCCTTGACAATTGGTACGGATTGGCCACTCTTGAAGCCTTTTACGCGCCGCCGGCATACCCGCTGAACTGGAGACGTGCATGGAACGAGCAGAGAGGATCAAAGCCGCCATCGAGCGAAACGTGAAGGCGGTGACAATCAGGCCGGGCATCGGTCAGGGCACGGCTGTGACGCGTGTGCGGTCGCTGGATGGACTGAAGTGCGAGATCGAGGAAGGACCGTGGAAGCTCACCGCCGACATGAGCGAGAAGACCGGCGGGGACAACACCGCACCTAATCCCGGCGTGCTCGGGCGGGGAGCATTCGGCTCATGCCTGGTCATCTGCTACATGACATGGGCGGCCAGGCTCGGTGTGCCCATCGCTGGCGTCGAGGTCGAGGTGCAGGCCGACTACGAC
>JBDGZZ010000440.1:0-3083 GCA_039588335.1 Gemmatimonadota bacterium | reverse complement strand
GATGGCGTATCCGTGCAGCGGGCCAGCTGCAATGGTTGCCAGGATATGGAAGGTCGCGGGGGTAAGCGGCAGGAAACTGCGGGCCTCGTCGCTTTTCATTTGTCCACCTGTGTGCGAGCAGCAGCGCTATTATCGACCGTCGATAGTCGATCGTCGATAATGATAGCAGGTAGACCACACCGCCGGAACCCCTTTGCGAGAACATCAAATGTGGCCGTTTCGGTGTTGCCAAGCCGAACCCTCCACGATATTATTGACATTGTCAGAATAATTGTGAGAACGGGCATGACCAAGAACGCCGCGTTGGGTGAAGCCGAGCAACTGATCCTCCTGGCCACCTGGCGAGTTGGCAAGGAAGCCACTGGAGCGACGATCCGCGAAGAAGTCACTCGCCGCGGGGGGCGAACGCTAACCGTGTCCTCGATATACGTCACGCTGATGCGGCTGCAGAAGAAAGGGCATGTCCAGTCGCGCCTGGCGGACCCCACGCCGGTCCGCGGCGGCAAAGCGAAACGGTATTTCACCGTCACCGAGCAGGGCGTCGCCGCACTCCATGAAGCGCGCGAGCGGATGGAGCGGATGTGGGAAGGAATGGACGCCGCTTCCGACCTGAAACACGCATGAGACGGCTGCCGGCGGTTCCCGAGTTGCTGCTACGGCTGCTCCTTCCGCCCGACTGGCGTGATTCCGTCCTGCAGGAGATCGAGCAGGTCTATCTCCTCGACGCCGAGACTCGCGGCATTTATTTCGCCAAACGAAACCTATGGCGGGAGATCCTATCCTTCCATTGGCTCACACTCAGGCGCGAGGCCAGAAAACTGCGTCCCTGGCAGCGGCGCGGCCGGCTCGCCGGCTGGGCCACAGCCGTAGGCACCGCGCTCAAAGACGTGCAGTACGCCACCCGGCTGCTCAGGCGTTCCCCCGTCTTCACCTTGCTTGCGGTCCTGACACTCGCTCTCGGCATCGGCGCCAACACCGCGATCTTCAGCGTGGTGAACGGCGTGTTATTGCGACCACTGCCCTACCCTGCGCCCGAGAAGCTGATCTATATCTGGGACCGGCTCGACTGGATCGGGTTTCCCCGCGCCTCGGTTACCGGCCCTCAGATCCACGATCTCCGCGAACAAGCACGGTCGTTCGCGGGATTCGCATCACTGAGAATCGGCACGTCACAACTCAGTGAGACCGACGAGCCAGAACAGCTCAGTGCCGCGTATGCATCTGCGAACGTGTTCGATCTCCTGGGCGTGAACGCCGCCCGGGGAAGGACGTTCCTCGTGGGAGACGACGACCTCGGGGCCGGGGACATCGTAGTGATCAGCGACGGGTTGTGGCGGCGGCGGTTCGGTAGCGATCCGGAGGTAATAGGTAGTACGGTCACTCTCGACGGCAAACCGACCACGATAACGGGGGTGCTGCCACGCGATTTCAACTTTCAAGTCCACCACAGCCTCAGCAAACCGAGCGGCGCCGAAGTTTGGTTCCCCGACAAGATAGATCTTGCGAATGCGCCACGCGGACAGCACAGATTCGCCGTCCTCGCGCGCGTAGCGGACGATGTAACAATCGAGCAGGCCACAGCAGAATTGGCCACGCTGGGAGAACAGCAGGATACGGAGTGGTACGGCGACAACGGATTCACCTACACTGCAATTGCGGTTCACGAGGATCTCGTGAAGCACGTGCGCCCGACATTGCTGCTGCTCTTGAGTGCCGTTGGATTCCTACTGCTCATCGCCACCGCGAACATCGCGACATTGATGTTGACGCGATCGCAGCTACGCGGCAGGGAGATCGCCGTGCGGTCGGCGCTGGGAGCGAGCCGCGGTAGGATCATTTGGATGACGTTCATGGAGGGTGCGCTGCTGGCGACGCTGGGCGGCTCGCTCGGGTTTGCCGTGGCCGCCTACGGTTTGGACGCGCTCATCGCGCTCGCACCTGAAGCGCTACCGCGCAGCGAGGCAGTCGCGATCGACGGACAAATCTTCGCGTTCACGGGCATAGTCGTGCTGGCGACGGCTGTATTGTGCGGCCTGGCACCGGCATTCCAGAGTAGCGGTGTCAAACTCGCCACGTCGCTGCGGGAAGGCGGACGCAGCTTGGCCGGCGTAGCCCGAGTTACCCGGACGCGCAATTTCATCGTGGTTGCCGAATTGGCGTTGTCACTCGTATTACTGACCGGTGCCGGGCTCCTGGTGCGCAGCCTCGGCCTCATGTTGCGCTCGGACCCGGGATTCAGCGCGGAAAACGTGGTCGCTCTCGACATTGCGCTGCCCCGCACGCGATACGAAGACGGCATGGCGCGGACGCGTTTCTTCGAGACCTTGCTCGACCGGGTGCGCAATCTTCCCGGAGTGGAGGCGGCGGCCGCCACCGCGACACTGCCGCTGGGATATCTCAACAGGAATCAAAGCGACTGCACGCCGGACGTGATGGCTGACGGGGAAGAATCCCCGATGGTCGATTACATGCCGGTCACACCGGGTTACTTCAAGACCATGGGTATCGAGGTCGTTTCCGGCCGAACCTTTACCGAGGAAGACGACGAACGCGACGAAGCTCCCTTCGTCGCGATAATTGACGAGAAGCTCGCCCGCTATTGGCCCGACGCCAAGGCAGTCGGTAGACAGATAGAAATGCTGGGCGAGAGTTGGACGGTGGTCGGCGTCGTGCGTCATGCACGGATCCTCCACGTCTACGAGGACGACCGGCCGCAATTCTATGCCCCGCACGCCCAGCTCCCGTTCGCCGAGATGTCGCTGGCGATAAGGACGGCCGGTGCACCGGCCGCTATGGTGCCGTTGGTCCGGTCGGCAGTCGGTGAGATCGACCCCAGGCTACCGATCTCCAACGTGAGGACGATGGAGAGCCTGACCCGAAGCTCCACAGCCAAGCAGCGTTTTGCGACGACACTGATGACGGCCTTTGCACTCACGGGACTGCTGCTGGCGGTGCTGGGCGTGTACGGCGTGTTGTCCTACTCAGTCGCGAGCCGCACCCGAGAGATCGGAATCCGTGTTGCGCTCGGCGCCAAGCAGGCCGGGATCGTGCGACTCGTGATCCGCCAGGGAATGATCGTGACC
>JBDGZZ010000439.1:0-3097 GCA_039588335.1 Gemmatimonadota bacterium | reverse complement strand
CAGTCTGCAACACCCCAACATCTTGCCGTTGTTCGATTCGGGCGAGGTCGAAGGGTTTCTCTACTATGTGATGCCCTACATCGAAGGCGAGACGTTGCGCGAGAAACTGAATCGTGAAACGCAGCTCGGCATCGATGAAGCGGTAAAGATCGCTACCGAGGTGGCCGATGCGTTGGACGCCGCGCACCAAAGAGGTGTGATCCACCGCGACATCAAGCCCGAGAACATACTGCTGCACAGCGGTCGTCCGATGGTCGCGGACTTTGGCATCGCGCTGGCCGTGAGCGCGGCTGCGGGTGGACGCATGACCGAGACGGGATTGAGTCTCGGTACGCCGCACTACATGTCCCCGGAACAAGCGACTGCCGAGAAGGACATCACACATCGCTCCGACGTCTATTCGCTCGGCAGCGTGCTGTACGAGATGCTGACCGGCGAGCCGCCGTACATGGGCAACTCGGCGCAGCAGATAATCATGAAGATCGTGACCGATACACCGCGCCCCGTGACGGAACTAAGGAGGTCGGTACCACCGAACGTAACGGCGACCGTGGCGAAGTCGTTGGAAAAGCTGGCGGCGGATCGGTTCGAGAGCGCGGCAAAGTTTGCCGCAGCGCTATCGAACCCCGCGTTCACAGTACCCACAACGCAGGCCACGGCGACCACACCAAGAGAGGCACCCGCTCCACGCGTCAGAGACTGGCGTTCGATTGCCGCGGTCGCGGCGGTTGCCTTTGCGCTCGGAGCGCTGATGTGGCAAATAGTCGGCCCGGGTGGAAGCCCGGACCGCCGGACAATGCGGTTCGCCCGTACACCGAGTGTGGCACTGTTCAGTGATCCCAGCGGCATACTCGCCATCTCGCCCGACGGCTCTCGCACGGCCTTCGTGGGCATCGGACCCGACGGTCAGCAACTGTTCGTCCACGACCTGGATCAGTTGGATACTCGACCGGTGCCGGGTACCACCGGTGCCGAGGAGCCACACTTCTCACCCGACGGACAGTGGATCGCTTTTCTCGACAACGTGCGACTCAGGCGTGTACCGGCTGCCGGGGGCGCATCGGTCACTGTCGCCAACGTCTCAGGCATTCAGCGCGGAGTGAGCTGGGCCGAAGACGATGTGATCATCGTTTCTCCGGTGTCGATCGGCGGGCTACTGCGGGTCACCGTGAGCACTGGTGTGGTCGACACACTCGTTTGGCCCGAGCGTGACTCCGAGATAGCCACGTACCGTTGGCCCGAGTTGCTACCCGGTGGGCGGACAGTGTTGTTCGCCACCGGTGACGCGATCGAGAGCATGCGGATAATGGCGTACGACATCGAGTCGGGTGAGGTCACGTACCTGTTAGATGGTACGCGACCGCGGTATTCCCGCACCGGACACCTCGTGTACGTCACTTCCAACGGTACACTGAGTGTCGTTCCGTTCGACGCCGCGCGACTGAGCGTGGGCGGTAGTCCCAGCGTGATCGCCCAGGGCGTAATGGTGAAGTCGGCCGGCGGTGCGGAGTACGACGTGTCCGACGAAGGATCGCTGGTCTACATCCACGGCGGAGCCGACGCGAGCCAGCTGGTGATGGTGGACCGCAGAGGCGCCGAGGAATTGGTGAGCGAGGAGAGTCGCAACTTTGCGGGAGTGGCGTTATCACCCGACGGCGACCGTTTAGCTCTAACCATAGTGGACGAGGCTGCAACCGACGTGTGGCTGTACGACATGTCACTCGAAACCTTCTCGCCGCGCACCTTCGGGGGTGAGAACGTATATCCCTCATGGTCACGCGACGGTAACCACATCGTGTTCTCATCCGATCGCTCCGGCAGGGGGCGGGGATTGTGGCGCGTGCGGGCCGACGGCAGCGGTCAGCCGGAGCCGGTGTACGATGTTGACAGTGAGCAATCGGTGTACGAGGGCGTGTGGTCGCCCGATGGTGAGTGGTTCGTCTTTCGCTACAGCGGGGTAACCACCAGTCGCGACATCATGGGATTCGCGGTCGACGGAGACAGCACTCCGATCCCATTGGTCCGAACCGAGTTCGGCGAGCGCGCTCCGGCCCTGTCACCCGACGGCCGCTGGTTGGCCTACTCGTCGGACGAGTCGGGGCAGAGCGAGGTCTATGTACAGGAGTTTCCCGGCCCAGGCGGCAAGTGGCTCGTGTCCGATCAAGGTGGTACTGAGCCACGTTGGTCCCGCGATGGACGTGAGCTGTTCTTCCGTACCTCCACCCACTTCATGTCTGCAGTGGTGCAAACGACGCCCGTGTTCCGATTGCTCGAATTGCGAGAGCTCTTCCCTGATAGCTACCTGCGCCAGGTTCAGAACCGACGTTACGACGTTCATCCCGATGGCAACCACTTCTTAATGGTGCGAGGAACGCATGCTGCGGAAATCGTGCAGGTGGTGAACTGGCTGGGGGATGTTAGGTAGGGTTGTACAAACGGACCCCCGTGACGCCACTCAGCACTCGTAAGGCTATTCTTCCCTCAGCACCTGTGCAGGATCCACCGCTACCGCCCGAGCAGTCGGAAGGTACGCCGCGAGAAGCGCCGTCGCGAGAAGCCCCAGAGTCACGAACGAGAGCGCAGCGACATTCTGCCCTTGCACTCCAAACAGAAAACCCTCCAGGACTTGACCCAACGCTAGCGCGAGTAGCACTCCTCCGCCGAGGCTCGGAAGCACGAGGATCGAGGCCTTTCTTGCTACCAACCCGACCACTCCCATTCGCTCGGATCCCAGAGTGACCCGAATCGCGATCTCCCGCCTCCGTTCACGCACGACATTTGCGAGCGCAGTAAAGAGGCCGATGCCCGCCAGCACGGTGGCAAAGCCCGCGGCCGCACCCATCAGCGCCCCTTGGAAACGCGTGACCGCGATTCCCTGCGCGACCCATCCGTCCATGGTGCGGATCTCCCGCACCGGCTGTTCCGGATCCACCTTCCGCAGCGCGTCGCGCATGGCAGACGCAACCTGCACGCCTGCGGCCGACCGCACGACGAACGACTTGCTGGTGAGTCCGTCCAGCGGGTAGGGAACGTAGAGTTCGGGGTGCACTTCCCTTCGTGCACCGTCGTGCAACACGTCGCGGCTCACGCCAACGAT
>JBDGZZ010000438.1:0-3101 GCA_039588335.1 Gemmatimonadota bacterium | reverse complement strand
GTGGCCTGCATGAGAAAGCTACTCGTCATCCTCAATGCCATGGCTCGCGACGGGAGGAAGTGGAATCCCTCGATCCCGCTCGAGCAGCTCCGTCTGCAACACAGTTGCTAACGTCCCTGCGTTTGAGCTGCCGGCGACCGCCCGCCAGGCGCGCCGACCCCCGGCCAGCTACTCGTAGCTAGCAGCGCGCTCATATCAACGCCACCCGCCGCGCCCTTCAGCTCCTAACGCGTGTTAGGCCGCAGCCTGTCTCCTAGCCACAAGTCCGTGGGACGGATTCTCGACCGTCCGGCACCCGCCAGCTCCATTTCCGGTACTGGCCGCACCCGAGCAACGCAAAGGGACCCCAAGTTGACGCTCGTCGGTCTCAATTCGATGGAGAGTCGGCACTGAAGCTAGAGCGAGCGATCAACCAGGTGCCGTCGGGCTGCTTGCGCCATACCTCAAGCCCCTTCCCAGTAACCGGCGTGAAGTCGGGGAGGTCCAGAACCAAGGTGTAGGCCGAACGGGTGAAGGCAAGATCTCCCCGGCCCTCGACTTCCAACACGGTCACGTCCCACTGGACCGCCTGAACAGTGAACCATGCTTCGACAGCCGTGCGGCCTTGAACCGCAGGCTGATCGGCCGGCATCAAGACAGCGTCCTCGGTGAAGAAGCGCCCAAGATTCCGGACCTCGGGCGTCACCCCGGCAGCAGTCAGAGACTGGTAGGCTTGGCGTATCGCTGCGACCTCTGACTCGGGCAAAGCGGTGAGCGTGGTACCCTCGGGTGCACACCCCAGCACGATGAGTGATGCGACGGCGATAATTGGGCGCATTGAGAACCTCTCTAATCTGAATGCTGCGGCCTAACGGACTCGGAGTTCTGCTGGCGCCGCCTACCGGTTCACAAGGCCGCGTGCTTCTAGGCTACCTGATCACAACAGTCTAGCCGGTACAGGTTGCGAGCTTGTGAGCGTTGTACGTGAGGCTGTTTGGTCGGAGACCAAATCCTTTCGGCAACCGGCGCAGCAGCAATTCCTTGTTAGGCGGCACCGCGCAGGCGCCAGATGATTACTCCGAGGTCGTCGGATCGATCACCGTTGCGACGCGCGAAACGCGGTTCGCCGGAAATCCGCCCTTTTCGGCGTGTTCCCGAACCATTGCCTCACTAGGAGCTACGTAGACGCAGTAGATCTTGTCCTGGGTGACGAAGCTTTCGACCCATTGAATTTCCGGCCCCATATCGCGGAGGACTCCGCAAGACGTCTGAGAAATCCCCTTGAGGTCTTCTGGGGAAAGCTTGCCCGCTCCAGGGATCTCACGTTCGATCACGAACTTTGGCATTTCTGCTCCTTGGGTTGAGATAGAAGTCCAGTGCCGCCTAACGGTTACGCGATTCTGCTGCGCCGCCCGCACGGACACAAGCGCGAAGCGCGTACCTACCCCTTCTTCGGCGTCAGTAGCAATCGCTTGTTAGCTAGAACTCCACCCCGTGACGCCTCGCACTTCTGCCGAGACTGGTCACGGGCACTAGCCTGTCCCGAGCCCGGCCTGAGGCTCCAGCAATCGACCTGCCAACAGAGCCAGCGGCAGCTTGGTCGCCAGGACCAGCGCGAACGACGCAAGCGCGAGCGGCCAAGGAATGAAGCCCGAGTTCGCGATCGCGAAATAGGTCGTTAGGCCTCCCATCGCCGCGACGAAGAGACCGGCGGCTAGCGCGCAGACACTCCAGCTCTTGAACCAGGAGCGGGAGGCCACATACAACCAAGCGATCCCGAGGCCGTACACGAAGTCTGGCAAGAAGGAGAAGGCATCACGCCAAGGCGATTCTCTCCACGCCACGTAAGCGTCCGGAATCGCGACGGATCGCCACATGCCACCGAGCAAGAAGTTGTTTCCCAGCCAGCCGGTCAGATTCAGTAGGAACCCGATAAGGAGGCCCACCCCGACCAGCCTAACAGTGGTACGAGTCATCCGAGTCCCATCACCTCAAAGCCATCAGTTCTAGCTAACGGATCTGCATTTAAGCTGCGCAGGCAACCCAACGAGGTGCAAGCGGCGGAGCCGATTGCACGCCCCTAAAACGCCTGTGACTGCTTCAAATGCTTGTTAGGTCGCTGCCGTCTCTCGACCCTTGCTAAGCCAATTTCTGCGAAACGCATCTGAGAGGGGACTCCGCATGGCCGAGACGATGAGGGTGATGGGGGCCACAGGTGACGGTGTGGAGATGACCGAGATAACCACGCCGACGCCGGGCCGCGGGGAAGTGCGCGTCAAGGTTGTCGCGTCGGCGGTCAATGCGGGCGAAGAAAAGGTCATCGCGGGAGACTTCGTCGGACGATTCTTACATGCCAAGACGACCCCGCTGGTGCTTGGATGGGACGTGGCAGGCACCGTTGACGCTTTGGGGGAAGGGGTGGTGGACGTCGACGTAGGCTTCTGTGGAAATATGCCTGACTGACCTCAAAAAGCGGGGGCGGGCCCGACTACATCCCAATCGGGGTGATCGGTACGCGCACCTCCGTGGTCTCCCACCGGAACGCCATGTGCGTCCCGCCGTCGGCATCCTCGAACGCGATGGTGAACTGTTGGACCGGCTCGCCGAGCGGCCTAGTCGGAACCTCGGCAACCAGCACGTCCAAGACCGGGTCATAGGTCTCGGTGAACCCGTCGGGACCGAGGCGGGCGGTCCCGTCCATTTGTGCAAGGGCAGCGAAGAGGAGGTGCCCCCGCAGGGAAAGGCTGCGTACCTCACACTTGGTTCTCTGGGGCGATCGGAATCGCGTTCGCCTACCGGAGGTGGGGCAGAGCGCGGCCATCGCTCGCCACCACGCTGAAGCGCCGGCCTCGTAAGCGGCTCGGATACGTCACCCCGTCGGCATCTTCACGCAAACTCCTTCAGCTCCGAGTGTCCATACTCCGCTCCGCGTATGGCTGTTGAGGTAGCCGGCGACCTAACTCTTAATGGGCTGCGGAGGGGGCGCTGAACACTGCGGCCGCTCCGCAGGTTAACGTGCTTGGCCGGGCAACGTGGGACGGGGTGGCTCGGCCGGTCAAGGCAGGCACTCGTTGCCGGAAGCTCGTTTGTCCGGATGGGAGATTGGGCTGCGGGGCAGGCAG
>JBDGZZ010000437.1:0-3104 GCA_039588335.1 Gemmatimonadota bacterium | reverse complement strand
AAGGAGATGGTAGCGGTAGCGGCGGCAGGGTACCTGTACATGTATGCTGGGGGGACGCCGTCATTCGAGTTCTTTGAAGGCTACTTCAACGCTCCAGCCTATCTCGGGGCCGCGCTGACATATTTCGTCCTCACCAACGGTCTCACTGCGACGGCTGTCTCGCTAAGTACCGACCGGGAGCTGACTGAGACCTGGGGGCAGATGGTCGGCAAGGGACTGGTCGAGAACGTCCTGTCCAGTTTCATCGCAGCCTTGCTTGCGTACCTATACATCCCTCTTGAGTTCTTTGGGTTGTTGCTGGTTCTGGTCCCGCTGTTCTTTGTGAGGCTTGCCTATCAGAACTCCTATCGACTCGAGCAGGCTAACCGCGAACTGCTTGAGTTGATGGTCAAATCCATTGAGGCGCGCGATCCATATACGTCAGGTCACTCGCTCCGAGTCGCGACCTATGCGAAGACGCTTGCCCGCGCGCTGGGCTTGGGCGCGAAGGAGATTGAGCAGATCGAGACTGCGGCGCTGTTGCATGATGTCGGCAAGATCTACGAGGAATACGCCGCCATTCTCCGGAAGAAGGGCAAATTGACGGAAGATGAGCGGTTGCTGATGCGGACCCACCCTGTACGAAGTGCCGAGCTCGTTGGAACGATCTCAGGGCTGAAGGGCTATGTGGAGCAGTGTGTTAGGGCGCACCATGAGAGCTACGATGGTGGTGGCTATCCAGACGGCCTCGCAGGGACTGAGATACCGATTGGCGCCCGGATAATCATGGTTGCCGATACGGCTGATGCCATGATGACGGATCGACCATATCGAGTGGCGCTCAGTTATGAGCGGGTTGTCGACGAGTTTGAAAGGTACTCGGGCGTTCAGTTCGACCCTGAGATTGTAAAGACCTTCAAGCACAGCACCGCGATTCGACGCCTGATTGAGGGAAGGCAGCCCGGGCTGTTGGCCGCCGAGTCGGGAGCACCAACGCTGCAATCCATCGTGGGATCCCACCAGCCGACACCAGCAACCAGGCCTTCGCGGGCGAGAGGACCGCAGACAGGGGCAGTTCACAGTTAGGGCGGGTTGACGCTGTCTGAGGTCAGATCAGTCAGATCACTCAATGCGACCACAGAGGTTGGCACGGGCCCAGACACCAGGTCCGGAAACGTTCGCGCAACTAGCTGGGCGGCGGACTCACCCGGTTCCGGTGGTGGGATGCCCGGCGGGAGGGTGCCCGTCGCTACGACTGTTGCCACGGACCCCGGCAGCCTGTGAGCTTCCTCTACCTGAAGTTCGTGGCTGAGGTCGGGTCCCCGTACATTGTCTCGAGCCGCCAGCGACTTCGCTAGGAGGTGGATAACCGCCCGGTGGGCCAGTGTCGCTCTGCGCAGGCTAGACGGCGGATCTCCGAGCAACTGCCTTACCTTGCCGTATCCCCTTCTGACCCAGGTACCATAGATCCAGATCATCCAGTACAGGCCAGGATGATCAATCACGTGACGCCTGCGATAGTACAAGCGATCCGCCTCCTCAAACGCATGCCACGCCGCCTCCCAATCCTGCGTTGCGAGCTGATAGCAGGCCTCCGATAACAGCGCCCTCGCAATGAGAGGCGTGTGGCTGGTTTCTCGCGCTCTCTCGAAGGCACGATCGAGGAATACCCGGGCTTCGGGGAGGTTGCCAAGTGACACCGACAGTTCTGCAATGTTCGCGTAGAGCCATATGAGGCGTCGGGGTGTTGACGACTGTCGTGCCAGTCTGAGCGCGCTTCGGTATGCGTCACACGACTGTATGAAGTTGCCCCTGTGGTCGTGGAGGACTGCGAGGTTACTCCATATGCTTGTCTCACCTTGAATGTTGCCTATTCTCTGTGCGATTCCCGCTGCCTTCAGTTGAGTTGCCTCGGCATCATCAAACTCTCCGAGGGCTTCTAGGGCCATGCCCAATCCGTTCAGGACTCGCATCTGGGCTGGCTCGGGTGGCTCTCCCCTTGAGAGATCGAGAAACTGTCGAAAGTTGTCGACCGATTCCTGCCATTCAGCTGTGACGAGGCAGAAGTATCCTCTCGTTAGCTGGCCCAACGCTCGTGCACGCTTGGAGTTGGAGGAGCTTCCGAGTTTCAGTGCTTCCGCGCTTAGCCTCTCTAGATCCTCCATGTTGTCGGATTCTGCGGCAACTTCAGCAGCTAACTGCAATGCACCCATGAGTTCGACTGTGGATCCAGCATCACCGGCTGCTATGTAGGCCTCTCGCGCGGCTGCTGCAATTGTTGAAGGGTGAGCGAGCCCACCCCGTTGAAGGGACTCAGCGCGCAGCAGGAGAGCCGAGACGTTCGTGGAAGGGTCTTCATCATTCGGCCGCCACTGCTCCAAGCTCTGTAGAGCGGCGTGGTACTTCCCCTGAGCAACCTGTGCTTGAGCAGCCAACAGATGTAGGCCACTGGGAGGGGGGAAAGTCAGAGCATCGATCACGGTTCTTGTTGCCCGTTCAGCCTCTCGCGCCGCGCCGTGTGACACTGCTAGTCCACCGGCCCTGAGGATGATATCGATAGCCGGCGTGAAGATCGCGGCGTGGAGAAAGTGATGGCAGGCCTCCAAGCCAAGCTGGAAGTCGTCCGAACTGGCTGCGTCGGACAGACTCTGTGCCAACCTCGCGTGATAGTACTTACGGGCTTCCTCGGTAGTGGCGTAGTAGACGAACGCTCGGTGCAATTCATTCTTGAAGGTCAGATGGCCCCCGTGAGCTCTCACGATCCCACGTTCGATGAGATCGAGTGCAGCGCAGTCAGCGTGATGGGGAGAGATCTGGAGGAGAAGCGTCAGTTCTAGAACCGACATCTCTCTCCCAGCAATGGCAAGGAGATTGAGTAGCTGGCGCGCGTTGCCAACAATGCCGCGGTACTGGCGCTCGAACGCTCGGTGGAGTGCCTCAGGAGGTCTCCATAGAGCAGCCGTGCGGTCCCCGCGTGCCTCGGTGGCCACTAGCGAATGCCGCCCATGGTCCCGCCAGTCGGATACCAACATCTCAATCAGATAGGGATTGCCAAGGCTAAGCTCCGCAATGACCGAGTCGAGTTCTTGAATCTCGTCAGAGTGATCGCCGGTGAGTGCTGCAAT
>JBDGZZ010000436.1:0-3110 GCA_039588335.1 Gemmatimonadota bacterium | reverse complement strand
CGCAAAGACGTTGCACGTCCGCTAATCAGTCGCATTGTCCTCTCCTTAGCTGCACGCCCGCACGTCAGCGGCAGACGGTTTCACAAGGACGGATCGCTCCGCCCGGGTTTCCTTGATCGGGTACCGCGCCGGCTTGTCCGGCTGTGTGACGTTCACTGAACGCGAATGGCTGTCCCCGCGCAGGGCATCGGCCATCTGCTCGCGGTACACGCGGTCCTTCGCAACGTAGTCAACGTGGTCCTGCCATGCGTGCTCCCGCGTGTCCTTCGCGAGTTGGGCCTTTGCGTTCAGGTACTCTCGCCAGTCCTTCAAGTCCCAGTTGCGGCGGAAGTAATCCATGCGTTGCATCTTCTCGACCACACGCATGTCGAGCGGCCGGTACGATCCGTCGTCTTCCGCCACGTAGAAGACCAGCTTGGCATCGAGTATCTGCTGATGCGCGTACTCTTCGCAGACCCGGCGCGTCGTCACGTAGCCTCGTTTCAGTAGCTCCGTCTGAAGCTCTGTCGCGTTGCGCTCCACGGTCTTGCCCACCCGATCCCAGTACGGGAGATCGTGGAACACGCCCCACCGACCACCCCGCGCTGTCTTGACGAACTGCACAGACAGTTTGGGGTCAATGGCCTTGAGCGCCTTGACGACTGCCGGTTCCGCTTTCATGGCCTAGCTTAGAACGATGAATTCTTGGAGTCCGTTGTTCGGGTACTTCTTGTCGGCGTATCGCCCACCAGTGCCGTCTCGACCTTCCGTGTCGTCGGCCAGCGCCGGAATGAACTCCGGAGTCACCGTGTCTGTCGAGAACACGATATCGCCGTAGAACGTGCGCCCCGTGAAGGCGACGTTCGTTCCGTCGTCCTGACCGTTCGCGAGCCGCGCCAGCTCATTCCACTGCTTGACCATGCGCGCCTCTTTGAATGCCCACTGATACTGCCGCAGCAGCTCTTTGATCGTCGTTGCGATTGCCATCGTTACTCCCCCTCACCCCTTCCGTTGTGTGCCTATTGCCCCTGCCTTTACGGTGCCGTCGCTTGCGTCGGCGGTCGGCCGCCGTTCTTGATGCTTGCCACATCGGTAAAGCCGAGCGGCGTCGGTACGTGGACCTTCTCGACCAGGGCCGAATCCACGTCGAGCGTCCCCGCACTGACAACGACGTCGCCGTACTCCGTAATGACGGCAAACGTCACGTTGTTCGCATCTCCTTTGTTCGCGAACCGCTGGAGTTCGTTGAAGATGTGGATGCCGCCGTTCTCGTAGAACCACCACTCGTAGTGCGCGAGTTTGTCTTGAAAAGTTGCCATGTCCTCGTCCTCCGCCCCTTCCGCTCCCGCTAGCTGCGAGCACCCCCGGGGAGCGACGTGGGAGTTACTCCCCGGGGTGTTGACTGCTCGCTCACGCCGCTAGTTACCCGGCGACGCGATAGTTTGCCGTGTCGAAGCTCAAGTCGACGATCTTCGAGTTGGCGTTTGCTTGCGTGGTCCCGAGGTTGCAGATTGCCCGCATGTATCCGTAGAACACGTCACCTGACGACAAGCTGTCGTGCTTCAGGATCCCCCCGGTCTGCTCGACAAACTGGAGGTCGAACAGTCCGTACTTCTGGATGCTGGCCCGGTTCAGGAAGTAGATGGTGTCGTCCTGGCAATCGACGTCGACCAGGAAGTCCCGCCCGTTGTACTCGAGCATCTGGAAGCCACCGTCCAGCTTCATGTCCATGAACCGCTTTTGCGGCACGCGGAGCTTCACGTACTCGTCGCGTGCCGCGTAGGAACCGACCACCAAATCGACACGGCGACCCGAGATGATCTCGGGAATGTCCATGCCGATCTGCATCAGGTTCAGGGTGAGCGCCCGCGGCGTACCGAGGTTGCCCAACACCTTCGCCTGCCAGAGCGGCGAGGTGGTGCGGTCGATGTCTTGCAGGATGTTCGCCGCCGGGTTCACCGTGCCGTCGTCCACGATGGCACTGAGCCCGGTGAGCTCCACCCCGATGGCCTTGTGCCGAGTGATGAAATCACCCCCGGCTGCGTCCTCACCTACCAGTGCGCTCGGGGCCAACGGTGATCCCGAAGCAAGCGTCACACTGGGAGTCGATGCGCTGATCGCACTGACGGTGAACCGCTTTGCGGCAAAGACGCCCGTGTCCCCCGGGTCCGTGTCTCCGACAGGTATGCCCGCGAGCAATGTGGCCCCGTCGGTGGCGTCCACGACGTTGACGTGCATGCCGACCCGCACGTACTTGATCTGATCGACGGGAAGGGCTCCCGCCACATCGACACCCGTTGAGGTCGCTCGCACACCAGACCCATCCAGATAGGTCTGCATGTTGAGATCCTTCAGGACCATCTCGGTCAGCGACCGCATCTTGTCCGTGAGCGTGTTCACGAACGCATTGACGTTGCCCTTGCCCTTCTCGATGTCCGGCCCCGGAATGTCGAAGGTACCGTACACGAACTTGTGCCGGACCCGGGACGTCACATCGAGGTTGAGAATCGGCTCCGGCAGCGAGAGGCGGTAGCCTCGCGCACCGATCGATTGCGTGTTCACCATGCGCGCCGGGAACTCGTAGGAGTTGCCCCCGAACCGCACTTGGCTCTGCGAGAACTGCTTGTAGAGCATCGCCGCAAGGTTCTGCTGCTGCTCTACCCCCGGACCGAAGACCGTCTTCATGATGGCCGACAGCTCGGAGATGTTGTCAACGAGTGCTGGTGTTGCCATGTTCCTCTCCTCCCCAACCCCTCTGCTTCAGGCTGACGGCCCCTTCAGCCGTTCCAACCCCGGCCCCGCAGCATTTCCTCAAGCTGGGTAGCCGTTGTTCCGTCATTGCCCCCAACCGGCGAGGCTGTCCGCACCGGCGTAGGCGACCCTCCTGGCGTCGCCGGTAGAGTTGCGTCCTGGCGCTTCCCCTGGAGAACACTCTGAACTCGCGTGTTCACCTTCCCCTCCGTCCGCTTGAACCAGTCAGCCAGAACGTAAGGGACGTCTTCCAACTCAAGATCCGGCATCTCTCGCGCCCGCTTCAGCACGAACTCCCGTGCCTCCTCGACCCACTCCTTGCCGTAGCCCTTCGGCTCCAACCACTTGGTGATCTGGCCATCGAGCTGCTGAGCGGTCTG
>JBDGZZ010000435.1:0-4562 GCA_039588335.1 Gemmatimonadota bacterium | reverse complement strand
GGAGACAGGCGATCTCATCGCCTTCCTGTATACTCTCGACTACTTCGATCCTGCGGGAGACGGGGGTAAGGGCGAAGAACTCTTTGCTGAGAAGCACTGTATTATCTGCCACCAGGTTGGTGGCGTCGGTGGGGTGGTTGGTCCGGACCTTGCTTCCCGGGGTCAGTTCGTGGCACCGATCCAGGTGGCAGCGGCGATGTGGAACCATGGGCCGGCCATGAGCGAGGCGATGCAGGCCAGAGGTATCGGACGCCCTCGCTTCACAGGCGACGAACTGAACGACCTCATTGCTTATCTCGAATCCGACTCGTCGAAGGTGCCGTCGGGGCCGCTGTATGTAGTGCCCGGTCTGGTGGGTGATGGGCGCCGGGTGTTCACCGAGAAAGGTTGCATCGGATGCCACGCCGTTCAGGGCGGCGGCGGTGGGGTGGGGCCGGATCTGGCAGAGCGCGGCATCCACCTCAGCCTGCTCGCATTCGCAGCGGCGATGTGGAACAAGGCACCGGAGATGATCCAGGCGATGAGGCAACGAGGGATCTCGGTGCCGCAGCTCAGGCCCGAAGAGATGGCCGACCTGGTCGGCTACCTCTACTCTGTCAAGTACTTCGCCCAGGCGGGAGATCCGGAGAGGGGACGACGGCGTGTGCGGGACAAGGGATGTCTGGATTGCCACTCCCTCAACGGTAGGGGGGAAACGGCCGCAGGAGACATCGCCGAGGTAAGGGGTCTCAGTTCGCCCGCGGCAGTGATCGCGGCGTTGTGGAACCACACTCTGCTGAAAGACGAAGCGGGAGGCCAGGTAGTATCCTGGCCGATGTTCCGGCGTGGGGAGATGGCTGATTTGGCGGCATTCCTGCAGTCGTTGGAAAGGTTACCCGATGGCGGTTAGAAGAGATGGAGGACGGTGAAATCACCCAGTCGACTGGGTGATTTGCCCCCATTGTCCCCAGCGGCCCACCAGGATTGACCCATAACACGTTGCAGGATAATGAATTAGAGATTGGTGTGCGTCGGCACGTTACGTGCTTTCCAATACGTGTGCCAGCGTGGTATTTAGCCTTGAGGAGCCCTCATTGCGCTGGCGTCAACAGCGCGAGTGGATTGCGCACTCCTCAAGGCTTCCCTTGTTGGCTTACCAGGAGACCAACTAATGAGACGATCGCACTCAAAACTCACTGCACTGGCGACGGCATTGCTCTTCGGTGTCTTTATGGCGGCGTGCGAAGGCGCCCAGGGGCCTGCGGGAGAAGACGGCACTGACGGTACTGACGGCGTTGCCGGCACTGACGGCCAGGACGCCAACGAGAACTGCGTCCAATGCCATTTCGAAGACACCGATCTGGTGGCCAAGCAAGTCCAGTACCTCAACTCTGTTCACTACACTGGCGGGCACTTCGAGTTGGGCTCATACTCGGCGACCTGCGCTGGATGTCACAGCCACGAGGGGTTCATCGATCGGATGGAATCAGGCCTGGAGTTCGCGGCATCGACAGTAGACAATCCCACGCCACAGAATTGCCGCACTTGTCATAAGATTCACACCACGTACACCGCAGCCGATTTCGACCGACAATACAACGAACCCCATGACCTATGGCTGACGGGAACAACGGTCGACTTCGGTGACGGCAATCTCTGTGCCCGGTGCCACCAGCCTCGGACTTCTTACGCCATACCCGTTGTGGGTGGCGGGGACGTCACGATCAGCTCGACCCGCTTCGGTCCGCACCACGGCCCGCAAAGCACAATGCTGCAGGGAGACGCCGGCTACGAGGTCGCCGGGTCGTTAACGTACCCGAGTACGCCCGCCTCCCACGGGCAGGTGGCAGTCAACACTAAGGGCTGCCCGACGTGCCACATGGCAACCGCATTTGGAAACCAGGCTGGCGGACACACGATGGAAATGTGGTACAACTTCTTCGGGACCGACAGCCCCAACACGGCTGGTTGCGAGACGTGCCATGCGACAGCGGACACTTGGACCGACTTTGATAACGGCGGCGTGCAGACCACGGTGGAAGGTCTGCTGGCCCAGTTGCGAGCCGAGTTGATCGCCGCCGGAATTACAACATCCGAGGACTCCGTGCATGCCGTTGAGGGCACCTATCCGGAGGCAGTGGCAGGCGCCTGGTGGAACTACATCAGCGTAATAGAGGATAGAAGCATGGGGGTTCACAACCCAGCGTATATCATCGCGCTGTTGACGAACGCCCTCGAAGCCCTGACTTTCGTGGAACAGAACTGGAACACTGCCGACATCGTTGCCGGCGCTACGCTCTATGACAAGTGGTGGGCGGTGAACGGAGTGGCGGAACCCACAACTGATTTCGACCCAATATGGGCTTCACAATCCACGAATACCCGAACTGGTAGCGATACCTGGCGCTGCAAGGAATGTCACGGGTGGGACTACATCGGTAACCTCGGCCGTTACTCGACAGGCAGCCACTTCACGGGGTTCGCGGGAGTGTGGTCGTTACGAGACACCGACAGCACGACGGTCTTCTGGGCGCTCAAGGGTGAGGGCGGCGACCACGATATGTCCGCTGTGCTCAGCGACACGGATGTTCTCAACCTTACGAGGTTCATCGCGGATGGTCTGGTGGACATGAGCCTTTACATGGACACCACCACTGGCCTGGCGACCGGTAATGCCATAGCGGGGCAGGTCCTGTACGACGCCGCTTGCCCCGCCTGCCATGGTGCGGATGGACTAACACTCGACTTTGATAGTGATCCCGGCATTCAAGGCGTCGGATGGCTCTCATTGGACAATCCTCAGGAGACGCTGCACAAGATCCGGTGGGGTCATCCAGGAACGGCTATGCCCAGCCAAGTCGGCGCCGGGTTGACTGACCAGCAGACGGGCGACATCCTGGCCTACTGCCAGACACTGCCGTCGGTGCCGTAGCCGTCTGAGGCACGTCCGGACCCCCGCCTCCGGGCTGCAAATCGGGCACCGGCCCTTGGGATTCATTCTCCCCGAGGGTCGGTGCCCGTTGCAATCCTCAGGCATATTCGCGGACTCTACAGGCTTCTCGGACGGCTTGCTGACGTACGTTTGCTGATCGAGCGGGCGAATGCGCAGCTGGACTCCGCCTACCAGAGCGGTGATGCCGATCGTGCGGCCATGCTGTTCACTGAAGAGGCCGTGTGGCTGTCGAACGGCATGGTGGATCTTCCCGGTCGTGACGCGATCCGCACGTTCACTCGTCGGTTCTTTCAGACACACACGGTCAGCGTGTTCACGCTGACCCTGAGCGAACTCGAGGTTTGCGGGCCCGCTGCGTACGACCGGGGTACCTTCGAGTGGACCTCCATCAGTAGTGATCAGGATACTACCGTTCAGCGTGGTCGGTACAGCGCGGTTCGGACGCGCGGTTCTGACGGGCAGTGGCGGATTCATCGGTTGCTGGACAACACCAGTCCGGCCGACGCGCATCCGTTCTTGCGCCGGTAAGCCCGTGGGGATGGTGCCATCGAAGAGTCGGCGCATTGCCGTGTGGTGGATCTGTGCGTTCCACGACGCCGGAACCCCCGTCTCTGAAATGCAACTTGCACGGGACTTCCCACGACCTGGGCGGCAGAGGCCTCGGCCAGTTCGTGCGCGAGACGCCCAACGAGGCGTGGTTCAAAGCGAAGTCCGGTGAGGCGGGAACAGGAATGACCCCGGGTCTGGTAACCGCGATATCGGATCTGCAGGATCTGTACGCGGCATTGGCCAACGCCACTAACTTCCCGGACCTCCCATAAGTTCTGGTGAGGGCGCATGAGAAGGCTCCCGGCTCTTGCCGGGGGCCTTCTTCTCGGTATGCGACGCATGGCGCGTGGTGCGAGAGCATCGTCTGGCTGGACGTGGAGTCCAGCTGATGACTTGCGGGTGAGAGTCCCCTGCGGACTCTGGCGCGGGGGGGCCGACCCAGCTCAGGGGCGCTGGCCTGTCAACCGGCCAAGGGATCCCGTTGCTTGAGGTTGCTCTGGATTTCCCCCACCAGGATCTCGCGGGCGAGTTCGTAGCGTGCGCCGATGGTCCGCGCGATGTTCCCCATGACGACGGAGCCCATCCGGGGATCAGCGTCACAGCAATACTGCAGGTCGGTCTGCTTGATCCGGAGCAGCTCCGAATCCTCCACCGCATAGGCGGTGAGCGTGTACTTGTAGGGAGGGATCATCGCTGACCAGCCACACGCTCCGTTGGTTGTGACGGTATCCAGCGGGTACTCATCGGTGCTACCGGCGTACACCACCTGAAACCGAAGCTCGACCTGTCCGGAGCGCACAAAGAGCAGATACTGGGCTGGTTCACCAGCCCTAAAGACCGTCTCGCCCCGCTTGACGGTGGTGATCTCACACCGCTCCCCAACCGTGTGCAGCTGCTCCCGCGTCAGGCCTTCGAAGATCGCTAGCCGATCGAGTCCCTCGACCATGATTGATTCCTCCCAACGCGAATTGCGGTGCCTTCGCGACGGCGGCGCGGACGCGATGCCCGCCCTCTAAGAGCCAAGGTGCGAGCACTTCCCCGCTGACGCAAGATGGCGGATGACGATGCCGAACGAGCTTCC
>JBDGZZ010000434.1:0-3748 GCA_039588335.1 Gemmatimonadota bacterium | reverse complement strand
ACTCCCTGCCGCCGTTGAACTCCCTGTCAAACGCGGCTCGCGTGACCGGGAAATCCACCGAATGCGTGATACCCACGACGATCACGTCACCGGTGGCCGTCACGGCCATATCCACCCTGGGCCACCTGTAGCCCTCGTCGCCAGACCCTCCCACAAATGTGGAAGCCAGCAGTGTATTCAGACCGCTATCAAACTTGGACACGAACAGATCCCGGCCGCCGTTGTAGTCGGTGTCGAAAGCACCATCTGTCAGGGGGTAATCCGGCGACTCGGTATATCCGGCTATGAAGACATTCCCTTCGTGGTCCATTGCGATTGCATGACCCAAGTCGTCACCGTTGCCCCCGATGAAGCCGGCCGAAGCTCCGGCACTGCCTATGTACGTCGAGGCAGACAACCGGGATAGTCCGCTTTCCAAGCGCGAGACGAATCTGTCGGTCGTTCCGCCATTGAAGGTCGTGTCATACGCGTTCGGCAAAACGGGAAAATCGGTCGACGCCGTGAACCCGCTGACGTAGATCGAACCGTCCTCGGCAAGCGCGATGGAAGGCTCATACGCATCATCCATCTCGCTGCCGCCGAGAAACGTGGACCCAACTACCGCTAGCTTGCCGCTCTGACCACGATCTGACAGGCCCGTGACAGCCACAAGAACGAACAGCGCACCTATCGTCAACCAACGTTTCGTCATCCTCTTACTCCAGGTTTCGCTCGCGGTCATAGTGCGATGATTCGGGGCGACCAGCACTTGCACGTTCGCCCATGAGAGCCCGCCGCATGTATCGTCTGGCGTGGAACAGGGCGGACTTTACTGCTCTCTCGGAGCACGCCAAGGCCGTGGCAGTCTCCCTGGTGCTTTCCTGTCGGGTCACTCGCGAGTGCAGCACTTCACGCTGCCGGCTCGGCAGCATACGCAGAGCAGTCTGGAAGCGGTCCATTGTGTCCGTGAACTCGACCATCTCTAGAGGGGATGGCTGGTCGATCGGAGCAATGACCGCCCAGGCACAACTCTGCTCCAAGTTTGTCCTACGGAGTATGCTGAGACACCGGTTGCGTGCGATCGAATAGATCCAGTTCATCAGGGAAGCAGCTCCACGAAATGAGCGACGCTTGAGGAATACGGCCACCCAGACATCTTGGAGGACGTCTTCTACTGCGTCCAAGTCTGCTACGTAGCCACCGACGAAACGTCTGAGTGCCGGAGACGTGCTCTCGACTAGATGACGGAAGAAACCCTCGTCCCCGGCGTGGAACAGAGCCAGCTCCTGGCCGCTCATAACACGCCGACGTTGGCATACATCTCACTGGCTCCGCGCCGATCCACCGGCATTCGATGCGCACTCAGTCCCGACGTCTGAGCGGAATGAAACGTGGGACTCGTCGAGCGTACTCTTCGAACGTAGCACCGAACCGGTCACGAAGCTCCCGTTCCTCGATAAGCACGGTGACGTAGAGGGCGGGTATGGTTAGCGCGGTCGCCACGTAGGCACCCACGTAATTGGCCAGGAACGCGTATGCAGCCGTGAACAGCACGACCTCGACGTAGCGGGGGTGACGGATTCGCGCATAGATGCCATCGGTGAGGAGTCTTCCGGAGTACTTGTCCGGTGAAAGCTCCGGAAGTCCCATCAGGATTCCGTATTTGAGGTGGCGGCGCCGCATCACGGCGATGACCGTGCCGGATGCAGCGCACACGACCGCCGGCGCAAGGAGCCACAGGTGTGAGCCCAGGTCCCGACCGAGCAGAGCATCACGCGCGGCGAACGCCACGTACATGCACGCAAGCACCAACGGCGAGAGCGCGACGTACGTCCAAACAGCACCGAGACGCCTCCAGAAGCGAATGAACGGGTGGATCGCGAACCAGAGGAGGATTCCCGGTGGCAGCGATACCAGGAGAATCACGCCGATCACATAACGCACGGTGCTCATGTACCGTCCTCAGGTGTCTTCACTGTCCAACCTCCGTGCCAAATACTACGGTCCCAAACGTCTACTGGCTCTGCATAACATCTACTTGCTGCCGCCCTGACAGCCTGACGAGACGGTTATGGTTCGATCCTGATCCTATTATGGAAGAGACATGAGATACCTGTCCGTGGAGATCCTTGCTGCCACTCACACCCGCAACACCTCCATGGGGTCGACCCTTATCGCCCAATCCCCACGCAACCGGTCGGGGGTGTTTCAGGGTGCTCCAACACCGCCTCCGTAGCGGAACCGGGAGACGGGCATAACGGTTCCATCAGGCTTGTCGCGACGAGACTCATTACGTTCAGCCCAACGTCGTGCGAACCGCTGACGAACAGTCGTTTCAGCGGCGAACGTCGATGTTGTCAAGCTCTGAGACCGCTCGAGGCGTGGTGATTGAGATTACGTGGGCGGACTGACGAGAGGGGGACAATGATGTCCAAGCAGACGATTCGGTGGATTCGTGCTGTCGTGCGGCGGCCGTTGGGTGTCGGGGTCGCTCTCACCTCTGTCGCGATGCCGCTCGTGCTCGGCCTCCGCTCCACATCATCGGAGGTCCCTCAGGCTGGGGACCCAGCGGCGTCTGGCGGCACGCCAGCTGTTGCGCCGCAGGCCGTCGCTGCGGCTTTCAAGTACGAGATCGATCTCTCGCGTCGCGACGACGATTTATTCCACGTAACGGTGGAGCTGCCGCAGCTCGGCGCTGGCGACACGCTCTACCGGTTCGTCGCGTTTGCTCCCGGAGTGCATCAGATTCTGGATTACGGAAGGCTCGTTCACGAGATCAATGTTGTCGATGAGCAAGGCAGGCGAATTCCCACCAGGCGCGTCTCGACCAACGCATGGCGTCTCTCCGACCCCACGAGCGCGTCCCAGATCACCTACACCATCGAGGATTCGTTTGACGCGAACATGGGTGATCACGTCATCTATCCGATGAGCGGAACAGGGATCGAACCGGAATACGCGGTTCTCAACCTCTTCGGCATACTCGGGTACTTCAATGATCACCGGTCGGCGCCATCAAGGCTCAGACTCCGATACCCTCCGAGCTGGAAGGTCGGCACCGCCTTGGCCAGGGATTCCGAGGGCTGGTACACCGCAGAGTCGCGACATTGACGTCGAGGCGTATGTGTATTCCCCGAACGACAGCCTCAATGCTGATGTGGTTCTGGGATTGGCCGAGGATGTCCTGGTGTCGGCGTACCGGTTCATCGGTTTCGCGCCCGTCGATCGGTATGTGTTCTTGATGTACTTCAACGATGATAACATCGTGGCGCGCAATACCGCGTTCGTGGCTGGAGGGGCACTAGAACACTCCTATAGCTCGACCTATGCGCTGCCCGCGAGAACCGACTTTCTTCCGCGGGTCGCTGGCGGCATGGCGCACGAGTTCATGCATATTCTCTCTCCGTTGCACTTGCGCAGTCGAATCATTGCCGAATTCGACTACTCACGTCCGTCGTCGGAGGACCAGCACCTCTGGTTGTACGAGGGGGTGACAGACTGGGCGTCCGGGATCATGCGGCTTCGAGGTGGTCTGCTGAGTCTCGAAGACTATCTTGCGGAGCTGAGCGCCAAGATGGAGGACAGTGAGACCTTCCAGAACGATTGGAGCCTAACGAGACTCAGCACCGACTGGTGGACGGACGAGGGACGCGCCCGGTATGGGGATATCTACCAAAAGGGTGCCCTGACGGCCGCGTGCCTGGATCTCTTGCTGCTGCATCGGTCAAACGGAACACGCGGCCTGCGGGAGGTCTACCTCGATTTGATC
>JBDGZZ010000433.1:0-3155 GCA_039588335.1 Gemmatimonadota bacterium | reverse complement strand
ATACCACGTTGTCATTCTGAACTGCCCTCGCCATGGCTGCCTGTGCACAATGGATGTACTGCAGTTTTCTACGGCCTCGCCCTTCCAGGAATCCTGGCTTCTGGTGGAGCGCGGACCTTATCTCGTCCTCCGACGCATCGACTCCTTTGGCAACATCGGTTATCAACTCCTCACGGGATAGGAGACGATAACGCAGTTCTTCGGCGAGGGATTCGGCAAGGGCTTTGCCGCCGCTGTATGTCCCTCTGAATATGGTTATGATTGCCATTGCAGTCCTCCTTTTCCCCTTTGCTGTCAAGACTCTTCAAATGGGTTCCCTAGAGCATCGCTACCGCGGATCTGCGGTGCGTACCCGACCCAGCTAGGAATACGCGGAACCGCGCGGCGGAGTCTCGCTTCCCAACAGAGCAGCTGGTGCAGGCGTTTCTTTTGCCAATGTCAGTAGCTCGCTACGAGGGTGTCTCCACTTCTACCGTCGGGCGGCTTACCATCGTCGGGCCTGACCGGAGACTGAAAACCATACGGCTTGACACCCAGTACCGAGCAGTTCGCCCGGAGCATGACGTTCTCAGCGGTGCTGCTAATGAGCAAGCCCGCAAGCCCCACTCGGGATACGGTACCGATTACGATTAGATCTATGGACTCCTTGACGACTGTCTCCACTATCTTCGTCGCGGCCCTTCCCTTGAGTAGGGTCACTCGGAAGTCGATACCTTGCAGTGACGAGGTCACAATCAGCTTGGAAAGCTCCTGCTTTCGCGCGTCACGGACTTCCAGGACCGCTTGGCGATACTGGGCCGGCGACCGGGCGAGCTCTCGCAATCGACGCTCGTTCCAGACCGACCAAGTGTGGAGGATATGGAGCTGCGCCCGGTCCGATCTTGCCAGAGACGCCGCCATTTCAATGATCCTCCTGTTGAGCTGCTGCTTGACCTCATCACACGAGTCGGGGTCCACAGCGGCCAGAATCCGGGCGTACCGCGTACGGCGTTCGGGCCTCACCACCCAGACAGGGCAGGGGCACTTGCGCATCAAGTGCAAGGATCGGCTACCAAACTGTCGTTTCTTCGATCCGCGCCCACCCTCCGCCGTCGTGATGACCAGATCGTGCTCGTCACGCAGAACTCTTCGGACGATTTCGATAAACGGCGTTCCCACCATGACGTCGATTGTGACGTGAACCTCTCCACGCAAAGAGGGCAGGACGAAGCGCTTCAACTCTTCTCGCCGATCACAAATGAGGCGCTCGCACAGATCTTGGGGTGTCATCACTGGCATCAACATCGGCAACGCCTCTGCCAGCTCTTCAAGAACATCCACGACGGTGAGCCGTGCCCTGTTTTGCCTTGCTAGCAACACGGCTCTGTTTACACTCGTGCTGCTTCTAGGTAATGGGCTGCAGACCAGTAGGATGTTCTTGAATCGGTGCATGAGATCACTTCAATCGATCGAATCCACCTGCTAGCGGAAGCGCGGATACGTCACCATTGCACCGCGTGGTAGGCTTATCCAGCACCCGGGATCTCCTTCACGTATCCAAATCGATTTGATAGACCGCTCGGTCCTCGACCGAGTAGAAGAGCGGAGCTACCAAGGTCCGAGGGTAGCGTTGACTCAGGCGCAGTGCCTCCGACCGCACGAACGCGATCGGGTCACCGATCTCGACGTGAGGGGCATGCGCGTCGAAATGTCTCCGTGCATCTCGGCTGTTCCAGCCACCAGACTCCACCAATGCTCGCACGAACACGTGCCGCTCGGTCAGTCGGGCACAGGCGCAGTCGTCGTGTGCGACCAAACAGATGGCGCTCACCCCACCGACTGCTACGGCCAGGGAGATGTAAAACTGGAGGCCACGCAGATTGGCACCTCCTACGCGGAGCAGGTAGGCAAAATCGGGAGGGATGCGAAGCCACATCCGATAGTCCATGCACATGCCGATCAGCAGATCCGGCTTGGAGTGCTCACGGAAGGGCACTCCCAGATTGTGATAGGTCAACAAGTCCTCGACCGCTGTACCTCGATATGCGGGAAGGATGTCTTCATAGGTTTGCACGGTTCGACAGGCTGGATGCAGGTCGTGGACGGCGGAGTGTGCTGTATCAGTCATGCGGTCGGTGCTTCCGAGTTCTCGGGCCTCCACACGTTTGGCAGTGGAGAGTCCATCTCGAATGCCCTCCGGGGATGCACCGGCGTCGATCTCCCCCTTGTCTTGAGGACTGGATTGCGCATCGATACGGCGACTGTACTCCATGAGTATTGACTTCCTTTGTGGCAGAGTCTTTTCCAAGCCCTGAGCGATGACCCTTGTCTAGTTCGTAACTGGCCTGAGCCAGCTGTCCAACATGTTGCACGTCTTGCAAGTGCTTGCTTCTGGAGCCACTACCAACCGCTGGTACGGGATCTCCCTATTGCATATTGAGCACCGGCCGTAGGTGCCCCGACGGATGCGGTCCAGCGCCACCACAATCTGGGCACACCGGGCTCTCACTCTGTCACGGACTTCAGACGCCGCCTGGTCAGTCCGGCCCGCGTCCGCATCGCCACTGAACCAGTCGGACGTGGACCTCGCCTTCCTCGGCCACAGCTGCCGAAGGTTGCGTCGCAGCTGCTCCAACTCGCGCTGCAGTTCGATGCGAAGTACTTCGATCCTCGCACGGGTCAGTCCAGAGTCAACGGATCCAGCCAACCTTCAGGTCTCCGTTCCCAGAGTCGACACTTGGAGCGCCACCAGCCATTCTCTGGCCCAGTCATAGCAACGGTGGGCGGCGTGGTCCGCCGTGGCGACGCCGCTCCTCCACGCGCTCGATTCTGCGTCGCATCCGGGCCGCGGCCTCGTTGATCGCTGTTTCGGGATTCAGAGCCAGCGCCGTAGTCAATAGGCCCTCGATGTCTTTCCCCCGGACTCGCACGCGGCAGTGCACATCGACCCCGCCGCGCGGACCGTTGACGTCGGCCAATCTGATTCTCACTCGTTTGATGCGGTTTGCGAAGCGACCCAGCGCGAAGTGCAAGCGACGCTGTGCATATTCGCGTAGTTCTGGCGTCACGGCGATTCCATTTCCCGAGACCTCGATCTGCATGGAAACCTCATGCTCCGTATCATTGGCCCGCCATTGTGGGGGCGTCCATCCTGCGATCGTCCCGCCGTTACCGAG
>JBDGZZ010000432.1:0-3158 GCA_039588335.1 Gemmatimonadota bacterium | reverse complement strand
GACGAGTGGTGGAGCTCGTCAAAATCCAGTATGCCGGTGCGCTCGCCTCAAAGCTCGATGTCGCCCGTGTCGAATCGCTGCTGTACAGCACCGAGGCCAAGCTAGCCGAGATTCAAGGAAAGCGACAAGTGACGGAACAGTCCATCGCCATCCTTCTGAATCTGGCCCCGGCCAGTTTCAAGATCAAACCGGTTGAGCGTCTTCACGTGGAAAGATTCCGGGTTCCACGAACCCTGCCGTCTACCCTGCTTGAGCGGCGACCGGACATTGCCGCCATGGAGCGCCGGATGGCCGAGGCCAACAAGGGCATCGGCATAGCCCGCGCCGCCTTTTTCCCGGATGTGCGGTTTACAGTTGACGGAGGGATTCTCGACGCCAACTTCACCGCTGTTGATGTCTTCAAGCTCACCGCCGGATTCTGGTCCTACGGGGCCCTCGTGTCCCTGCCGGTGTTCGAAGGGGGGTATCGACGTGCCCAATTACAAAAGTCGTGGTCTGTCTATCGCGAAACGGAGGACCTCTACCGCGCGACGGTACTCAACGCATTCCGCGAGGTTGAGAACTCGCTGGCTCTGACTAATCGATTGTCCGTCGCGGCCGGACACCAGGATGAGGCAGTCGGGGCCTTCCTCTTGGCGCAGAATCTGACGTTTAATCTCTACAGGGGTGCCCTGGCTTCTAGCCTTGAGCTCATTTACGCGCAGATCGAAACGCTTGAGGCGCGCATCACCGCGGTGGAGATCAAGGTCAATCTGTTGAGAGCCTCCGTGAGCCTGCTTCGGGCGCTCGGCGGAGGTTGGGACCGCACCCGAGTGCCAACCGATGATGAGATTCAACCTTTCAAGACACTCGAATATGACCTGCACCAGCTCGAAAAACCCCCACCGGCCAAGGGGATCGATGTCGATGCGGACAATAATTGGGTGCATAATGACCTGACCAAGCCTTCCGATCCTTTGCCGAGGCCCACCTCGGATTCACTCAGCCCTATTGGGGAGCCATTGCCGGATTTCGAATAAAGCATAGGCGGCATTGCCCAAAAATAGCGTTAAAAATTCCTGTATGCCGTGAAAGGCATCGATTTTCAGCGGGTGCGATTCCCGCCCGGCAACTGGTCGTTCAGCCGGTAGCAACCGGAGCGATGGTGGAGGTAACAAAGCCGTTGAAGTACTCCGGTGGAACGGGTCACGGATGGTGACCTCGCGAGCATGTAGGCCGTAACGTGAGTGAACGCTGAGCAGGCCTCGAAACACGCAATGCAGGAGCCGACCCGCCAGGAATTCGGGGAAGGCGGCCTCTACTGGACGAGACGACGACAGCATCCAGTGGTCCTGCCGGGGTATTGGCGATGGCATGCATGTATAGGGAAATCGAGGGCAACACGGGAAGCCCCGACGGTGAGTGGGCGTGACGCTCAACTGGACTCCCGCGAGGGACAGGTCGGGCCGGACGGGGTGGCGGAGAGGCCCGTAGTAGTGAGGAAGCCGGGTAATACCGGTGGAGCGAAGGGGCCTCAGTTCAAGGTCAACGTTTGACGTGGCGACAGCCGGGAGATTGGCGTGAGCCTCGCACCTCCACGAAAGGTTAGGAAGCTACAGACGACGTTGCATGCCAAAGCGAAGGAAGCGCCCAGCTACCGCTTTTACGCGCTGTATGACAAGGTGTATCGACGTGATGTGCTGGACTATGCCTACCGCTGCTGCCGAGCCAACGGCGGCGCCCCGGGCATAGACGGTCAGCGCTTCGAAGACATTGAGACGTATGGGCGGGAGCGATGGCTGGACGAACTGACGGAAGCACTCCGGACGGGCTCCTACCGTGCGGAGGCTGTCCGACGGGTAGCCATTCCCAAGCCGAACGGCCAGACCAGGCCGCTCGGGATTCCGACGGTGAGAACGCGGGTCATACAGACGGCGGTGGTGGTGGTCTTGGGATCGATCGTTGAGGCCGATCTGCCGCCCGAACAGTATGCGTATCGTCGTCATGGCAGTGCGTTGGACGCGGTTCGCCACGTCCACCGCCTGCTGACTACGGGGCATACGCACGTGGTCGATGCGGACCTGTCCGGCTACTTCGACACGATCCCGCACGTCGAACTCATGCAGGCCGTGGCCTGCCGCGTCAGTGATGGACGCCTGTTGCGTCTGATCAAGATGTGGCTTCAGGCCCCGGTGGAAGAGGTCGACAAGAGGGGACGGACACGCCGAACGACTCGGAACAAGGACGAAGGTCGGGGTTGCCCGCAAGGCGCTCCGATCTCACCCCTGCTGGCCAACGTGTACATGCGTCGGTTCATTCTCGGATGGAAGCGTCTCGGCCACGAGCAACGCTTTCAAGCGAAGATCGTCAACTATGCGGACGACTTCGTGATCTGCTGCCGCGGCCAAGCCAATCAGGCCATGGACGCCATGCGGGTCATGATGCAACGGCTGCGCTTGACGGTCAACGAGGAGAAGACGCAGCTGCGCCTCATTCCGGAGGAATCCGTGGACTTCTTGGGATATACGCTCGGACGTTGCTGGTCACCGAAAACCGGCAGAGCCTACATCGGCACTCGCCCTTCGAAGAAGACGATGACCCGTCTGTGTCGTGAGATCAGCGAGCAAACCAGCCGACGTTGGGTCTGGCGGGACCACAAGCTCCAGATCGTCACGCTCAACCGGATGGTCGTCGGTTGGGCGAACTATTTCTGTCTAGGGCCGGTGAGCCAAGCCTATGAGTGTGTGGATCGCCACACGCGCCATCGGCTCCGACAGTGGTTGTGTCGCAAGTACAAGGTGTGGGGCCAGGGGACGTCACGTTTCCCTGATCAATACCTGCATACGGAATTGGGGTTGGCCCAGTTGCGAGTGCGCACACGCAATGTTCCGTGGGCGAACGCATGAGTCCTTGTCCGAGAGCCCGGTGCGGGAAAACTGCACGCCGGGTTCGATGAGCGGGATGTGGAAACGGCGCACGGTGAAGCTGTTGAGACACCGGCAGACGAAAGGGCCGGATACGGATAGGCTCCACCTAACCAACCGCGCCACATCTCGACTCTACATCCAATAGAACTATTTGGATGGTCCACTGGCATATACGCAACCTTCATATTGGAGCAGTATCGTTGCATCGTCGGACCCTCCGCCATTGAAGCCAAGCAAGGAGATATCGTCATC
>JBDGZZ010000431.1:0-3171 GCA_039588335.1 Gemmatimonadota bacterium | reverse complement strand
TTGCCGAACTTCAGGCACTGACATCGGACGAACTCGAGCAAGTGTTCGACTCCTTGATCGTAGATGCACCGGTTTACGAGTACACGGGGTTTGGCTTGCAGGATTTGAACGAAGGGCAGCTCCAGGAGTTGCTCAACAGAATGGAGGGCTGATGCGGGCACTAACGCTAACGGCGCTTCTGGCAGTTGCTCTCACCAGCGTTGTTCAGGCGCAGCAAGGTCAGATGCGGCAACGCCAAAGGTTGCAGCAGCAGGTAATGCAGCGGTACATGCTAAACTACAAACAGCAAGCGGGTCTCAGTGAGGATCAGTTCCAAAAGTTCACCGAGATGACCGGCCGTACGTTTTCCAAGCGCACTGAGCTGCGGGAGCAGGAACGAACGCTGTGGCAGGCCCTCGAAGAACAGATGCGACCGGGTATTGCCGCCAACCCGGACAGCCTGACCCTTCTGATGGATGAGATAGTGGAGGTACAGGCCCAGATTGCCGAGGCCGAAAAGGAAAACCAAAGGGAATTGGAGAAGTTCTTGACGCCCGTGCAACGGGCCCAGCTCATGCTATCTCAGCGGAGGCTCCAGCTGAACATAGAGGAGATCATGCGACAGAGACAGCAAGAGCGGCAACAGGGGGGTGGGAACTAGGGAATTGGGAACTAGGGAACCAGGGAACTAGGGAAGTGGGGAAGTGAGAAGGGGACTGTGGCAGCGTTGGAGGAGGCGGAGCCATGACGGAGGGACGTTCGAGGGTCACGCTTAAGGGCGTGGCTCTCGTTTTATGTGTGCTCGCGCTCGTGGCCGTCAACTGGTTGGCGTTGGACGACATCACTACCGGCTCCGAGCCCAGCTACGTACTTGAATGGGCGGTGGTATTCGTAACGCTCGGGGGTTTGGTGGTGGGGGTGTTGGTTGGGTTGAGCAGGAAGCGTGAGTGACCGTGGTTCCTCGCTAGTTGCTCAGGTACCTCCACAGGAATTGCGCCCTACCCAATCGGCCCAGTATGTCTTCCACGTATCTGAAGTAGTACGCGTCGTCCCCTCCCGGGTGCCATGATGAGGGTCGCGGGAGGCTCGCGGCCAGCATTGCGGCCTCGTGTTCTGTGAGTCGCGAAGCGGGTTTGTCGAAATAGTACTCGGCTGCGGCGCTGACGCCGTAGATCCCGGTGCCAAATTCAACCACGTTCAGGTAGATCTCGAGAACCCTATGCTTGCTGAGGGACTCCTCCAGTTGTCCCGTCAGCATTGCCTCTTTGAACTTGCGCAGTGGGTTTCTGGAAGGCGACAGCCAGAGGTTCTTGGCTAGTTGTTGCGTGATGGTCGACGCTCCGCGAGGCGCTTCTCCTTCTTCCAGGGCATCTCTTATGGCGGCCCGGATTTCCGAGGTCGAGAAACCGGAGTGGGTGAAGAACTCGATGTCTTCCGCGACGATGACCGCGCGTTTTGCGTGGATCGATATCGCGCGATAGTCGACCCACTGCCAGCGCAGAGGTGGTAGCTGTTGGTCCGCCGAAGCACGCTTCTTATAGCGTTCGATGAATGCTGTGGTGGATGGGTTCTCGCTAGCCAGGGCTGCCACATCCGGCCAGGACAGCCAGACCACCGCCAGGTATCCGAGCACGAGGAAGCCCGCCGCGCCCAGGATCAGAGCAGCGCCTCGGAGACACGAGCCTCCCGGGCTCGTTGCGGCTTCGTCTGTCATGAGGAAGATAAAAATACACTGATTGCTGACCACGATTGCCTACAGCGGTCGTGACCGGACGCGGTCGGCTGCAGACCTGAGGGCAGTGCCACAATCGCTCGGGCGCATGGATCGGGGCCCCGGCCGCCGCGCGCCTCGCCTGAACTGAGGCAGATGAGGCCTGATCCGAGGCAAATCGGCTCCAAGACGGGTGCCTCAGAAGATCAGATGCGACGAATGAGACCCGATCCGCCCCGGATAAGGCGCCGGCCGGCCGCACCGACGTCTTAACCGTGCCGGACGAGGCCTGAACTGAGGTAGATGAGGGCTGAACTGAGGCAGATGAGGCCTGATCTGAGGCAGATGAGGCCTGAACTGAGGCAGATGAGGCCTGATCTGAGGCGGATGAGATGGGCCCCAGAGCACCTAATCCGTTGACGGACAACGGAAGCTGGCGCACCGATGAACCTCTGGTAGTCCCGGAACCAGCACCTGCACCTATGTCCAGGGGCGCAAAGATCGGACTCATTGTTGGAGAGGTGCTTGTCGGAGCAGCGCTCATTCTCTTCGTGGCGTATGTGATTCACTGCTCTTCCACTACTTGCGACTGACACTCTACCTAGTGGACGGCCATCGGAGTGACCGGTCGAGACGAGTTGCCAGCCGTCGTCGCGGGGGCGTCTGTGCCGCTGCGAGCGCCCGTGCCATATCCTACGTGTGTGGTTATACTTACCGACCAAGCCCGAGTGGTGGAATTGGTAGACGCGCGGGACTCAAAATCCCGTGGGGGCAACCCCGTGAGAGTTCGATTCTCTCCTCGGGCATCGTAAAGTAACACAACGAGTTACGCGACCCTGACCGGCCTTGGTTGGGGTCGCTTTTTCTCACCTCAAGCCCCATTCGGACCCCAATTAGACCCCAATTTTTGTTGACGGCTCCGTGCCTCCGCTTTCTCGACCTCTCGGAACCGTGCGACTTTCTCAGCGGCGTCTCTTATGTCCTCTTCGTTCATGATCGCATAGCGGTCGAACACGTCGCGTGTCAGGTGTCCCGTTAACGCCATCGCCTTCTTTTCGGTGCAACCCGCCCGGATGAGACGACGGGCCGCTGTACGCCGGAAGTCATGAGGGATTTTGGTGGGAACCGGGATAACCTGTCCCTTGCTGTCCAGCACGACGTTCCCCTCTTCGTCTGTCTTGCGAACCGTCAAGCCGGCCCTCTCGCAAGCCGCTCGCCAGGCACCCCGAAAGTCCTTGATCTGCTTTCCTTCGTTGTGGAAGACCCAGGGGATAACCTTGCCCCGGATACGCTGCCACTTCTTCGTGTATTCCCACTGCGCGTCAATCACTTCCTCGAGTTCGGGAACTTCACTAAACGGGAACGTGCGCCCCTTCTTGTTCTTGGTCTCGCCTGGATTGAGTTTGACACTACCGCGCTCCCGGTCAACATGCTTCCATTGTCGAGTTAGGGCTTCGGAAATGACGCGCCAGCCGGTGAGA
>JBDGZZ010000430.1:0-3171 GCA_039588335.1 Gemmatimonadota bacterium | reverse complement strand
GTGTTTGCGCACCCAGAGTACCGCGTGACCCTTGCCCAACTCGGTTTGGCTCGACCCTACAATCTGCCCTTGGTCGTTGATGTCCCAGGCGCGGCTGTAGTCCGCACCAGGAAGCGCGCCGAGGTCAGTCATTATTCCATTCTCCCACATGAAACCGTGGCGGGCGCCCGCCCCATTGTAGCTGTCGCCAACAATCTGCCCTTCCTCATTGATGCCTTCGGCAACAGTGCCGTAATAGCCTTGCCCCCCAAGGCTTCCAAGGTTGGTGATCACGCCGCCCTCCCACAGGAGGTCACCGACGATGATCTGCCCCCGTTCATTGATTTCGCCGGCCCCGCCGAGGGGAGAGAGGTCCCTGAGAACCCCGTTCTCCCACAGGAAGCCGTACTCGTCTCCTGCCGCGGTTTTGCTCCCGCCCACGGCTTGCCCCCGCTCGTTGATGGCAAAGGCCCAGCTACTCTCGCCGTCCGGGAGGCCGAGGTCGGTCATCACGCCGTCCTCCCACAGGACGGCGTGGCTCTCTGTTCCGCTGTGGCTGGTCTGAAACCCAACTATCTGTCCACGATTGTTGATGCCCGAGGCGACGCTGCGTTCGCCAGGGGTCCCGAGGTCGGTTACCGTCCCGTTCTCCCACAGGAAGGCGTGCCAATTGAGGTAGCCGGGACGCCTGCACTCGCCGACGACTTGCCCGAGGTCATTGATGTCCCAGACCCAGCAGTAGGTGTAGTCGGTGGGCATACCGAGCTCGGTTATCACGCCGTTGTCCCACAAGACGGGGCCGCAGCTCCCTCCGGCCACTTGCCCCCGGTTGTTGATGGCGTGGGCTCCGCTTCCGTCACAACCGGGAAGGGTACCCAGGTCGATAACATCGTACTCACGCCCCGGCCCGCCCGTCCCGATGCTGGGCGCATCCGCCCCGCCGAATACCGTTCCATCCGTAAGCATCCCGACGCAGAGAATCTTGCCATCCTCTCCGATCCATGTCGGGTCGAGCCACATCGGGAATGCGGCGGCGACATGTATTCCTCTACTGCTTCCGCCGGTGGAGCGGGCACCGGCACAGAAGGTCTCCGCCGAGTTGAACAGGAGCGCAGTTGCACGGTCGGGGAACGTGAAGACTGCCTCCAGGTACCCCTCGTACTCTGTGACTGCCACGTCGACCGCGATCGCAGGATACGGACTCACTGCCGCTGGCGGCAGCGCGGCGTACTTGGCACGGGCGGCGGCCACGTTTGCCAGCAGGTCGTCCTGGTCATCGCCCGCGGCCAGTACGCTCGCGAAGGCCACCGAAGCACCGGCTTCGAGTGTCACCGGACCGCTGCTCAAGAGATGACGGATATCCTCGGGCCCGAACGAGCTGGGGTCGACGATGCCCCCAGTCAGGTAGTCATGCCAGGTAGACAGATCTCCCGGGTCGATGGGTGGGGGGTCCTGCCGATTCGCCCAGCTCCGGTAGCTGGACGGTGAACCACCGAGCAACGCGTGGCCTGCGACAACGTCGATGCCCTCACTGGTGATCACCGCCACTTGGGACCCAGCGTCGTACTCGACGGAATTGTCATTGAAGGAGCCAGACATTGCACCATAGACGTCGTGATCGAATTCCTGACCCACGGTCAGCCCCTCGATCGGCTCGGCCCCGGGATTGAATACGGTGTGTTTGAAGATGATGTAGTCGTCATCAGGCGTACTGGTGAAGGCAAAGGTCTCACGCACCACAATGAGGCCCAGCCCTGACGCGTTCCAGCTGGGATCGTTGGGCCATTCCCGCAGCAGGGTCAACGTTTGATGATCCGCATACGGTCCGGGCTCGAAGACCTCGATCGGTAGCCCGACGCTCCTAATGTTTCCCTGCGTCACGCCTCGCGGATCATGCAGAAGGAAGGTGTGCTCCTCATCGGTCGCGTAGGTCATCCCCCCGCCAAACATGACCGCGGCAGGTGAAGCCCCGTCGTAGAAGGCTCCACGTTCCAACGCTGGTATCAGGGGATGCTCAAAGGCAAGACGGTAGTTGTTGACCGCAACGCCAAGCGGTGGGGCCCAGGGATGCAACTCGTACGTGCAGTCGATCGACGCGACTTCGTCGGGGAAAAGGAACGGCTCGGACGGCGCCCCGGCCACGAGCTGGATGCCGAACAGAGGTTCCCAGGTGTTGCAGTTCGCGGTGTAAGTCCATCCATTGAAGAGGGAGCCGAGCCAGGAACCGTCCGCTCCGCTCACGATGGGTTCCCCTCCCTGGATGCGACCGCCGACCAGGTCGGTGTGCAGGCTGACTCCGGCCCAGGAACCACCGTCGACTGTGGCGGAGCCCCCCAGGGAAGACCTTGCCGGTACGTGAAGGTCCTGTTCCACATCACCGTCGATGGTCACCTGGTCGGGGAACCAGATGACTACATACGGATCGTAGGACAAGTACAACCGCACGTAGTAGGTCCCAGCCGGGATCTCGAACGAGAAGTGGCTGTCTCCCCCGGACGCCCAGCAGGAAATGACCTGACCGGGCCCATAGCCACCCACCTCGGGCACCAGACGGACAGAGATATTCTCACCCACCACGAAGTTGCAGATCGAGGTGCCGTCGGGACCGAATACCTCTCCTGAGAACGTCCCCGACGACGCCACTTCTGAAAATGTTGGTGGTGCGACAGGCAGCTCGTCAGTGCACCCAGCGAACAACGTGACGAGCGGAATCAGCGCCAGTGGCAGCGCGAGCTTGTGCATGCTACACCCCCGAATCAGGAAGCTTGGGTCACTCCCCGTCGTCGGGACGGCGGTCTCGTCGGCGGTGGCGTTCAGTGAGTGGAGCAACGTCACGCAGGCGGTGCGGCCGGAGGGGAGGCCGGCGACGGCTGACTTGTTGCCGCCCAAGATGGGACAGTCCGACCCCATCGCCAAGGAAGGGAATTGTCCAGTTTGGATTGGTTGGCGCAACGAGGCCCCGGGCACCGCTCGGCACCCAAGGGCTCGCGGTCGAAGGTTCACTATCGAAGTACGCGGAGGCCTATCCCGTTCCCGGCACCAACCCCCTCCCCTCGTTATCCCGCGGGGGGTTCACAGGGATCACCTGTGCCCCGCCCACGCAAGCCGGTAGGAGGGTAAGACGGTAGGACGGCAGCCCTACCGGCGTACCGTCCTACCGCCCTACCGTCCTTCGCGCTGTCGAGGAGCGCT
>JBDGZZ010000429.1:0-3182 GCA_039588335.1 Gemmatimonadota bacterium | reverse complement strand
CGTCTCCACCCCTGAGACCAGCTCGGTCGGCCGGACTGTCCTCAGCCACACGGACTATCTCCAAGCCGCCGGCTCTCTTCCAATCGCCCAAACGATCCGGGCCTGCCACGTCGAGCCCGACCCAGGCGCGCCGCACGGCGCCATATTCGCGCAGCTCGTCGGCCACACGCAATGCCCGCTCGATGGGAATGGCGAATCCGATCCCGATTGAACCGCCGCTGTTCGAGAAGATAGAACTGTTCACTCCAACAACCTCGCCCAGAGCGTTCACTAGCGGTCCACCGCTGTTGCCTGGGTTGATCGCCGCGTCTGTCTGGATCATCCCCACATAGAGACCTGCGTCATCGCTGGCAGGTATCAGGTCGCGACCGACCGCGCTCACGACGCCTGCTGTCACGGTCGGATCGGTGTTGCCGAGGAGATATGCGTACGGATTCCCGATGGCAACCACCCACTCGCCTATATCGAGATCCCGACTGCGGCCGAGCGGTGCGATCGCGAGACCGTCACCGTCGATTTGCAGCACCGCAATGTCGGTGAACGGGTCCTCTCCCAACAGAGTGGCCTCATAGTCCACCCCGTCGGTCGTCGTGACCACTATTTCGTCGGCATCTTCGATGACGTGTTGGTTCGTGATCACCAGTCCGTCGGTCGTGACCGTGAATCCGGAGCCGAATCCCTGTACGAGCTCTGATCCGCGAGGAACGAAGAACTGTTCCCAGACGGTCCGGGCCACTCGACGCTGCCTGCGGACCACGTTCACGCTCACCACCGCTGGGGCTGCTCTGGCCGCTGCTGTCACGATGGCCGAACGGCGCGACCCCGAGATGCTGTCCGACGACTGCCGTGAAGAGGAGCCCACCACAACCGTCTCCAGGACACCTGTCGAGGTCGGTGCGGCTTCCGCCAGCACACTCGACGAGGCCTGGGAGGCTTCTCGGGCGGACTGATTCTCCGATGCTACGGTGTGCGGTTCGGAGTTACCGCACGCGATCAACGGCAAGCAAACGACAAGGCTACGCGCGATCCTCAAGCTTTGGCCTTGGATTTGGCGACTAGCTTGCTCCAGTCATTCAGGAACTGGTCCAGGCCGCGATCGGTGAGCGGATGTAGCAGCAGTCGCTTCAGGGTTGCCGTCGGCATAGTGGCTATGTCTGCACCGATTAGCGCGGCTTCCGCCACGTGGCGCGGATGACGGATCGATGCGGCGAGCAACTCAGTTTCGATGCTGTAGTTGTCAAACATCTGGCGGGTTTCTCGGATCACATCCATACCGTCGTGACCGATGTCGTCGAGGCGTCCCAAGAACGGGGACACGAACGTTGCACCCGCCTTGGCTGCAATCATGCATTGCACCGAACTGAAGCAGAGTGTCACGTTGACATTGATGCCCTCGCTTCTGAGCTTCCTGACGGCAAGCATGCCGTCTTCCAACATCGGGATCTTGACTACGATGTTGTCGGCAATTCGGGCCAACTTGCGACCTTCCTCATACATCCCATCGGCGTCAACGGCCACTACTTCGGCACTGATAGGACCATCTACCAGAGAACAGATCTCCTTCAGAACGTCATTGGGCTCCAGGTCGCCCGCGTCCTTGGACAAGAGAGTCGGGTTAGTCGTAACGCCATCGATCAGGCCGGCCTGAGCCGCCCAACGAATTTCGGCGAGGTTTGCAGTGTCGAGGAAAAACTTCATTTAACGGTCACCTCATTGAGCTGGGGGTATCGTGCGCTCACGAAATAGAGTCCTTGGGGAGGTGCTGGAGGACTCGCCTCGGCATTGCTGGTCTGTGACAGCAAGTGCGAAACGTCATCGGCTGAACGCCTCCCGCGCCCCACATCCACCATGGTTCCGACTAGAAACCGCACCATGCGGTGCAGGAATCTGTCGGCTTCGATTTCAAAGATAAAACCTTGGTCGTCCTCCCGCTTTCGCCATTCCGAAACGGCCACGCGACAAAGATAGTGCGCCTTTTCCTGACCCTTGGCCGAGAAGGAATGAAAGTCATGTTCTCCGATCAGATGGCCAGCTGCTTCGGACAGTGTACCGTGCCCGAGCGGCTTCCCTAGTGCCCATTCGAAAGGGCGCCGAAAAGGCGAGAACGAAGCCTCGTCGCAGCCCACCAAGTAGCGGTAGCGACGGGAGACGGCGTGTTTTCGCGCGTGGAAGCCTTCGGGAGCCCGTCGGACCGTCTCCACCCACAGGTCCACGGGCGTGATCGCTCGCAGGGCTCGCAAGAGTTCGGGCGGTTCCCAGCGCTGCGGGACCACGAAACTCACCACCTGACCCAGGGCGTGAACGCCTGCATCAGTACGGCCCGCGGCGTTGGTAACGACACGCCGACCCACCAGTTTCCGCAAGGCGGATTCGAACTCACCTTGGACTGTTCGAGTCGAAGATTGGAGCTGCCATCCGGCGAATTCCTGGCCGAAGTAGTGCAGCACGGCGTAGGTGGAGACTTCCGGCATGCGCGGCAAAGTAGAGTGGCTTGGGGCGGGCGGCAACTGCATGCGGAGCTGGCGCTGCGTTGACAACCATATCTCAGAGGCTGACTCTTCGTAACTGACGAACCTAGGCGGAATGGTGATGACTGAAGGCGGGGCATCCGATGCAGCGGTGAAGCTGGCGCTAGCCCGTCTGGCGTCCGGCGAGCGGCTCGGTCAGGATCTGGCGGCGGACGCCTTTGGGCAGCTAATGCGCGGTGAAGCTACGCCGGCACAGACTGGCAGCCTCCTCACCGGACTCAGAGTGCAGGGCGAGTCGGCTGATGAAGTAACCGGAGCCGTCGTTGCGTTGAGAGATGCGATGGTGCGAGTTGAAGTCGCGGAGCGAAAACATCTGGTGGATACCTGCGGCACGGGAGGCGGTACAGTCTCCACCTTCAACATCTCGACGGTTGCGGCACTCGTCGCGGCCGGTGCGGGGGCCAAAGTGGCCAAGCATGGGAACCGTTCTTTCACCTCGAAATGCGGATCCGCCGATGTGCTCGAAGCGCTGGGCGTGGAGATATCGGGAGATGCTGCGAGGGGCGCACTCCTGATCGACAAGGTAGGAATGGCGTTCTTGTTCGCGCCGGCATTTCATCCGGCGATGCGTCACGTGGCTCCGGTCCGTCGTGAGATAGCCATTCCAACGATCATGAACCTGGTCGGTCCATTGGCAAACCCGGCTGGCGTGAG
>JBDGZZ010000428.1:0-3206 GCA_039588335.1 Gemmatimonadota bacterium | reverse complement strand
ACTCTCCTGGCTTCGAGGGGTTTGTGCCTCATCACGCGACGTACGGCCGCCCTGGTCAGATCCTTGGCCTTGAGCGTGGCTATCTCTCTGTCGGTATGCACCCAAGAGTCGTGCTCGCGGATGTTGACCATTTGGAAATAGTACGGATTGAGGCCGCCTTCTACAGTGGCGTCGCGGAACGTCTTCTCGTGTAAGTGCGGCGAACACGAAGCGACGACTATTCGTTCGAGTCCATGTTCGCGTATGTCTTGTTTGATCATTTCCTGCCCGGGATCCGAGCACATGTATTTGTAGTCTCGTGCAACTTTTACCCCAGGTAGCGTCGCAGCGTATTCGGCCACATCGTGAACGTCGACCGTTCCCGCGATATTGGAGCCACAGTGGCATATGTATACGCCCACCGCGCCGCGACCATTATCCATGTGATTCTGCTCCGCCATGGGAGTGACTCTCCTGTGAGGAACCAATTGCGTCTTCCACTAATTCAATAGTGTCCTTGACTACGAGCTTGCCCTCCAAATCCGCGGTCTTGACCGCGTCCTGAAACATCACCAAGTCCTTCGGACAACTGACGACGAGTGTGTCAACTCCCGGAATACTCGCCGCTTCACGAACACGGCTCTCGGCCGGTCGCTCCGCAATACCGGGAGCATCCTCCATCCACAGACGGCCACCGCCAGCTCCGCAGCAGTAGCTCGTGCTGCGATTCCGCTTCATCTCCACCAACTCCAATCCCAATTGCTTCAGGATTCGACGTGGTTCTGCGTAGATCCCGTTGTACCTTCCGAGATAACAAGGATCGTGATAGGTCACTTTGCCCTTGCGGCCATTGCTTACTCGGAAGGCACCGCTGCCGAGCAGTTCGGACAGCAATTGGGTGTAGTGCAACACGGGGCGGCCACGGAGAGCACCGTTCCCGTTGCCGTAACTGTATTCGTGTTTGAGCGCCTGATATGAGTGTGGGTCTGTGGTTACGACCTTCTGGAACTGGGCTTTGTTCAGAATCTTGAGATTCTTCTCCCGCAACATCTCGGACAGCCCTTCCTCACCGATTCGCCGGGCATCAATACCGGAGTTCTGCTCACCCTCGTACAGTATCCCGAAGTCCAGCCCCGCTCTCTCGAACACCCGAGCGACCTTGCGGGTTATCTCCAGTAGCCTCGGGTCGTAGGAAGCGTGGTCTCCCACGAACCAGAGGTACTCCACCGGCTCCTTCCTAGCGTCCTTGATCTTGAACTCGAGCCCCTGAGTCCACTTTGCCCTGGCCCGGGGCGATTGCCCGAACGAGTTGCCGTAGCGGGTCAGGTTCATCAAGACGTCTTGTAGCCCTGCTTCAATCTCCCCTTCTGAGACCAGATGTCGTCGCATCTCGATGATCACGGGAATGTGCTCATTGAAAACCGGGCAGCGCTCCATGCATGAACCACAGGTGGTGCACGCCCAGATTGCGTCCTCAGGTGCAACGACGCCGATCAGCTTCTTCCCGATTTCGCCGTTGCCGACCGATCCCAGAACGATCTCCTTCAGTCCATGGATCAACGACTTGGGAGAAAGAGACATACCGCTGTTAAATGCGGGGCAGACCCGATCGCACCTGCCACACTCGGCACAAGCTAGGGCGCTGTATTGCTGGCGCCATGTGAGCTCGTGCAACTGTGATGCGCCTTCGGAGGGTGCCGGCATGGCGCCCGGTTCCAGCGATGCGAAGAGGACCCCGAACGGTCCGAAAAGCAGGTGCCCGTGCTTGGAGTACGGGAGGTATGCCAGAAAGCCCAGCACCGTGATCATATGGATCCACCACATCCACCCATAGAGAGGACTCGCAGCAGTCGCGGTGATACCAAGGGAAACAAACGCGTTACCCAACGCCGTTCCGACCGGGCTCCACGCCACGGCGTGTTCTTCTGCCAGAGCCGCGAAACCCTGTCCGCCCAAGAACGTCACCAGCAAGACTGTGATGAGACCCAGCACGAGACTCGCGTCCCAGGTGCGTTCGAGACTGACGGGAGTGAACAGATAACGTCGTACCGCGGCAACCCCGATCCCCATCAAGGCAATTACCGCGAGGATTTCCATCGGAACGCTCATCCACCGGACTTCGTCCGCATATGGTATGGGAAGAACCGGGAGCAGTCCTCTAACTAGATTCCAGAAGAACGATGTGGCGAAGAAGACAAAGGCCCAGAAGATCCAAAAGTGCGCCGCGCCTATGATTCGCTCGCCGAACAGCCGCCGTTGGCCGAATACATAGATCAGAAGAAGCTTCACTCTCTTGGTAATCTGATCCCAGCGGACTTCGGATCGCCCCTTGCGCAGCGTTCCTATCAATTGAAGGAGGCGACGCCCAAACAGCAGAAAAGCGGCGAGCGTTATAACCCACAGGGCCAGGTATCCTGGTACGCCGAAGAAACCGTTCAGCGTGGGGTCTGGCATCGTTTTGTACCTCTATCCGGCGTGCGCCTTCACTGTCTCGGTCAGTGCTGCAAGCACATCGAGCGCATCCTCCGCGACACCGTAGTGAGCCACGTTGAAGATCGGGGCGTCTGGATCCGTGTTTATTGCAATAATGAGATCCGCGTCCTTCATCCCTTCGACGTGTTCGGGGGCACCGCTGATCCCCGCCGCCACATATAACTTCGGCTTGACTATCGCGCCGGACTTGCCGACCTGCCGAGAGAGTGAAAGCCATCCTTGGTCGATCACCGGCCGGGACCCGCACACCGCGCCACCGAGGGCGCTGGCCAGTTCCTCAGCCAGTTCTATGTTGTCTTCGGTCTGAATCCCCCGCCCCACCGACACCAACACCTCTTGTTGCGTGATATCTACGTCACCGGCCTCGGGTTCTATGTAGCTCTTGAAAACGACTCGTTGTGAGTCCGGGAGATCCGCCGGGACATCTTCAACTTGGGGCGGACCGTCAGCTCGACCGTCGTCTGCCGATCGCGCACCCGGGAGAACACCGAGAATGCACAGCTCACCATTCGGTGCCACGGTGACATCCATCTTGCCGCCGTATAGCAGGCAGCGAGCCTCCAGACTGCCATCCACCACATGTACTTCCGCACAGTTGTTGACGAACGGTGCCTCTAGGAGCGCTGGTAGTTGACCCACCACATCCGCCGCCACGTTGGTCAGTGGCAGCAGAATACACAGTGGTTTCTTCTCCTTGGCTAAGGATGCCAGCGCAGGGCTGTATGTCTCCGAGG
>JBDGZZ010000427.1:0-3229 GCA_039588335.1 Gemmatimonadota bacterium | reverse complement strand
GAGGGCATGTTCGACGAGATGCGCTGGCGCATGATCGGACCGTTCCGCGGCGGCCGCACGAAGCCAGCCGTGGGCATTCCGAGTCAGCCCAACGTCTTCTACATCGGAGTCGTGAACGGCGGTGTCTGGAAGACAACCGACTACGGCCGAATCTGGCGGCCGATCTTCGACGAACAACCCACGGGATCGATAGGAGCCATTGCCATCGCACCTTCGAATCCGGACGTCATGTATGTAGGGAGCGGTGAGGGATTGCAGCGTCCCGACCTGTCGACCGGAGACGGCATCTATAAGTCTACCGACGGGGGCGAAACCTGGGCGCACCTGGGATTGCGCGACGGCCAGCAGATCCCGCAGATCATTGTCGACCCGGCCGATCCAGATCGCCTGTTCGTGGCGGTCCTTGGCCACCCGTACGGCCCCAACGAGGAGCGGGGCATCTTTCGCTCGACCGACGGAGCCCGGACCTTCGAGAAGGTCCTGTATAGGGATGAAAACACGGGTGGCGTCGACGTGGCGTTCGACCCGAGCAACGCGCAGACGGTATACGCGGTGTTGTGGGAGGCCCGCGAGGGCCCGTGGGAGAACGGGGTCTTCCGAGGTCCGGGCAGTGGACTGTTCAAGTCTGTCGACGGTGGCGACACATGGCGGCCGCTCACTCAGGGACTGCCCAGCTTCGCCGACGATGGCTTGAGCCGCATCGGTATCACAGTGGCACCGAGCGAGCCGGACCGTCTCTTCGCCACGGTGGAATCCCGTCGCAACGGCGGCCTGTATCGTTCGGATGACGCCGGCGAGAGCTGGTACTTGATCAACGATGATTCGCGGGTAACTCAGCGGGGCTCTGACTTCGCCGAGGTGAAGGTACATCCGACTAACCCGGACATCGTTTTCACCGGCAGCATAGTGGTGTGGAAGTCTACCGACGGCGGCACAACCTTTACGGCGATTCGCGGGGCGCCGGGCGGCGACGATTACCACCGCATCTGGATCAATCCGGAGAATCCGGACATCATGTTGATAGCTGCCGACCAGGGAGCGATCATCACCGTCAACGGCGGCGAGACCTGGAGTTCCTGGTACAACCAACCTACCGCACAGTTCTATCACGTCATCACCGACAACGCGTTTCCCTACCGCGTCTGCAGTGGGCAACAGGAAAGCGGTTCGGCCTGCGTCCAGAGCAGGGGAGATCACGGGCAGATCACGTTCCGCGAGTGGAGTCCGGTGGGTGTCTCAGAGTATGGCTACGTGGCGCCCGATCCGCTCGATCCCGACATCGTGTATGGTGGTAGGGTGTCGCGATTCGACCGCCGCACGGGCCAGGTACAAGATGTCAGCCCGCGGCCGCTGCGCGACGACGGCTACCGCGTCGTTCGCACCATGCCCGTCCTGTTCTCGCCACTCGACCCGCACACCTTGTACTACGCCTCGAATGTTCTGTGGAAGACCACGAACGGTGCGCAGAGCTGGGAGCAGATCAGCCCGGACCTATCGCGCGAGACCTGGGAGGTACCGGCCAACGTAGGCAAGTACCGTGGCACGCCGGCGGCCAGAGTGACCCGGCGCGGTGTCATCTACACGATCGCACCGTCTTACACCGATATCGACGTCATATGGGTAGGCACCGACGACGGTTTGATTCACGTGACGCGTGATGGAGGAGCAACGTGGCGCGACGTGACGCCGCCCGACCTGGGTCCGTGGGCCAAGGTATCGTTGATGGACGCGTCGCATTCCGACGCCAACACTGCGTACGCCGCGATCAATACGCTGCGGCTCGACGATCTGCGTCCTCATATCTATCGCACCCGAGACGGTGGCGAAACCTGGACTCACATCACCACCGGTATTCCCGACGGCGGCACCGTGAACGTAGTGCGAGAGGACCCACAGCGAGCGGGCCTGCTATTCGCGGGAACGGAGCAGACGATCTACGTGTCGTTCGACGATGGTGATCAGTGGCAGTCGCTGCGTCTGAACATGCCAGCCACCTCGATTCGCGACCTCGTCATCAAGGATGACGATCTCGTCGTCGGTACGCACGGTCGCGGATTCTGGATTCTGGACGACATCACCCCGTTGAGGCAGATCACCGCTTCCAGCGTCACGAGTGATGCGTTCCTGTTCCAACCGCAGCATGCCTGGCGCTTCCGGTGGAACAAGAATACCGACACGCCTCTGCCACCCGATGAGCCGGCGGGGGAGAATCCTCCGGACGGGGCGATCGTCAACTACTACCTGAAGGAGCGCGCTGACGGACCAGTGACGCTTGAGGTTCTAACCGAGGGTGGAGATCTGGTGCGGCGTTACTCCAGCACTGATGAGCCGGAGCCGCCACTCGAGGGTCAGAACGTTCCGGACTATTGGCCGCGAGCGCCGCAAGTGTTGTCCGCCGATGCTGGCCTGCATCGATTCGTGTGGGATCTTCACTACCCCCGGCCGGCTGTGCTCCGGTTCAGCTACCCGATCGCGGCCATCGCCGGGAATACGCCGGTGTCGCCCTCGGGTCCCTGGGTGCTTCCCGGCCACTATACGGTCCGGTTGACCGTCAACGGAGAGACCCATGCGCAACCGCTCATCGTGAAGTTGGACCCACGCGTCATGACACCCATGGCCGAACTCGAGCGGCAGCACCGGTTGGCGATGAAGCTGTACGGCTCGCTGCAACAGAGTCTCAATGCGATCAATGAGGTACAGGCCTTTCGTGCCGATGAACGCAACAGGGCACTCGAGAACGAGGCGGGCGTGTTGGAGGGTGAGCTGAGGCGGCTCAACAACAGTCTCGGTTCGCTGTTGCGGGCCGTCGAGCGTGCCGACGTTGCTCCGACTTCGCCGGTGGTCGAAGCGATCGGAAAGCAGAGCCGCGCACTCAGCGAGATGCTAGGTCGGTGGCAGGAACTCAGGGCAAAGGGGCGCTCATCACCCCCTATTCAACCAGTACCGGTCGTATTGCTGCAACCACTGTAAGTCGAACTCATCGCTGCGGGTGATATAGACCACGCCCGCGCCCAAACCGGCGAGCTGCGCTTCGTCGGGCAATACAATTGTGTACCGCCGAGTTCCTTCGCCATCGAATACGTCGTACTCGGGTACAGCACTTGCCTTCACATGCCGCCGAACCCATACGTTGCCTTCCGGCGTGACTGAGACTGCGCGGGCCGGGAACGGCGGCTTCACTTCAGGCCAGTCATCATCGTCGACCTGTGGGCCCTCGAACCGGGCGCCT
>JBDGZZ010000426.1:0-3230 GCA_039588335.1 Gemmatimonadota bacterium | reverse complement strand
CTCCTTCGACATCCTTCCTGTGTGGTCTCCAGCCGGCTCACAGATCGCTTTCGTGAGCAAGAGGCACCACAACTGGGATATCTACATCATGGACGTTGACGGCGGCGGCTTGACTCGTCTGACACGCAACCCCGGAGTGGATGTGGAACCAACGTGGTCGGACGATGGGAATCGCATTGCATTCGCAAGCATGCGCGACGGTAACGAGGAGATCTACTGGATGGACCCGGACGGCACTCAGCTGACGAGAATCACACAGAGTGCGGCGAACGAGCGATTCCCTCGCCGGAGACCAGCCAGGAAGCGATAGCGCTCGGCCGGCAATCGGCATTGCCGGCTCGTTGCGCCCTGGCCAAACACGTGACACCTTCGTACCAGATGACTCGAGTCCTCCTGGTGCCCGACCTCCCCCTCGAGCGCTGGCCCGCGATGGACCGATACGCTTCCAGGTTGGTCCATCACTTGGACGGACAGACCAGCGATCTCGAGTTCGCGGTGGCTGCCAAGATCGGGACCCTCACCGTCGACGAAGAGAAGGCCGATTCCGGCGATCGAATGTCGGGGCCTCGTCCTCTACCGAACGAGCCCGGAATGAGCCCGGCGCAACTCCGACGTTACTTCATGCGGTTCAGTATGTATCCGCGTCGCATACGTCGCATGCATGCAGACGTGCTACACGTACTCGACCACACCTACGCGCATGTCCTGTTGGAGAAGCCCCACCGCCCCGCCGTCGTAACCGTACACGACATGATTCCGATGATGATGCTCGAGCGACCCGCCCCTGCGGTGAGACGGCGTATTCGTAACTGGTTGTTGAAGAAATCCCTTGCAGGACTCCGAAAAGCAGACGCTTGGATTGTCGCGACGGACTGGCTCAAGAACGAGCTGTCCGAGTGGCTGGGACACAATACAGGAATTCACACCATTCCGTACGGAGTGGACGATGAGTTCTTCTTAGAACCAGATCAGGACCCTGTGACTATAAGGCACAGTCTGGAAATACCTGAATCTGCTTTTGTGGTACTGCATGTCGGCAGCGTGGATACGCGAAAGAATCTCTCGACGGTCATTGCATCCGTTCAGGGACTCAGGGATCGTGGAGTAGACGCTTGGCTGCTGCAGGTAGGCGGCGAATTCACTCAGGAGCAAAAGGCTGACCTGAAGAGTAAGAACATTGGAGAGTTCACCGTATCGGTGGGCCACACGTCGGAGGGTTACCTTAGGCTGGCATATCGAGCAGCTCACGTGCTGCTGTTTCCATCGCACCACGAGGGGGTGGGCCTGCCGGTCCTCGAGGCAATGGCCTCGGGACTGCCCGTGGTTACGTCAGGCGCAGCAGGACTCAAGGAAGTGGCCGGGGACGCAGCAGTGGTCGTGCCGGCGCGTGAAGCCGAACCGTATGTTGGGGAACTGAAACGACTAGCCGAGGACTCGGCCTGGCGTAGCGGCTTGATAGAACGGGGATTGGAACAAGCGGCACGCTACAGATGGGTTGAGGCAGCCCGTCGCACGGCGGAGGTATATCGTAACCTTGTCTGAAACAACGTCTGCTCTTCAAGTCACGGCATTGAGCACGTCCGCCCAGCTGGGAGGAAGCGAGCGCATGCTGCTCGATTTCGCCAACAGGGCGTTCGAGCACGACATCGCTCTGCGCGTGATAACACCGCTCAAGGGCCCTCTCGTACAGATCCTGAAGAACATCGGAGTTCCCACGGAAGTTGTGCCGGCGCCGGAGTTGATGCTCAAGGGATCAGATCAGGTAAAGCGAATCAGTTCGTTTCCGACTGCCGCAGCAGGTTTGTGGCGCTGGTCGCGCACTTTGAGGAAACACGAGTTCATCCGGGATGCCGACGTGGTGTACTCGACGTCCTTCAAGGCACATCTGGCTCTCGCCATCGCGAGACGACACCCGGTCGTGTGGCACCTGCACGAGTTTCCTCCCGAAGGGATGTCGCGAATGTGGAGTTGGCTGGCCGGCCGGGTACCCGAGGCTGTGGTAGCCAACAGCCATGTGGTAGGTGAAGCGTGGAAGAAGCAGGGAGCGGGGAGCGGGAAGCGGGGAGCGGCTGATCGATTCGTGGTGATTCCGAACGGCATCAATCTCGACCGGTTCAAGCCGGCTGCGCGAACGTTCTGGATACACGAACGACTTGGCATTCCACGAGATCACAAGATCGTCGGCATGCCGTCCGTTCTCGCGCGGTGGAAGGGACAGATGGAGGTGATCAAGGCGTTCGGCGAAATAGCCGATGAGTTTCAGGACGTGCACCTCGTGATCGTCGGCGGTAGCATCTACGACACACTGGCAGAGCGGGCCTACGTAAAGGAGCTATCGGTGGAGGTCGACCGAGCGGCAACGGGAGAGTGGCAAGTAGTAACGATGGGAAGTGGGGATCCCGCGGTGGATGTAGATCGGAGAGCCGAGGACCGGGAGCAGGCAGCGGAACCTCCGCGCTCGCTGCTCCCTCGAGTGCATATGCTTCCGTTCCAGTCCAAGATCGAGAACACTTATCCCGAATTCGACTTGGCGGTCCACTACTCGACCCGGCCGGAACCTTTTGGCAGAGTAGTGGTGGAGGCGATGGCGTGCGGGATACCGGTGGTGGCTGCGAACGAGGCGGGGCCAATCGAAATCCTGGGCGGTGGCATAGGACAACGGCGGGAGGCCGGGTGGTTGGCAGAACCGCGTGATCCGACTGCACTGGCTCAGACATTACGTGCCGCGCTCAATCTCCCGACCGAGGTGATGCGCTCGATCGGCCTGGCCGGCCGCCGCCGTGCAGAGGACTTTTACTCGTGGCGAAGGTTTGCTGCAGATGTGGCGCGAGTGTTGAAGGAGACCACTGGGAAAGGCGTGGCCGACGAATTGGCAGCGGGTTAGCCCTGAACTGCTCCGGCCAGGTGACCCGGCGGAGTCCGTTAGGCCATTCTAGATCTCGCCGGGGCCAGGTTCTCTAGTCGCGCCTGCAGTTCTTCGATGCGTCCCTTCACTGCCGACACACAGACGGCGTTCTCGTAGGCACCGTGCACCCTCGACTCGAGTGCCTCAGGCTGGCCCACCAGGTCGATCTTATTGAAGACGTGAACGACCGGCCTTCCATCTAGGTTCAGGCCGTCGAGAACCTCATCCACCACCGACACCTGCTCCTGCCAGTCGTGGTGGGCTGCATCGATCACGTGAAGCACAATGTCAGCCGTCGTAGCTTCTTCTATTGTGGCCGCAAAAC
>JBDGZZ010000425.1:0-5696 GCA_039588335.1 Gemmatimonadota bacterium | reverse complement strand
CATCCTGGCTTTCCTCGTACTGTTCTTCTTCTTGCGGCACGCACGTTATCCCATCGCGGTGGCACTGGCGATCCCCATCTCCGTCGTGGCCTCCTTTGCGTTGCTCGACCTGGCGGGAGTGTCGCTCAACATCATGAGCCTGGGCGGCCTCGCGCTGGGTGTGGGAATGTTGGTCGACAACTCGATCGTAGTGCTGGAGAACATCTTCCGTCACGGTGAGGGCGGGGAGCAGCCGCACGAGGCCGCGGCCCGGGGAGCGGAAGAAGTCCAGGGAGCCATCACGGCATCCACCCTAACGACGATCAGTGTGTTCGGACCGATCATCTATATAGAAGGTGTCGCGGGCGAACTATTCGGCGCTCTCTCGTTCGCGGTTGCATTCGCGTTGATGGCGAGCCTAATCGTGGCGCTCACGCTGCTGCCGACCATGGCGGCTCGTTGGGTCCCTGATAAAGATGCTCATACCCAGCGCTCATATCTCAGACGCTTGGTCTGGTCGGTCTTTCACTCAATCGGCTCGGCGATCCACACCTTCTTCAGGCCCTTGCTCGATTGGTTCGACCGCCGGTTCGAGGTGTTCGCCAACTGGTACCACGGCTTGTTGGAAAGAGCGCTCGACAACAAGGTGCGTGTCGTGGGCGTCGCCGCGTTGGCCCTGTTCCTGGGGCTTGCAGTTGCTGCCGTGCTGGACCGGAGTGTCCTGCCCGATGTCGACCAGGGAGCGTTTCGGGCCCGCCTGGAACTACCGCGCGGAACCCCGATTGACGAGACAGCGATTGCAACGGCACGACTGGAGGAGGTCTTCCTGGCCGATCCCGGGGTCGATGCCGTGTTCACCAGAGTTGGGCTGCAGGAGGCAGTGGCAGGAGTGGAGGATGAAGAGAGCGGGCTCAACACTTCGGTTGTAGAAGTTCGCCTCAAGCCGAGAGTGGCCACGGCCGAGGCGATCGCTCGAATGCAGCCGGGGTTGGCCCAGTTCCCACCCGGGGCACTCACACTGGAAACCGGTACCGCTACCGCTCTGGGCCGGATCCTCGGCGGTGGCGAAGCCGACCTGGCCGTGAGAGTCAGAGGTGACAATCTCGATGCAGCATGGGTTTACGCCCAAGAGGTGGAGCAACATCTGCAGCCCATATCCTCGCTCAGGAACGTCCGCATGGCTGTTGAGGACTCGTAGAGATCGATCGCGAGCGGGCGGCGGCGTTCGGTATAGAGCCGCGCGCCATAGCCCGTACCATAGAGAACTACATGAGTGGGTTGGCCGCGACCGATTTCGTCGACTTCGACGAGAAGGTTCCGGTCGTCATCAGGCTACCCGAGAATCAGCGCCGCTCGGCAGCCACGCTGGATGTGCTGCAGGTAGACGGGATCCCGCTGCGGCAATTGGTGAACGCACGCGAAACGGTAGGACCGGCGGAGGTGCGACGCTTGGAGCAGGCCAGGACCGTAACCGTATACGCCGATGCCGCCGGAAGCCTCGATGACGCGCTGACCGACGTGCGCGCAACCCTGTCCGCCAATCCTGCCCCGCGCGGGCTGAGAGTGGATGTCGGCGGCGAGAACGAGGAGCGTGACAAGAGCTTCAGAGATCTCGCCTTTGCGTTTGGCCTGGCGTTGCTGTTGGTCTACATGATACTGGCTGCGCAGTTCGAATCGTTCGTGCACCCGTTTACCATCTTGCTCAGCGTGCCGCTAGCCACGGTGGGTGCAGCGGTCGCCTTGTGGGTCGCAGGCGAGGGACTCAACTCGATGAGCCTGATCGGTCTCGTAATTCTGGTGGGCATAGTCGTGAACGACGCCATCGTCAAAGTCGACTTCATCAATCAGATGCGGCGCGCCGGATTGCATTTACGTCAGGCGATCCTCGAGGCCGGAAGGGTGAGATTGCGTCCCATCGTAATGACGACGGTTACGACCGTTCTCGGTTTGACGCCGATGGCGCTCGGCTGGGGACGCGGAGCTGACCTGAGAGCCCCGCTCGCCATTGCGGTCATCGGCGGCCTCATCAGTGCGACGGCGCTCACATTGGTCGTAGTTCCGGTTGCATATAACCTGCTCGACGACGTGAGGCAGAAGGTGCGCGCCGCGTTCGGTCTCTCCGCTGTTGCGACGGGGACCGCGGGAGGAGTGGAAGCGGGAGCAGTCGGAGGTGCGGGTGCGGTTGCCAATGCGACTGCGTCAACGCCCGTATTGGATCCGCATCGGTTTGATAAGGGAGGCGCCTAATGATCCGCCTCTCGATTCGAAGGCCGGTCGCCATAACGATGGCGTATTTCGGCGTGGCCCTGCTCGGTGTGGCAGCCTGGCGCAACATACCGATCGAGCTGCTGCCCGATACCGACTTGCCACAGCTCACGGTGACGGCCGACTGGCGCGGGGCATCGCCCGAGGCAATGGAGGCCTTCGTAACCGCTCCGATGGAAGCAGCTATCCAGCAGGTACGCGGTGTCGAGAGACTTCGCCCGACTCGACTTGTCCGAGCGACTCACCGTGCTGGAAGAGGACCTGCCTCCGGGAGTGCGACCCCCGCGTGTCACGCCGTACATTCCCGACGAATTCGCCGACCAGTCGCAGCCGTTCTTGCGCTACGAGGTCACCGGCCCGTACACACAGGAGGCACTCAGAGCACACATCGATGACCGCGTAGTTCCGGAGCTGCTGCTGCTCGAGGGATTGGCGACGGTGCAGGTGCAGGGGGGCCGCGACCGGCTACTGCAGATCGAGTTGGACGAGCGCAAGGTGAATTCTCTCGGTCTCAGTTCCTGGTACGTGCGACAGCGGATCAGCGAACTCGAGTACGTCGCGGAAGCCGGTGCGGTAGAGACGGACGGGCTACTGCGTACCGTGGCCATCCGACACAGCACTAAATCGGCTCAGGAAATCCGCAAGGTGCCGCTGCTAACCGACCGGGGCCGCATCGTGAGAATAGAAGATGTCGCCACGGTTCACGACACCTATGAGGACCCGACGTCGTTGAACCGCATCGACGCCCAGCCTTCCATCTCTTTCCGCGTATACAAAGAGATCGGAATCAACACGGTGGAAGTGGCCGACCGTGTCAAAGCACGCCTGGAGGATATCGAGAACATCCACCCCGCGGGCCTGGAGCTGATTCTCGAGGACGATGAGAGTGAGGACATCAAGAGCCAGCTGCAGGATTTGCGCATAAGGGCTCTCATTGCGGCTTTCGTGATCTTCCTGGTGTTGTTGCTCTTCCTCAGGTCGTTCCGGTCGGCGGCGATCGTGTTCGCCACCATCGCATTCTCGATCCTCATAGCTCTCAACCTGATCTACTTCGGCGGGTTCACGCTCAACGTGCTGACGTTGATGGGCCTCGCCATGGGGTTCGGCTTGATCGTCGACAACGCGATCGTCGTGCTGGAGAACATCTATCGAAAACGGCAGAAAGGGCTGCAAGGAGCGGCGGCTGCCGAGGCTGGTGCGCGGGAAGTGGTACTGCCCATTCTGGCCGCGACCATGACGACGATAATCGTCTTCATTCCGTTCGTTTATTTGCAGGGAGAACTCCGGGTCTACTACGTGCCTTTGGCGATAGTGGTTGGCATGAGTCTCTTTGCCAGTCTGTTCGTAGCGTTCTCGTTCATTCCCGGGCTGGCAAGCAAGGTGTTGACCGACACCAAGGCCGTGCGGCTGCCTGGCACTGCGACGCTGGAAGGCGACTCAGACAAACCGCCCATATACGTTCGCTTCTACGCCGCCGTGCTCGGCTTCACTTTGCGGCTCACCAAGAAGCGACACTGGCCGGTCTATCCGCTGATAACTGTGGGAGTCGCCGTGGTGGCGTTCGGAATGTCCGCGTACGTGTTCGACAAGTACGTGAACCGCGGCATCGTGTGGGGCCGGTGGGGTGGGAGCGACACATACATCGACATTCAGATACGGCTGCCGCGGGGAGCCGAGCTGGAGCGGGTCGATGAGTTGGCGCGTTTCTTCGAAGACAAGCTCAAGACGTTGCCGGAGGTTGAGCGTTTCACCACCTATGTCCAACCCGAGTTCGGACGCATGAGGGTCACGTTCCCCGACTCGCTCGAGAATACGATGGTTCCCGTTGCCATCAAGGAGCAGCTGCTGGCATACAGCTATCTGTTCGGAGGTGCGGAGGTGCGCGTGTACGGCTACGGTCCCTCGTTCTACGGCGGTGGCGGAGGTGCGCCCAATTACACGATCCGGGTGTTGGGTTACAGCTACGAGAAGGTGAGGGAAATTGCCGAAGATTTGGGTCGGCGCCTGGAACGATTCTCCCGGGTGCGTGAAGTCGATGTGAACTCGATGGGATACTACGTGCCCACTCGCGACAAGGTCACCGAGTTCGCGCTGTCCATCGACCGCCAGCGCATCGGTCTGCACGGAATATCGGTTCAGGATGTGGTCTACCAGGTGTTCGCGGCCGTTCCCGGCCAGACCGGTGCGACTCCGATTCGCATAGACGGCGAAGAAGTCGATTTCGAGGTAAAGCTCCAGGGGTACGAGGAGTTCGATGTCACGCAGCTCGAGGAGTTGTTGATCAGGTCGCAGTCCGGGGAGGGTGTACGCCTGGGCGAGCTGGCCAGCATCGCAGAGCGGCAAGTGCTCAACCGGGTCGTGCGTGAGGATCAGCAGTATCAACGCAACGTGAGTTACGAGTTCCGCGGTCCGTCGAAATTGGGAGATCGCGTGCAGGAAGCGGTAATCAACGCGACCCAGACTCCTGACGGGTACAAGATCGAGGGCCGGGACGCCTGGCGCTGGGAATGGGAAGAGGAGAAACAGATCTACGGTGTGTTGGCGGTATCACTGGTGCTCGTGTTCATGGTGACTGCCGCCCTGTTCGAGTCGTTGCGGCAGCCGCTCTGCGTACTGCTCACCGTGCCGATGGCGCTGATCGGTGTCTTCCTGATGTTCTTCTACACCGACGCCAGCTTCACGCGCGAAGCCTACATCGGCGTAATCATGATGGGCGGCATCGTGGTCAACAACGCGATTCTGCTGGTGGATCATGTGAATCACCTACGGCGTAAAGAGGGTCTTCCACTCCATGAAGCCACATTGCGAGGTACGCTGGAGCGGGTGCGGCCCATCCTCATGACGAGTACGACCACCATATTCGGTTTACTGCCGCTCGTGCTGTTCAGCGAGTACGCCGACGCAAACATTTGGAATGCTCTGGGATACGCGCTCATTGGTGGCCTGGCCAGTTCTACCATACTGGTTCTAACGGTTACGCCCGCGTTGTATCTGATGTTCGAGTTGCGGCCGGAGAAGCGGAGGGCGGCGGCCGCACAGCTGACCGAAGCGCTGGCGGTCACATAGATGTCAATGTAGAAGGAGCTGCACATGTCGTGTGTCACAGCCAGGCTATTCTCACCCAGATCGGCTGCTATCCTGTCACTACTCCTGGCGTTGGGAAGCTCCACGGCTTGCTCGCCCGCCGAGTCGAACGCTGCCACCATGTGGTCGGGGACCATGGACACTCTGGTTGGTGGTGCGGTGTCGGTCAGTAATCCCATAGACGGAGTATGGGACTCGCGTACCGCCTGGCGTGTGGTAGAAGAGGTACGGATCGGCACCCTCGAGGGTGACGGGCCCGACATGTTCGGCAGCATCGGATCGATGGAGGTAGACGAGAACGGCAACATCTACGTGTACGAGCGCCAGGCTCTGGAACTGAGGGTATTCGGTCCCAACGGAGAGCACGT
>JBDGZZ010000424.1:0-3243 GCA_039588335.1 Gemmatimonadota bacterium | reverse complement strand
CGTTGTCGACGAGATCCTTCAATTCTCGCAAGGCGGCCCGGGTGGCGAACAGGGTCCGCTCGTGCAGATTGCCCGGCGCCGTCAGCGATATCGGACGGATCCAGATCTCGAAAAGATGACTTCTACGCGCCACGTTTGTCGGTGGCACCTGGGTAGTGTAACCCAGTGGATATGCCTCGATATAACTGTAGTCCCCGTAATTCATGCCGCGCGCTTCGCGGATCACTTGATACAGATGGCTAAACGAATTGCGATGCTCACCGAACCAGGAGTTCACCGCCATCAGTGCAAAGAAATCCGGATCTCCGCGTACCAGCGAGATTGGGAAACCCAGTGATATAGCGGTGGCGTCGGTCTCCTTCTCGACGATCAATACCTTGAATCCGTCAGGCATCGCCGGTTCGGGAGCCGGTACCGCTGCAACGGTGCCCTGCGGCAACGTATTCATGTCGGCGCGCACTTGCTGCGGGAAACCGACCGCGTAGCCGCCGCCCACACCTACGACGACGTTGCTGTTTATATAGTAGGTGTCATAGAAGCCCCGCACGTCATCGAGTGTTATGGAGCGAACCGATTCGACGTACCCCTCTTCAGGGTGCTCGTACGGAGTGCCGGTGTACGCCGTGGTGAACAGCAGCTCCTTCGACAGCTCCTCGTCCCGGCTGAACCGTCGCGACCGCTCCAGGAAGTTCATCCTCTGGCTCTTTACACGATCGAAGTCTTCCTGCCTGAACGCCGGCGACAACAGGGAATTGCGGAACAACTCGTAGTATGTGTCCAGGTTGTCCCGGTGAATCCTGCCGCGGAACACGGTCATTTCCTTGTCGACGTTGTAACCGTATCCGGCGGCCATGGGGTAGAGCTTCTCGAGGATAGCCTCGTAACTGTCTTGTTCCGTGGCGCCATCGGACAGCAGGTTCGCGGTGAGGGCAGCCAGTCCTTCCTTACCTGCCGGGTCGTTTTGGGAACCCGACTTGACCCAGATGTTGAACGCTATGAACGGCGAATCGGGTTCGCTGAGTATGACGGTGTCGCTGGGACCACCACACGCTACCATGGCCGCCACACCCGCCGATATGATTGTCAGGCGTTTCATCATTCCCCCCCTTCCTGCACCATCAACACAACGGTCTTGCCACTGTCCACGAAATAGGTGCGCGCTGCTTCCCGCACGTCCTCGGCAGTGACGGAGTCGAGCGTCCTGTAGTACTCGTCGACGGCCTCGATGCCACCCGTGTTGATCACGTACTGGATCATGGCAAAGGCGACGTTCTGAGCGGTTTCGAGTCCCATGAGGAATCCGTACTTCATGGCGCGCTTGGTGTCGGCCAGCAACTTGGCGTCCACCAGCTCTTCACGTGCCCGGTTGACCGCATTCTGAATCTCCTGCTCGATCGACGGCACATCGCCGCGGTCGATCACCATCGCGCCGATTTCGAGCAAGGCCGGATCGCGGGCAAGGCCAAATGCCCCATAGATGTACTGGACTCTTTGTTCCTCGATTACGAGCTTCTTGTAGATGTCGGAGTTGGAGCCGAATGCGACCTCACCTAACACCTCAGTGGCCACCGCCAGCTTGTCGCCGGCGCTCCACGCCGGTGCCTTGTAGTTCACACTCATTACAGGCAACGTACGACCAGGATATTCCACGGTTTGGCGCCGCGTCCCTCTTTGCGTCGGCTCCGGTATGATGTTGGGGGCCACATAACCGGGCTCCCAGGCTGAGTAATGGTCGCGTATCAGCTGCTCGGCCTCGTCGTATTCGAAATCACCTGCCAGAACCAACACGATGTTTTCCGGCCGGTAGAACCGCTGGTAGAAGGACAGGCTGTAATCGTATCCCTCCGGCATCGCCCGCACGTCGGCCTCATAGCCGATCGTGGTGTGCCCGTAGGTGTGCCGGTCGTAGGCCACCGCGCGCACTCTCTCGTCCAGATAACGCCCCGGAGACAGAGCGCCCTGCATGTACTCTCCCAGGATCGCTCCGGCTTCGGTGCGGAAACCGGGCTCGTCGTAATTGAGTTTGCTGAAACGATCCGACTCCAGATCTACTATCTGCTCCAGATAATCGTTGGATGCCACCAGGTAGTAGACTGTCAGATCGTTGGAGGTGAATGCATTGCGTGAAGCACCCATCTGACTCGTGATCAGGTCGTAGTTGGGGTACTTGTCGGTACCCCGGAACATCATGTGTTCGAAGAAGTGGGCAAAACCTGATCTGCCGGGTTCGACTTCATCGCGGCTCCCGGTACGCACCATCGTCACATATGCGAGCTGACCGGGCGCGCCCGCCTTGATCAGGTAAGCCTTGAACCCGTTTTCCAGTTCGACCAGCCGGTAGTCGAAGGGGAATATCCCTCCCTCCTGCGCGGCGGCCGATGTGGCACAGGCCAGCGCCAATGCCACCATCGTGAACATTCTCATCGACAGATCCTCCCTTGGGATGTCGAGACCGTGCGATCAAAAGCTGACATGCTAGTGCGGTTTCGAGCGCACGTCCCGTCCCGTGCGCTATCGAAATCAACTGCGTAATCTAGCTGATTGCTTCAGAGGGGAGCAGGGAGGGGGGAACGGGGAACAGGGAACGGGGAACAGGGAACAGGGAACGGCGAACAGGGAACAGGGAGCAGAGCGGGCTACCTACTCCACTCCATCTCGAGCTGGTTCTGGAACCGAATCTTGTCCACGGGGGTCGGCTCATAGTAGAAGGATAGGGTGTATACCACTTCCTCATCGATATAGTCCACGTGGTACAGGACGACGGTGTCGCTTACGGTCCTGCTCACCTGCTGTATGGGATGAGTGGTGAATTCGCCGTCGCCAGTGTGAAAGATCAGAGAGGACTCTTGGATCTCGAGTGCGCGGTCAGCGTACCTCTCGGCTGGAGTCGTCCACAACCCGAGAAGCTCGTGCGGCATGGCGCGCTCCTTCTGGGAAAACAGCGCGGGTATCAACGTCGAGAAGGCGACCCAGGCAACCAGGAAGCCCAGGGCCAGCGACAGAAGCACCGTGCGCTTGTGCCCACGCCGAGCGGTACGTGCCTCTGACTTCTGTCGCTCTTGCTCCTTCTGCTCGAACACCTCGGACACGATGCCGTGCACGGTATTGCGCAGCTTGGCCTCGTTGAGTGGAGCGTCCTTCTTTTCGCCGTTGCCTTGTTCCATCGATGTCACCCCTGTTCGGTCAGGCTACCTGGAGCTTGGACAGCCAACAAGAGACTACTCCCTCGCAGGTGTCCCGGTG